>NZ_JBEXNM010000066.1:0-51285 GCF_040611095.1 Streptomyces sp. NPDC003077 | reverse complement strand
GCCGGTTCGCGGTCCGGGCTGCCTTTCGGCCGCCTTTCTCGCGGTTTCCACTTTACCAGATCCGTTTCGCGTTTCCGCTTTCCGTTTCCGGCCCCTGTGGAACGGGGCAACCATCCGGCATTCGCCTTCCGGTCGTTCCCCTCCAGTAAACCCGATCGCATTCCGAATCCGAAATCCGCGGACATGCGGACGTCGTTCCGTAAAGCTTGATCGGCTTTTCGTGGAGGCCGCCCTCGGTTGCGACGCAGCTCAGTGCGTCCGGGCAGCCGGGGCAGGGGTTAGACAGTACAGCGCCGGCCCGGTGGTGGCAAATCGAATCTGCAGTGTCGGCGTGGGGTCCGAGAGGGCCCCTCACCTGGTGTTCCGAGAGGGCTTCCCACCTGGTGTCTCGTGCGGAACCGGTACTTCTCATGACTTAGTCTTCTCAACGGTGCGCCGTCCAGGACAGGTAGTGACGGCGGCCTGATGAATCTCCACCCCTGGGAGGTATCCCATGACCACCGTGACGTCCCCTCTGGCTGGACGCGCCATCGGACTCGCGGCAGTGCCCGACCCGGTGTTCTCCGGCGCGATGGTGGGTCCCGGCACCGCTATCGACCCGGTTCGTGAACCGTCCGCGGCTGTCTCGCCCGTCGATGGTGTCGTTGTTTCCCTGCACCCGCACGCGTTCGTCGTCGTCGACTCCGAAGGTCACGGCGTTCTGACGCACCTGGGCATCGACACCGTGCAGCTCAACGGCGAGGGCTTCGAGCTGCTCGTCAACAAGGGCGACACCGTCGTGCGCGGCCAGGAAGTCGTGCGCTGGAACCCGGCCGCCGTCGAAGAGGCCGGCAAGTCCCCGGTCTGCCCGGTCGTCGCCCTGGAGGCCACCGCCGATTCGCTCGCCGAGGTCCGTGAGGACGGCGATGTGAAGGCCGGCGACGCGCTGTTCGGCTGGCAGTGAGCCTGCGCCGTCCTTGACGGCCGGTACGACATTCACCGCGGCGGCAGGAGCCGTCGCACCAACCGGAGACGGGTGAGATGGAGACAACGCTGCGAGGCGTCGGCGTGAGCCACGGTGTGGCGATCGGCGAGGTGCGGCACATGGGCACGGCGGTTCTGGAGCCGCCGGCCAAGCAGATTCCGGCCGAGGAGGCGGAGCGCGAACAGGGGCGCGCCCGTCAGGCCGTGGAAGCGGTGGCCGCCGACCTCATCGCGCGGGGCAACCTGGCCGGTGGCGAGGCCCAGGCCGTGCTTGAGGCGCAGGCGATGATGGCTCAGGACCCTGAGCTGATGGCGGACGTCGAGCGGCGCATCGCCGTGGGCAGCACCGCCGAGCGCGGTGTGTACGACGCGTTCGCCGCCTACCGGGCGCTGCTGGCCGGGGCCGGCGAGTACCTCGCGGGCCGGGTCGCCGACCTGGACGACGTGCGGAACCGTATCGTCGCCCGCCTGCTGGGCGTCCCGATGCCGGGCGTGCCGGACAGCGACGAGCCGTACGTGCTGATCGCGCGGGACCTGGCGCCGGCGGACACCGCTCTGCTGGACCCGTCGCTGGTGCTCGGGTTCGTCACCGAGGAGGGCGGGCCGACCAGCCACAGCGCGATCCTCGCGCGGGCGCTGGGTGTGCCGGCCGTGGTCGCGCTGCCGGGTGCGGGCGAGCTGCCCGAGGGCACGCTGGTGGCCGTGGACGGCAGCACCGGCGAGATCTTCGTCAACCCGAGCGCGGAGAAGCGCGCGGAGCTGGAGCGGGCGGCCGAGGAGCGCAAGGCCGCGCTGGCCGCGTCCTCCGGTCCGGGGGCGACCTCGGACGGGCACAAGGTGCCGCTGCTGGCCAACGTCGGCGGACCGGCCGACGTCCCGGCCGCGGTCGAGGCGGGTGCGGAGGGCGTCGGTCTGTTCCGGACCGAGTTCCTGTTCCTGGACGACAGCAAGAAGGCGCCGTCCGAGGAGAAGCAGGTCGAGGCGTACCGCAAGGTGCTCGAAGCCTTCCCCGAGGGCCGGGTCGTGGTGCGGGTGCTGGACGCGGGCGCGGACAAGCCGCTGGACTTCCTGACGCCGGCCGACGAGCCGAACCCGGCGCTGGGCGTGCGGGGCCTGCGGACGCTGCTGGACCACCCGGAGGTGCTCCGGACGCAGCTGACGGCGCTGGCCAAGGCCGCCGAGGGGCTGCCGGTCTACCTTGAGGTCATGGCCCCCATGGTCGCGGACCGGATCGACGCCAAGGCGTTCGCGGACGCGTGCCGGGAGGCCGGGCTGCGGGCGAAGTTCGGCGCGATGGTGGAGATCCCGTCCGCCGCGCTGCGCGCGCGCTCGATCCTCCAGGAGGTCGAGTTCCTGTCGCTGGGCACCAACGACCTGGCGCAGTACACCTTCGCCGCGGACCGTCAGGTAGGTGCCGTCTCGCGGCTCCAGGACCCGTGGCAGCCGGCGCTGCTGGACCTCGTGGCGGCTTCGGCCGAGGCCGCGAAGGCCGAGGGCAAGAGCTGTGGCGTGTGTGGTGAGGCGGCCTCCGATCCGCTGCTGGCCTGTGTGCTGACGGGCCTGGGCGTGACGAGCCTGTCGATGGGTGCGGCGTCGATTCCGTACGTGCGCGCCACGCTGGCCAAGCACACGCTGGCGCAGTGCGAGCGGGCCGCGGCTGCCGCGCGCGCCGCGGACACCGCCGAGGAGGCGCGGACCGCCGCGCAGGCGGTGCTGTCCGGGGAGTGATCCCCGGCGGTCGCCGGTGAGCACGACCACGGGCGAGACCGTGGTGTGCGGGCGATGGCTCGGTTTCCGGATGGCCGTCCTGCCGTGAGGCAGGGCGGCCATCCGTCGTTCCTCCCCTCTGCCGGTGAGGTTTCGGTGCCGTGGGGTCCCGGGGTTCGCGGTGTCCGGGGCGGGTCGGTCAGTGGTGGTGGGGTTCCTCCGGTGGGGGCGGCAGCGGGATGCCGGGGTGGTGGTCGACGCCGGGCTCTGGCGGGACGGGGGCGCCGGTTTCGGCGTCGGTGCAGTAGGCGGTGAAGACCTCGGCGGCGCTGAGGGGCCGCGGCCAGGAGTCGCGCAGGGACCAGCCCCGCACCGTCTCGCGTTCCGTGCCCGGCGGCGCGTCCGGAGGGGCGGTGGTCGTGGTGCGCGACACGATCCCGCCGGGGCTCTTCAGGGCGATCCCGGCGGCCAGGACCGTGCAGAAGAAGCGGGTCTGGGGCTCGGAGAGGCGGGCGGTCGTGCCGTCGTCGGAGGTGGTGTGCAAGGCGGCGAGGAGCGGGATGCCGTCCGCGGGGACGCTGCACACCAGGTGGTGGGTGCCCGGGCCGAGGGCTTCCAGGAGACGCGTCACCATCAGTGACGCGCGGGCGAAGGCGGCGTGGGCCAGGTCCTCCCCGCAGTCGGGGCAGGCGCCGGTGACGGAGAGGAGCGAGGAGGCGTACTCCCAGGTCGCCCGGTGTTCCGATGCCTCGATCAGGACGGGCAGGAGCTGGTGCAGGGGCTGGCCGGAGTAGGGCAGTGCGGCGCCGGTGCAGGCCCGTTCGGCGGTGTAGCGGCTGCGGCTGCCGGGGGCGTCCGGGTCCAGGTGGTGTTCCGCGCAGAACGCCGCGTAGGCGGCGGGGTCGAAGAGGGTGACGGTGGTGTGGACGCCCTGTGCGGACAGGGTGCGCAGCAGGCACTCCATCTGCTGGAGGTAGGCGGTGTGGTCGTCGAACGGGAAGGTGTCGTAGCGGCGCATGGCCGCGAAGTCCCGCGCGTCCGCCAGGAGGGCTGCGGTGCTGGGGACTTCGCAGCGCAGCGGATGGCTTTCGATGGGCCGAAAGCTGGTCCGGGAGTCGGTCCGGAGGTCGGGCGGGGCTTCGGGTGGGGCGTCGGACTGCCGCGGGGCCGGTGTCCGGCCCCGCGCCGGCTCGTCCGCCCACGCCGTCCGGCCGGGCTCCGCGGCCCCCGGATCAGCGGGCCCGGGATCAGCGGGCCGCTGATCCTCGTTCCCCGGATCGCCGGTCCGCACCCGGGCCTCCGGCCGTCCGAGTCGTTGTGGACGTCCGGGACCGTGGGCTCCCTCGACGTCCGCCGGAGGGCCGGGTGGTGCTCCGGGCGGACGGTCGGTTCCCGGAGTCCGGTCCTGTGCGTGGTCGGTGTCGTTGCGTCGGGACGCTGATGTCATGACTCCCCCTGGTCAGTGCGGCAGCATCGCTGCACGAACAGTTCTTGTGACGGAGAGTAGCCGGAGGGTCTGACAACGGCGTCCCGGACGTCATTCCGCTCGGTCGGTGGCCAGGCGTTCGTTGGCGACGCGTTCGTTGGCGACGCGCTCGTAGAAGCGGAGCAGGCCGAGATCGTCGACCGAACCGGGGTTGACGGCCTTGTCGAGCGGGGTGCCCTGGAGGAGGCGCTTGACGGGGACTTCGATGCGCTTGCCGGTGAGGGTGTGCGGCACGCCGGGGGCCTCGATGATGTCGTCGGGGACGTGGCGCGGGGAGAGCTGCTCGCGGATGGTCCGCTTGATGCGGTCGCGCAGCGCGTCGTCCAGGACGGCTCCGGGGGCGAGGTGCACGAACAGCGGCATCCAGTAGCCGCCGTTGGGCAGTTCGAGCCCGATGACCAGGGATTCCTTGATCTCCGGCAGGCGCTCGACGGTTTCGTAGATGTCGGCGGAGCCCATGCGGACGCCCTGCCGGTTGAGGGTGGAGTCGGAGCGGCCGTGGATGACGACGCTGCCGCGGGAGGTGCGGGTGATCCAGTCCCCGTGCCGCCAGACGCCCGGGTACATGTCGAAGTAGCTGTCGTGGTAGCGGCTGCCGTCCGGGTCGTTCCAGAAGCGGACGGGCATGGAGGGCATCGGGTTGGTGATCACCAGCTCGCCGACCTCGTCGGTGACGGGCTTGCCGTTCGGGTCCCACGCCTGGAGGTCCGTACCGAGGCAGGGTGCCTGGAGCTCGCCTATGTGGACGGGGAGGGTGGGGACGGCGCCGGCGAAGCAGCTGCACACGTCGGTGCCGCCGCTGACGGAGGCGATCCACAGGTCGCCGTCCGGGCCCGCGGCCTCCTCGTGCAGCCAGCGGAAGCCGTCCGGCGGCAGCGGGGAGCCGGTGGTCGCGACGCACTTGACGGCGGACAGGTCCAGGTCGCGGGCGGGGTGGAGGCCCGCCTTACGGCAGGCCATGACGTAGGCGGCGGAGGTGCCGAAGACGGTGGTGCCGGTGCGTTCGGCGATCCGCCACTGGGCGGCGGTGTCCGGGTGGCCGGGGCTGCCGTCGTACAGGACGACGGTGGCGCCCACGAGGAGGCCGGAGACGAGGAAGTTCCACATCATCCAGCCGGTGGAGGTGTACCAGAAGAACCGGTCCTCCGGACCGAGGTCGCAGTGCAGGCCGGCCTGCTTGAGGTGTTCGATCAGGATGCCGCCCTGGGACTGGACGATGGCCTTGGGGAGGCCGGTGGTCCCGGAGGAGTACAGGACCCAGAGGGGGTGATCGAAGGGGACCTGTTCGAAGACCGGTTCGGTGTCGGCGGAGGTCAGGTCCGACCACTCCAGCGCGCCTTCGGGTGCGGGGGTGCCCAGGAGGGGGATGTGGACGACGGCGCGCAGGGTGGGGAGTTCGCGGCGGAGTTCGGCGACGGTCTCGCGCCGGTCGTGTTCCTTGCCTCCGTAGCGGTAGCCGTCCACCGTGAACAGGACGACCGGTTCCACCTGCTGGAAGCGGTCCAGGACGCTGCGGGCGCCGAAGTCCGGGGCGCAGGAGGTCCACACCGCGCCGACCGCGGCGGTGGCCAGGAGGGCGACGACGGCCTGCGGGATGTTGGGGACGTAGCCGCTGACGCGGTCGCCGGGGCACACGCCGATCCGGCGCAGCTCGGCGGCGAGCGAGCCGACCTGGGAGCGCAGCTCGGACCAGGTGACGGGGGCCGGGTCGTGGGTCTCGTCCACATACAGGAGCGCCGGTCGGTCGGCGCGGTCCGGGTCCTGGCCGGCGCGCAGGGCGTGCTCCGCGTAGTTGAGCGTGGCGCCGGGGAACCAGCGGGCGCCGGGCATCGAGGTGTCCGCCAGGACGGTGTCGTACGGCGTCCCGAAGCGCACGTCGAACCACTCGGTGACGGCCTTCCAGAAGACCCCGAGGTCGTCCACGGACCACTGGTGCAGCGCGGCGTAGTCGGCCACCGGGTCGCCGGAGGCGGGGGCGGGGGCGCCGTGGCGTTCGGCCGCCCACCGGTGGAAGCGGGTGATGCGGGCTCCGGCGATACGGTCCGGGCCGGGCCGCCACAGGGGCTCCGGTTGGGCGGCGGACTGCGGTGCGGTGGTCATGATGCGGCTCCCGGCTGTACGCGTCGTGTGCGTGGCTCCGCGCACGGCGGGGGTGTGCGCGTGACACGGCTTGGCAGGACGATGCCATGTGATCGACTCCGGCACCAGGGCTGTCCCCCCATATTCCGGGGCGGGAGGGTGTGGTGCGGGTGGACCACCGCGCGAAGGACGCCGTCGGCTGATCACCGGGCCCGCCGGACGCGCTCCGAGCCGTCCCGCGGGTGGTGATCAGCCGACCTCCGGCCGGGGCTCAGTGGCTCAATGCCGGACCGGAAAAGGTGGCACGTGTGCCGGGAGGCCGATTACCGCCAGCACCATTTGGTAATCGACTTCCAGGACGAGATGTTGGGAACGAGAGAGCCCACCTGTCCGTACTTCCGCAGGATCTGGTGGGTCTTGTTGTTCTTGTCCAGCCCGTACCACGTGTGCTTGGAGTCGCGGTTCCACGCGGAGCGGAGCTTGGCATTGTTGCGGGGTTTCCAGGAGCCCTTGCCGCACTTTTCCTCCGGGAAGGCGCGGACCTCCGTCCAGGTCACGTTCTGGCGGTAGTTGGTGGCGTCCCACCCGCAGAACCAGCCCTTGGTGCAGTCCCACCGGCCTTTGGCGCTGCCGGCGGCGTGGGCGGTGCCGGTGGTCGCGGTGGTGGCGGCTATCGCGAGAACGGCGGCTCCGAGGGAACCGGCGAGGGCCTTCCTGATGGTCAAGTTTCTTTCCTCCATTGGGTTTTGGTGTTTCAGCCGGGTTCGTGTGGACGAATGTGGCGTCCGGACCCGTCGCGTATATCGCCGAGATCAAGATCTCTTCGGGACATGCTAACGACATTGCCGGTCGGCAGGCATTCCGATGCCGTGCCGGTGTGTGCGGACGCCTTGTCGGGCCCGTGATCGCCGAGGGGCGGAGTGGAAAGGCAGGCCGGAATTTCCGGATCTCCGCCCCCGTGAGTTCCCGGCACAGCGAGCCGCACACACAGCACTCCGGCAAGCGAGGCGCTGGGCCTCGGTCCTGTGGGGCGGACGGGCGGTGCCCCCGGGCGCAAGGCCGCCCCTCGCGCCACGATCGGCACGGCCGTGCCGCACTGGCCTGGCCGACCCCAGGTGAACGGCGGCTGAACGGCGCCCGCACCCGGAGGCGACGGTGGCATGGTGAGCCGCATGGACGCGCGGGAGCTGGTGCGGTCGGTGCGGGTGATCAAGGTGGTCAGGGCGCTGGGGACGGCCCAGGGGCTGCGGGCCGTGCGGTCGGCGTGGCGCCGGCGGCGCGCGGACGCGGTGGGGCTGCCGCGCCGCGGCCCGGAGCGGGCGCGGGTGCCGGGACCGGCGCGCGGCGCCGAGCCGAGGCCGGGCGGTGGGATCGTGCACTTCGCCCGGTCGTCGCTGCGGGTGCGGGTGGCGTCCGGTGGCGCGGTGTTCTGCGGCTGGGACGGGGCCGGGCCCGAGCCCTCGTACGCGCTGTGCGGGGCGGGTCCGGAGGCGGACGGGCGGGCGGTGCTGGAGCCGGACACCGAGGGCGGCTGGCGGGTGGTGTCGGAGCGGGTGACGGTGACGGTGTCCCGGCACGGCGCGGTGGAGGTGCGGACGCCGGGTGGTGTGGTGCTGCGGCGGGAGCTGCCGCCGCGCTGGTGGGACCGGGTGGCGGAGGCGGGGGGTGGCGCGCGCTGGGTGCAACGTTCCGAGGTGCCGGCGGACGCCCGGTTCTTCGGGCTCGGCGGGCGGGCGGACGGCCCGCGGCTGCGCCGGGGCGCGTACCGGCTGTGGAACACCGATCCCGGCGGCGCCTTCGTGCCGGGGGACGATCCGCTGTCCGTCACCATGCCCGTCCACATGGTGGTGGCGGACGCCGGTACGCACCTGGTGTTCCACGACAACTCCTGGGACGGCCGGGTCCTGCTCCGCGAGGGCGTGGAGGGCGCGGGTTCCGGACACGACCGGCCCGGCACCTGCGAGGTGCGGATGGAGGGCGGGCCGCTGCGCTACTGGGTGGTCGTCGGCACGCCCTCCCGGGTGCTGCGCGGCTGGACGGCGCTGACCGGCGCGCCGGCGCTGCCGCCCCGGTGGGCGCTGGGGTACCACCACTCCCGCTGGGGGTTCGGCAGCGCGACCGAGGTGCGGCGGGTGGTGGACGGCTACCGGGAACGGGGGCTGCCGCTGTCCGCCGTCCACCTGGACATCGACCACCTCGACCGCCACCAGGTCTTCACCGTGGACCGGTCCGCCTTCCCCGACCTGCCCGGGCTGGCCCGGGAGTTGCGGGAGGCGGGGGTACGGCTGGTGTCCATCGTCGATCCCGGGGTCAAGGCCGGGCAGGGCAGCGCGGTGTACGCGAGCGGGGCGGCGGCCGACGCGTTCGTGCGGGACGCCCGGGGCCGGGTGGTGCGGGGGGTGGTGTGGCCGGGCGAGGCGGTCTTCCCCGACTTCACGGACGCGCGGGTGCGCGCCTGGTGGGGCGGGCTGTACGCGGAGCGGCTGGCGCAGGGGTTCGCGGGGGTCTGGCACGACATGAACGAGCCGGTGTCCTTCGCCGCGTTCGGTGACACGACGCTGCCCCGGTCGGCCCGGCACGCGCTCGAAGGCCGCGGCGGCGACCACCGCGAGGCCCACAACGTGTACGCCCTGGCGATGGCGCGGGCCGGTTACGAGGCGCTCGTCCGGCTGCGGCCCGACGAGCGCCCGTTCCTCTTCTCGCGGTCCGGGTGGGCCGGGATGCAGCGGTACGGGGGGACCTGGTCCGGGGACGTGGCGACCGGGTGGCCGGGGCTGCGGGCGTCGCTGTCGCTCGTGCTGGGGATGGGGCTGTGCGGGGTGCCCTACAGCGGGCCGGACATCGGCGGCTTCTCCGGGGTGCCCTCGGGCGAGCTGTACCTGCGGTGGTTCCAGCTGGCGGCGTACCTACCGTTGTTCCGGACCCATTCGGCCCTCTCCGCGGGGCGGCGGGAGCCGTGGGAGTACGGGCCCGTGGTCCTGGAGCACGCCCGGGCGGCGCTGCGGGAGCGGGAGCGGCTGCTGCCGTACTTCGTCACCCTGGCGCAGCTCGCGCGGCTCACCGGGGCGCCCTATGTGCGCCCGCTGTGGTGGGCCTCCCCCGAGGACCGCGCGCTGCGCGACCGCGAGGACGCCTTCCTCCTGGGGGACGCGCTGCTGGTGGCGCCCGTCATGGGGCCCGGGGTGGAGCGGCGCTCCGTACCGCTGCCCCGGGGGCGGTGGTACGACACGGCCACCGGGCGCGCCCACGAAGGACCGGGGCAGGTGGTGCTGGACACGCCGCTCGCGCGGATCCCGGTGCTGGCGCGGGCGGGCGCCGTGCTGCCGGTCGCGGGGGCGGACGGGCGGACGGAGCTGGAGGTGTGGGCGCCGGCTCCCGGGCAGGCCGGCGGTGGTGTGGTGATGCCGGACGCCGGGGACGGCTGGGCTCGTCCGGAGGTCGAGCGGTTCGCGACGCGGTGGGAGGACGGGCGGGTGGTCGTGGAGCGGCGGGAGGGGGGCGGGGTCGGGTATCCGGTGCGGGTGCGGGGTGGGGGCGGGGTCGGCTGAGGAAATCCGGGCTCGCTGAGGAGCGTCGAAACGCTTCGGCCGCCTGCCGGTGCTCGTCACCCGTCCCGTAAGGAGGACCCGCGTCGTCCGGGAGATCCGCGGAAGTCCTGTCCCGCGAGGAAGCCGACAGCCCCGTCCGCAGGGGCCCGCCCGGTGGCGGCCGGGAGAGCCCCTTCCAACACGAGGGGCAGGGCACGGATCCACCCCCGTCGGTCCCGTGCGCACGGCCCGCCCACAGGGACGCCGCGGTGCCGCGGAGGGTTCAGCCCCGGAGCGCTCGGGCTCCCGGGCGCGGCGGGCGTCGAGGTGCCGCCGCTTCGGGAGGGGCGGCCCTTTCGGCCCGGTGCGTCTCCTCGGAGGGCCGGTGACCTTGACGCTCCATCACGGCCGGTGAACACTTCCGGTGTCGGTCGGCACCGCCGTACGCGGACGGGCCCGGCCACCCGGCGGCACCGCGCCGCCCGCTCTACACCGCCGGCGCCGGCTCGACGCCCGGCACCGGCACGCTCGACAGGAGCACCGGGTGGGGCACGGACGCGAGGGGCCACGCGTCCGCCACCGGCTCCGCAGGCGGGACAGGGCGTACGCACCCTGTGGACGCGCACCCTGCACGGAGGACCGAGGGGGCGTCCCCTCGGGCGAGGGCCAAGGGAGCCGCCATGTATTCCAACGGGGACATCTTCGTCGGTGAGGTCATCGGCACGGCGATCCTCATCCTGTTCGGCGCCGGCGTGTGCGCCGCCGTCACCCTGCACTACTCCAAGGCGCGGGCCGCGGGCTGGGTCGTGATCGCCTTCGGCTGGGGTTTCGGTGTACTCGCCGGGGCGTACACCGCGGCACCGCTGTCCGGCGGGCACCTGAACCCGGCCGTGACGCTGGGGTCGGCGATCGCGGACGGCACGGAGTGGTCCAAGGTGCCGCTGTACATGGCGGCGCAGATGGTGGGCGCGGTGCTCGGCGCCGTCCTGGCGTGGGCGCTGTACTACGCGCAGTTCGCCGCCAACGCGGAGGAGGACAAGGCTCAGCCGACGCTGGGGGTCTTCGCCACCGCCCCGGAGGTCCGCAACCCCGCCGCCAACCTCGTCACCGAGGTCATCGCCACCATGGGGCTGGTGCTGCCGCTGCTGTTCTTCGGGCAGAACAAGGGGATCGGTCTGGGGCGGGTGCCCGGTGAGGAGGCCGGGGTCTACGGGTCGGGGATCAACGTCCTGCTGGTCGCCCTGCTGGTGGTGGGGATCGGCCTGTCGCTGGGCGGCCCCACCGGGTACGCCATCAACCCGGCCCGCGACCTGGGGCCGCGGCTGGCGCACGCGCTGCTGCCGATCCCGCGCAAGGGCTCCAGCGACTGGGCGTACGCGTGGATCCCGGTGGCCGGTCCGTTGATCGGGGCGGCGCTCTCGGGGCTCGTGTACCGGGCGGTCTTCTAGCAACACCGGCGGTTCTTCCCCGGGGCCGGGCGTCCCGGGCGTCGGACGCACACGTACCACGCGCAGCTTCCAGCCACGGACCAGGAGACGTTCATGACGGAGAGCACCGGCGCGGCCGGCGGGTACGTCGCCGCGATCGACCAGGGCACCACCTCCACCCGTTGCATCATCTTCAACCGGGACGGCGCGATCGTCGCCGTGGACCAGCGGGAGCACCGCCAGATCTTCCCCAAGCCGGGGTGGGTGGAGCACGACGCCACCGAGATCTGGGCCAAGGTGCAGGCCGTGGTCACCGGCGCGCTCGCGAAGGCGGGGCTGCGGGCGGAGCAGCTCGGCGCGGTGGGCATCACCAATCAGCGCGAGACCACCGTCCTGTGGGACCGGTTCACGGGGAAGCCGGTGCACAACGCGATCGTCTGGCAGGACACCCGGACCGCGCCGCTGTGCGCGGAGCTGGGCGGCGAGGTGGGCCAGGACCGGTTCCGGGACGCCACCGGGCTGCCGCTGGCCAGCTATTTCTCCGGTCCCAAGGTGGCCTGGCTGCTGGAGAACGTCCCCGGGCTGCGGGCCCGCGCCGAGCGCGGCGAGATCGCCTTCGGCACCGTGGACTCCTGGCTGATCTGGAACCTGACGGGCGGCGTGGACGGCGGCACGCACGTCACCGACGTGACCAACGCCGGGCGCACGATGCTGATGAACCTGACCACCCTCCAGTGGGACGCCTCGATCCTGTCGGCCATGGGCGTGCCGGAGTCGGTGCTGCCGGAGATCAGGTCGTCGGCCGAGGTGTACGGGACGGCCGTCGGGCCGCTGGCGGGGGTGCCGGTGGCGGGCGCGCTCGGCGACCAGCAGGCGGCCGTGTTCGGCCAGACCTGTTACGGGGTGGGCGAGGCCAAGAACACCTACGGGACGGGTTCGTTCCTGCTCATGAACACGGGCACCCGCCCCGTGCCGTCCAAGAGCGGACTGCTGACGACGCTCGGGTACCAGCTCGGCGGCGAGGCGCCGGTCTACTGCCTGGAGGGCTCCATCGCGGTCACCGGCTCCCTGGTGCAGTGGTTCCGCGACCAGCTCGGGCTGATCGGCTCGGCGGCGGAGATCGAGAGCCTGGCGGCGAGCGTCGAGGACAACGGCGGCGCGTACATCGTCCCGGCGTTCTCGGGCCTGTTCGCGCCCTATTGGCGCGCGGACGCCCGCGGGGTGATCACCGGTCTGACCGCGTACGTCACCAAGGCGCACCTGGCGCGCGCCGTGCTGGAGGCCACGAGCTGGCAGACGCGGGAGGTGGTGGACGCCATGTACGAGGACTCGGGCGTGCGGATCACCTCCCTGAAGGTCGACGGCGGGATGACGGCCAACGGCCTGCTGATGCAGCACCAGGCGGACGTGCTGGGGGTGCCGGTGATCCGCCCGGTGATCTCGGAGACCACCTGCCTGGGCGCGGCGTACGCGGCCGGGCTGGCCACCGGCGTCTGGCAGGACCTGGACGAGCTGCGCGCCCACTGGCAGCGGGACACCGAGTGGACGCCGCACATGGACGGGGCGACGCGGGACCGCGAGTACGGCAACTGGCGCCGGGCCGTGGAGCGCAGCTTCGGGTGGCAGGCGGAGGGGCGGGAGGGGTAAACGGCGGGAGGCCGGGGTGGGCTCGCGGCCCGCCTTCAGGGGCGGGCTCCGGGGCGGCCTCCAACCCCGGACCGGCCCGCCCGTACGCGCGACGGCCCGTGCCCCGGACGGCGGGGTACGGGCCGCGCTTCCGCGTCACCTGAGGGGCCGTCCCCTTGAGGCAAGTCCCTCAGGGCTGTCTCCTCG
Organism: Streptomyces sp. NPDC003077; assembly: GCF_040611095.1. Taxonomy (NCBI): domain Bacteria; kingdom Bacillati; phylum Actinomycetota; class Actinomycetes; order Kitasatosporales; family Streptomycetaceae; genus Streptomyces; species Streptomyces sp. NPDC003077. The sequence goes on along the minus strand of NZ_JBEXNM010000066.1, from coordinate 38,263 downwards.
GGGTCGTCCCCTCAGGGCAGCGCGGGTTCGCGCCGTTGGGGGCCGCTGTCCATCGCGTGTTTCACGACGGCGATCAGCACGTCCTTCACGGATTCCTTCTCCCGCGCGTCGCACAGCAGCAGCGGCACGCCGGGGTCCAGGTCCAGGGCCTCGCGCACGGTTTCGGCGGGGTAGGCGGTGGCGCCCTCGAAGCAGTTGACGCCGACGACGAACGGGATGTCGCGCCGTTCGAAGTAGTCGACGGCGGCGAAGGAGTCCTCCAGGCGCCGGGTGTCGGCGAGGACCACCGCGCCCAGCGCCCCGAGCGCCAGCTCGTCCCACAGGAACCAGAAGCGGTGCTGTCCCGGGGTGCCGAAGAGGTAGAGCACCAGGTCCTCGCGGAGGGTGATCCGCCCGAAGTCCATGGCCACGGTGGTGGTCCGTTTGCCCTCCACCCCGTCGAGGCGGTCGACCGGGCGGCCGGCCTCGGTCAGCCGCTCCTCGGTGCGCAGCGGCTTGATCTCGCTGACCGCGCCCACCAGCGTCGTCTTGCCGACGCCGAAGCCGCCCGCCACCAGGATCTTGAGCGTGACGGGGTCGGGGGCGGGGTCGTGACGGCGGGCGGCACGGCGCTCGGCGCGGCGGGTGGAGCGGTGTTCAGCGCGTCCGAAGACCATGGGGCTCCTCCCCCGTTCCGCCGCTCGTGCAGATCAAATGCATTGTCGATCCTCGGAGTTCACAAACGGTCAGCTTCTGCATGGGAACCGTACAACGTCGATCACCTGGTGCTCGTCGCGGTACGGAGTTCGGGAATTCCCGGGTCCGGAGGGCCGGGAAGATCCGGAAGGGTCGGGAAGGTCCGAAGGGTCCGGGGAGCCCGGCGCGCCTCTAGGGAGCGCGACCGGGGTCCGTTTCCGGGCGGACGGGGGACGGACGCGGTGCCGGACCGCCCGGCACCGCGGTTCACAGCGCCCGCAGCCCGTCGATGACCTCGCGCAGGACGCTCGCGTCCGGCAGCTCGGCCGGCGGCACCGGCCTGCTGACCCGCACCAGTTCGGCGTCCAGCAGATCGCCGATGAGCACGCGGACGACCCCGACCGGCAGGTCGAGCCCGGCCGCGAGCTCGGCGACCGACAGCGGGGCCGCCCGGCACCGGTCGACGATCTCCACGTGCTCCGGGGAGAGCGTCTGGTCGGTGACCGGCCCCTCCGCCCGGTCCTCGGCGATCACCACCGCGATCAGGTCGAGCCGCGCCTCGGCGGCGCTGCGGGTGCGTCCGCGGGTCATCGCGTACGGGCGGACGACGGGGCCCGCCTCGTCGTCGTACCAGTGCCGCGTCCCCCGTCCGAACGCCGCCGCGCCGTCTCCGCTCATGGCGTCACCGCCGTCATCCCCCGGCGGGCTGCCCCGACCGGGGCGCGGTGCCCAGGTGGGTGCCCACGCGCTTGACGAGCAGCGTCATCTCGTAGGCGATCAGCCCGACATCGGACTCGGCGTCGGCGAGCACGGCCAGACAGCTCCCGTCGCCCGCCGCGCTGACGAACAGGAACGCGTCGTCCAGCTCGACCAGGGTCTGCCGGACCCGGCCGGCGTCGAAGTGCCGTCCGACGCCCTTGGCCAGGCTGTGGAAGCCGGACGCGACCGCCGCGAGGTGCTCGCTGTCCTCGCGGGAGAGGTCGGCGGAGGCCCCGGTGGGCAGGCCGTCGCTGGAGAGGATCAGCGCCTTGCGGATGCTGCCCACCCGCCCGACCAGCTCGTCGAGGAGCCAGCCGAGCTCGCCCGATCCCGAACCCGATCCCCGCGCCCCGGCACTGGCCGCTGCTGCGTTCCGTGCGGTCATCGACCGTCGCCTCCTGATGTGTTCCCTGGTGCTGTGTTGCCCTGGTGGTCTCGTGTGCCGCGGGCGTCCGGCGGGACGTGGGTCCCTGGGGTGCCGTACGTCTCCGGTGCGTCGTAGGAGGCCGGTGCCTCGCGCGGGTCCGCCTGTACGGAGGTGCCGCGTGCGGCCCGGGGGCCGTCCTCGCCGTTCTCCCGGCGGCCCCGCTGCCAGCCGCGCTGGAGGGAGGCCATGCGGGCGCGCACCTCTTCGGCGTCGCGGTCGTCGACCTCGGTGACGCCGCCCGGCTGCTCCGCCTCGGCCCGCCAGGCGGGCTCGGCCTTGAGCTGCGGGGCGAGGCTGGCCTGCCGGACGCGGCGGGGCAGCCCGCCCGGCGTGGTGGGAGCCGGGGCGGCGTGCGGCGGGGTGTGCTCGGCCGGGTGGCCGTGGTCCCCGGCGTGGTCGGCCGGGCGCCTGCGGCGCGGCAGCCGCGCGGGCGCGTCGGGCACCTGGTCAGGAGCCGGCTGATGCTGCTCAAGGGCGGACGGTACGGGTACCGGGCCGCGCACCGGCCCCCGGTCGTGCTCACCGACGGGGAAGCGGTCGTGCTCCCCGCCGGTGAAGCGGCGCTCCTCGCCCCAGGACGTTCCCCCGTGCGGGCGCCTCCCGGGCCGAGGGCCGCCCCAGCCGCCCGGCTCGTCCGCCACCAGCGGCGCTTCCAGCTCCACCGGCCCGTCCAGGACGGCCCCGGCGCCCGCGGCGCGCTCCGGCGGCAGGGCGCCGAGCTTCGCGGTGAGCGGGATCCCGGCGCCGTCGGTGTCCTTCCCGTCCCGTTCCGGCGCGTCGGTGAGGATGGTGCCGGGCACGAAGACGACCGCGGTGGTGCCGCCGTACGGGGAGGGCTGGAGCGACACCCGGACGTGCTGCCGCCGGGCCAGGCGGCTGACGACGAAGAGGCCGAGCCGGTCGGTGTCGGACAGTTCGAACTCGGGGGTCTCGGCGAGCCGGAGGTTGGCGTCCAGCATGTCGTCCGGGCTCATGCCCAGGCCGCGGTCGTGGATCTCCAGGGTGAAGCCGTTGGAGACCCGCTCGCCGACCACGTGGACGGCGGTGTGCGGCGGCGAGAAGACGGTGGCGTTCTCCAGCAGCTCGGCGATCAGGTGGGTGAGGTCGGAGACGGCGGGTCCGTCGACGGCGAGCCGCGGGAGGCGGCGTACCTCGATGCGTTCGTAGTCCTCCACCTCCGCGACCGCGGCGCGGACCACGTCCATGAGCTGGACGGGCTTGCGCCACTGCCGGGAGGGCGCCGCGCCGGAGAGGATGACCAGGCCCTCGGCGTGCCGCCGCATGCGGGTGGTGAGGTGGTCGAGCCGGAACAGGTCGGCGAGCTCGTCGGTGTCCTCGGTGCGGCGCTCCATGGCGTCCAGCAGCGTCAGCTGACGGTGCAGCAGCACCTGACTGCGGCGGGCGAGGTTGACGAACACCTCCGAGACGCCGTGCCGCATCTCGGCCTGTTTGACGGCGGCCTCGACGGCGGCGCGCTGGAGGGTGTTGAGCGCCTGTCCGACCTGCCCCATCTCGTCCGGTCCGAACTCCAGGCGCGGCGCCTCGGTCTCCACGTCCACCTGCTCCCCCGCGGCCAGCCGGCGCATCACGCTCGGCAGGCGGACGGCGGAGACCTCCAGGGCGCTCTTGCGCAGGCGGGTGAGGTCCTTGACGAGCCGGCGGCCGATGCGCAGCGAGATCGCCACGGAGACCAGCAGGGTCAGGAAGCCGAGCACACCGGCGCCGGCCGCCTTGAGCAGAACGGAGCGGGCGACCGGCGCGACGCGCTCTTTGAAGCGCTCGCCGGCTTCCCGGCCCATGCGTTCCAGGTCGCCCAGCACCTTGGTGGAGGCGGCGTTCCAGCGTTCGGCGTCGACGGCGCGCGGGCTGCCGGCCGCGATCACCTGGTCCTCGTAGGAGACGAGTTCGCGGGCCCCGGCCGTGCGCCAGTAGTCCTGGAAGATCGCGCGCTCGGAGGCGGGCAGCACGGGGAGGGCGGTGTCGTAGAGCACCCGGCGTTCGGCGACGCGGTCGGAGAACCGCCGCACGTCCGCCTTGTCCATGCCGCCGGCGGCCAGCCCGGCGGCGAGCAGCGCGTCCTCACGGGCCAGGGCCTCGCGGGCGCGGGTGACGTTGATCAGGGCCCGGCCCTGCTTGTCCATCGCCACGTTCTCCAGGCCGTACAGGGAGGCCAGGAACTGGTAGTGCGGATCGACCAGCGCGTTGTAGGCCTCGAAGACCTCGCCGCGGGTGATGGTGTTGTGCTCGATGCGGGTGCGCAGCGCGGAGAGGCCGTCGGCGCCCTGGAGGACGGTGCGTATGCGGACCCCGGCCTCGCCGTTCAGGTCCTCGCGCACGTCCGGGTCCTGGGCGTTGGTCCGCAGCCGGTCGACGGCCCGGTCGGTGGCCTGTGCGCGCTTGCGCAGGCTGTCCAGCGCGTCGGCGCCGCGGCGGTCGGCCAGGTAGAGGAGGCTTTGCCGGCGTTCCTTCTGGAGGGCCTGGACGGCCTCCTCGGCCGGGTAGCCGAGCCGGTTGACGACGTTGGCGACGTCGAGCAGCTGGTCGGCCTCGCGGCCGGTGATGTAGGTGGCGAACGCCCACATGGCGGTGAGCGACACCAGCGGCACGAGCAGCAGCGCCACGATCTTCCGACGGATCGACTTCCCTCGAAAGCGCATGGCCTCCCCTACGTCAACCCCGGCGCACGGGGACGGTGTTCCGTCAACAAACGGCGCCGAGCCTACTACTGTCGGGGGAACAACTCGAAGACGTGTCCGAGCGCCAGGGGGTTGACTGAGCCGCAGGTCAGGGGTGGAACGTCACGAGTTGTCCGTTGATTCCGGGACAACCCACCCGCCTCTGTGGTCTCGAACACCTCGGGCCCGCACCGCCGTCCACGACGACGGGTGGCCGAAAAACCACGGTCCCCGGGAACCCGCTCGCGCCGCCGTTCGTGACCATGGAAAACCAGGGGAACGGTACGGCACGGCGCGGCCCGCCGGCACGACGGACCGGCCGGCGCGACGCGGCCGGAAGACCCGCGACCGGCCCGTGAGCACGGCCGGCGCGCCCGCAGGGCGAGCCGGGCCCGGGCACCCGCCGAAGGGCCGCGTCGTGGGCCTGGGCACGGTCGTGGCCCCGGGCACGTGAGAAGCACGGGGAGAGTGACGTGTTCATGGACACCGGCAGACGTCCCTTGTGGCAGGAGGAGCCGGCGGCCAGGCGCCGGATGCCCGACCCCGTCCGCACGTCGGCGGTACGGGCCGTCATCATCGTCGCGCTGACGCTCATTCAGGCCATGGTGGCGTTCCTGTGCGCGGTGGCGGGCGCGTGGTTCGCCTTCCCGGCCGTCCTCAGTACGGTCGCCAGCACCGTGGTCGCCACCTGGGGCGTGCTGGACGTGTGGGTGACGCGCCAGGTGTGGGTGCAGCGCAACGGCGTGCACTCGCTGCCGAGCAGCACGGCCCGCGCCCGGCGCCGCTCCCGCCGCCGCGAACGCCGGACGCGGGGGGACGATCAGGGCTCACCGAGGGATCGGGCGGCGGCGTGAGGGGCGGCGGCCGGGGCGCCCTTTGGGACGGCGGCGGCCCGGGTGCCCTTTGCCGGGGATTCTTTGGGGCGGCTGCTGACGCCTCGCCAGACGCCTTTTGCCGGGGCTTCGGGTGCTCCCCCGTCCACCCCGGGTTGGCTTCGGGCGCACCTTGACGGGTTCCGGGCGCGCTTCGAGCATGGCCCCCATGCGCGGATCCCGGAGCGCCCCCACGCAGCGGAACCCGATCACCCGGGCGCCGTGGCCGCGCGTCGCCGCATCCCTGCCCCACCCCCTGCGCGGCGCCCGGCGGCGCCGGTGAGGAGTGCGCCATGCCGTACGCCGACCCCGTCCACGGCCCCGCCGACCCGCGGCGCGCCCGGTTGGTGATCATCGGTGCGGGGATCGTCGGCTGCGCCCTGGCCGACGAGCTGACCGAACGGGGCTGGCGGCACGTCACCGTCCTGGAACAGGGCCCTCCGGACGCCCCGGACGGCGCGACCTCGCACGCCCCCGGGCTGGTCTTCCGCGTCCATCCCTCCGCGACGATGACCGGCTTCGCCGCGTACACGGTCCGCAAGTACACCGAGTTGACGGACGGCGACGGGCGGCCCTGCTTCGAGGCGGTCGGCGGGCTGGAGCTCGCCACCACCCGGGAACGGTGGGCGGACCTGCACCGCAGGGCCGACCTGGCGGCCTCCTGGGGCATCGAGGCGGAGGTGGTCGGGCCACGGCGGTGCGCCCAGCTGTGGCCGCTGCTGGACGGCGCGCGCGTCCGGGGCGGCCTGCACACCCCCGGCGACGGGCTGGCGCGGGCGCTCCCGGCCGCCCGCGCCCAGGCGGACCGGGCGCGGGCGCGCGGCGCCGCGTTCCACTACGAGCACACCGTCACCGGGATCGAACGCGGCGCGGGCGGGGTCACCGGTGTCGTCACCGATCGAGGGGCCTTCCCGGCGGACGTGGTGGTGTGCGCGGCGGGCAGTTGGGGGCCGGTGATCGGCGCCCTGGCCGGGGTGCCGGTGCCGCTGCTGCCACTGGCCCACCAGTACGCGAAGACCTCGCCGCTGGAGGGACTGGACGGCCGGCGGCCCGCCCTGCGCTTCCAGGACCGGGACCTGTACTTCCGCGCACACGCGGAGGAGGGCTCCCCGGCCCGGCTCGGCATCGGCTCGTACGCCCACCGGCCGCTGCCGGTCGATCCGTTCGCCCTCTCGCGGGGGACGGACGCGGCGGAGCGCTCGTCTTCGGGCGAGCTCGGGGCGGCCGACACGGAAGGGGCGGACGAGCCTCGGGCGGCCACTGCGAAAGGGCCGGACGCACCCGGATCGCCCGCCGTGGAAGGCCCCGGCGCCTCCCTCGCGCGTACCGCGTCCACCCTCCCCTTCACGCCGGACGACTTCGCGCCGAGCGCACGGGACGCCGCCTGGCTGCTGCCCGCCCTGGAGCGGGCTCGGATCGCCGAGGGGTTCAACGGGGTGTTCTGCTTCACGCCGGACGGCCTGCCGCTGCTGGGCGAGTCCCGGGAGCTGCCCGGCTTCTGGCTGGCGGAGGCGGTGTGGGTCACCCACTCCGCGGGCGTCGCCCGGGCGCTCGCCCAGTGGCTGACGGACGGCCACCCGGCGACCGACCTCCACGCCTTCGTTCCCTCCCGCTTCGAAGGGGCGCAGCTCTCCCCGTCCTTCGTGGCCGAGCGCGGCGAGCGGCAGTACGTCGAGGTGTACGACGTCCTGCATCCGCTCCAGCCGCCGGCCGGGCCGCGTCCGCTGCGGGTCAGCCCCTGGTACGGGCGGCAGCGGGAGCTCGGCGCGTACTTCCTGGAGGCCGGTGGCTGGGAGCGTCCCTACTGGTACGAGGCCAACGTGCCGCCCGCCGGCAGCATCGCGCTCCCGGAGCGGGACGCCTGGTCGGCGCGCCACTGGTCGCCGGCCGCGGCGGTCGAGGCGCGCGCCGCCCGGGAGAGCGCCGTCCTGTACGACCTCACGCCCGTACGGCACCTGGAGGTCGCCGGGACCGGCGCGGCGGACTTCCTGCGGCATCTGACGACCGCGCGCCTCGGGGACGCGCCCGGAGCGGTGGGCTCCGGGCTGCTGCTGGACCCGGCGGGCGGGGTGTGGGGCGAGGTCTCCGTCACCCGCCTCCCCGACGACCCGCGCGGCGGCGCGCGCTTCCTGGTCGGCCTGGCCGACGGCGTGGAGATGGACCGGCTGCTGCGGCAGGTGCCCGCCTCCGTCCTGGTCCGCGACCTCACCCCGGGGACCTGCCGCGTCGGCCTGCGGGGCCCGCGCGCCGACGATCTGCTGCGCTCCCTCACCCGTACGGATCTCTCGTTCGCGTCCTTCGACGCCCGCACGGCCCGCGAGGTGTTCGTCGGCGAGGTGCCGGTGACCGCGCTGCGGTGGTCCCGGAGCGGCGAGGCGCGGCCGGGGCCGCACTGGGAGCTGCACACCACCGCCGATCTCGGGCTGCGGCTGTGGGACACGCTGTGGACGGCGGGCCGGGCGCACGGTCTGGTCGCGGCCGGGGACAGCGCGCTGGAGAGCCTGCGCCTGGAGGACGGCCACCCCGCCTGGGGCCGCGACGTGACCTGCGAGCACGACCCGTACGCGGCCGGGCTGGGGCACCTCGTCCGGCAGGACGGCGGCGACTTCGCCGGACGGGCCGCCCTGACGGCACGCCGCGGACGGCCGGCGGCGCGCCGCCTGGTCCGGCTGACGCTCGACGACCCGGCGGCCGTGGTGCTCGGCTCCGAACCCGTGTACGCCGACGGGGAACCCGCGGGCCACGTGACCACCGCGGCGTACGGGTACACCCTCGGGCGCACCGTCGCGTACGCCTGGCTGCCCGCCCGGGCGAGCGCGCCGGGCGCCGTCGTCCACGTCGCGTACTTCGGCGAGAAACTGCCGGCGACGATCGTCGGCGACGCCCGCGCCGGGATCTGACCCCGTCGGCCCGGCACGCCCGGATCCCACGGACGCACCCCGTCCAGAAGCCCCCACACCTCACGAACGCTCCCCGCCCCACCGCCGGACCCACCCGGGAGGCCCGCTTGTCCCCCACCTACGACGTGATCGTGCTCGGCCTCGGCGGCATGGGCAGCGCCGCCGCCCGCCACCTGGCGGCGCGCGGGGCCCGGGTGCTGGGCCTGGAGAAGTTCGGCCCGGCGCACGCGCGCGGCTCCAGCCACGGCGGGTCGCGCATCACCCGCCAGTCCTACTTCGAGGACCCCGCCTACGTCCCGCTGCTGCTGCGCGCCTATGAGGGGTACGCGCGCCTGGAGCGGGAGACCGGCCGGCGCGTGGCCACGCTGTGCGGCGGGCTGATGCTGGGGCCGCCGGAGAGCCGTACGGTCGCCGGCGCGCTCCGTTCGGCCCTCACCTGGGACCTGCCGCACGAGATGCTCGACGCCGCCGAGATCCGCCGCCGCTTCCCCGAGTTCACCCCGGCCCCGGACGAGGTGGCCCTGTACGAGCGCCGGGCCGGGCTGCTGCGCCCGGAGGAGACCGTCGCCGCGCACCTGCGGCTCGCCGACCGGGACGGCGCCGACCTGCGCTTCCACGAGCCGGTCGTCCGCTGGGCGGCGCTGCCGGGCGGGCGCGGCGTGCGGGTGCGCACCGCGCGGGGGACGTACGCGGCGGGCCGGCTGGTGATCTGCCCGGGGGCCTGGGCGCCGGGGCTGCTGGCCGGCCTCGGGGTGCCGTTCACCGTCGAGCGGCAGGTCACGTACTGGTTCCGGCCCAAGGGCGGGACCGGCCCGTACACGCCGGACCGGCACCCGGTGCACATCTGGGAGGACCGGGCGGGCGTGCAGAGCTACGGGTTCCCCGCCGTCGACGGGCCGGACGGCGGGGTGAAGGTCGCGTTCTTCCGCAAGGGCACGGTCTGCACACCCGACACCATCGACCGGGAGGTGCACGAGGACGAGGTCCGGGCCATGGCCACGCGCACCGCCCGGCTGCTGCCCGCCGTCCCCGGCACCTACCTGCGGGCCACGACCTGCATGTACACCAACACGGCCGACCAGCACTTCGTGATCGCGCCGCACCCGGCGCACCCCGAGGCGGCCGTGGTCGCCTGCGGGTTCTCCGGGCACGGCTTCAAGTTCGCGCCGGTGGTGGGCGAGATCCTGGCGGACCTGGCGCTGACGGGGCGGACCGCGCACCCCATCGGACTGTTCGCGCCCGATCGGCCGGGGCTGGTGCCTGGTGGGGGTGGCGGCACCGGGACGCGGCCCTCGCCCCACGGCAACGGGCACGCGCTTCATACTCCGTCTCCCGCATCCCACGGCAACGGGCACGTGCCCGGCCGCCCCGCCTCCCCCTCCGATCGACCGGCGGCGAACCACACCACCGTTCCGGAGCCACCGCGGCACGCGCCCGGCGCGCCGCCCTCCGCATCCGCTCCGTCCTCCGCACCCGGCGGCGGCAACGGGCACACCCCCGGCCGCCCCTCCCCCACCGCACCCCGCGGACCATCCGCCCCGTCCCCCGGAGGCGCCCGATGACCCCTGCCCGTACGACCGCCGTCCCCCGCCCGGCGGGGAGCGCCGACGACCTGCTCCCCACGCTCCCCGGGTCCTGGTACACCGACTCTCGGGTCTTCGCCCGGGAGCGGGAGCACCTCTTCGAAGCACTGTGGATCTGCGCGGTGCGCGCCGCCGACCTGGAGGGGCCCGGCGCCTTCCGCACCGTCCAGGTGGGGCGCGAAAGCGTCCTGGTCGTCCGCGATCGGGACGGTGGCCTCGGCGCCTTTCTGAACGTGTGCCGGCACCGGGGCGCCCGCCTGTGCACCGAGGAGTCGGGCACGGTGCGGCGCACCCTGCGGTGCCCGTACCACGCCTGGAGCTACGACCTGGAGGGGCGGTTGGTGGCGGCCCCGCACTTCCCGAGGATGCCGGAGGCGGTGCGGGCCGGGCGCGGACTGGTCCCGGTGCGGCTGCGCGAGTGGCTGGGGTACGTGTGGCTGTGCCTGGCCGACGAGCCGCCGTCGTTCGAGGACACGGTGATCGCGGCGGTCACCGAGCGGCTGGGCGACCCGGCGGCCGTGGAGCGCTGGGACATCGAACGGCTGGCGCTCGGCCGGCGGGTCACCTATGACGTGCGCGCCAACTGGAAGCTGCTCGTCGAGAACTTCATGGAGTGCTACCACTGCGCCGTCATCCACCCCGAACTGACCGGGCTGCTGCCGGAGTTCGCGGAGGGCTACGCCGCGCAGTACTTCGTGGGGCACGGGGCCGCGTTCGCGCGGGACGCGCGGGGGTTCACCGTGGACGGCGGCGCCGGGTTCGGCCGATTGCCGGGGCTGACGGCGGAGCAGGACCGCCGGTACTACGCGGTGACCGTGCGGCCCCAGGTGTTCGTCAACCTGGTGCCGGACCACGTCATCTGGCACCGGATGTTCCCGGTGGACGCGGACCGCACGGTGGTGGAGTGCGACTGGCTGTACGCGCCGGAGGTACCGGCCTCGGGCGCCGACCTGGAGCGGTCCGCGGACCTCTTCCACCGGGTCAACACCCAGGACTTCGCGGCCTGCGAGCGCACCCAGTTGTCGATGGGCTCGCGCGCCTACCGGACCGGCGGGGTGCTCGTCCCCAGCGAGCACCACATCGGCGACTTCCACCGGTGGGTGGCGGCCCGCGTCCCGGCGCCGGGGGACGCGGACGCCGGAACCGGGCCGGGAGCGTCCTGAGGGAAGGTCGTCGGGGGCCCGCGCCGCCCCGTCCAAGGCCCGGCCCCCACGCCCCCCGTCAGCGCGCCTCCGCGGTCTCCTGCGGTCGGCGGTCCGCCTCCCGACGGGCCAAGGGCGCCCCGATGAAAGACCGTCAGGGGCACCCGTGCCACCCGTCAGCGGTGCCGACGAGCGGAGGGCACCCCGGCGAAAGGGCCCCACGCCCCCGTCAACGCGCCTCCGCCGCCTCCTGTGGCCGCCGGTACATCCGGGTCGCCGTGATCTCGCCGTGCACCGGCTCGGAGTCCGGGTCGCGCTGCGGCAGGCCCGGCCGCAGGTGCTCCTCGACGCTGATGTACTTCAGGCCCGCGCGCAGGTCCGCGTCGTTGCGCAGCCGGATGACCAGCGGGAACTCGGCGAGCGCCGTGGTGTCGAACAGGCCCGTGGTGTAAAGGAGCTGGACGCCCAGCGCGTCCGCGACGGCGCGCTGGAGCTCCAGCAGGTACGTCGCGTTGGCGCGGCCGATGGGGTTGTCCAGGAACAGCGTGCCGGCGTGCCGCTGCTTGTCGCGGCCCCGGTCGTTGCTGCGCAGCGCGGCCATCGTGCAGTACAGGGCGATGGCGGCGGTGAGGAGCTGGCCGCCGGAGAACACGTCGCCCATCTGCCCGACGGGCACCCGCTCGGCGCGCAGCACCGCGTCCGGCTTGAGGATCTCCACGGCCACGCCGCGCGGCTGGAGGGCGGCGGCGACGCCGCGCAGCAGCAGGGACATGCCGTCCCGGCGCAGGTCGCTGTTCTTCTTGACGGCCGCGCGGGTGGCCTCGTCGATGACCTCGCCGAGCCGTTCGGTGAGCGTGGCCTGGTCCGGGTCGTCGAAGCGGATGCGCAGGAACTCCTGGCCGGACCACTCCCCCAGCCCCTCCGGCAGCCGGGAGAGCCGCTGCGCGGAGCGCAGGGTGGTCAGCGAGGACTCCACCAGGCCGCGCAGCCGGTCCACGATGCTGTCGCGGTTGCGCTCCAGCTGCGCCAGCTCGTCGGTGAGCACCCGCAGGCGGGGCGCGAACGCGTCCGCCCACTTGGCGGCGTGGTCGGGCAGCGCCGCGGCGGGCAGCTCGCGGATCTGCTGCCGGGCCGGGGTGCGCACCTGCTCGTAGCGGGTGGCGTTGGCGTGCCGGATCAGGACGTCGCTGGCCTCGCGCACCGCCGCCTCGGCCGCCGACAGGTCGCTCGCGCAGCCGCGCAGCGAGCGGCGGGACTCGGCGGCGGCCTGCCGCGCCTCCTCCAGGCGGCCCGGGTAGGGCGCGGGCCGCTCCCCGTCCTCGTCCTCGTGATCGCGCAGCAGGTCCCGCAGGAGGGTGGCGGTCTCGTCGAACCCGGCCGCGGCCTCCTCGGCGGCGCGGTGTGCGCGCAGCAGCTCGCCGTGTGTGGCGCGGGCGGTCTCCAGGGCGTCGGTGGCGGTGGCGAGGGTGGCGCCGGCGGTGCGCAGCAGGTCCTTGGCGCTGTCGGCGTCGGCGGGGACCATCTCCTCGGGCAGGTCGGTGTGCGCCTCGCCGTCGGCCGGGGCCAGCCGTTCGGCCTCGCCGCGCAGCCGGCCGAGCTGTTCGCTGGCGGCCGAGGCGCGGGTCTCCAGCATGTGGACAAGGGACTCGGCGCGGTCGGCGGCGGCCTGCCGGGAGGGGCCGTCGGCCGCGTCCGGGGTGTCCAGGAGGTTTTCGGCGCGGGTGCGGACCTTGTTGGTGAGGCGGTTCAGTTCGGCCAGGGCGGCGGACTCGTCGCCCTCGGCGCGGGCCTGTTCGGCGCGCAGGTCGGCGCCGACGCCCACCTTCTCGTAGAGCTGGGAGGCGGCGCGGTAGGCCTCGCGCAGTGCGGGCAGCGAGGTCGGGCGGGCCTGTTCGGCGTCGGCCTCCTCTCCGGTGTCGTCGGCCTCGTCGCGGACGCCGGCGATCTCGGCGCGTTCGGCGCGCAGGGCGTGCGCGGTGCGGCGGGCGTCGTCGGCGGCCCGCTGGGCGGCCCGACGGTCCTCGTCGGCGGCGCGTGCCCGGTCCACGCACTCCTCGGCGCGGGCCTCGAACTCGGCGCCCTCGTCGGCCAGTTCACGCAGGCGGAGCTGCCAGCCGGCGCGCTCGCGCAGCCGGTGGGCCAGGCCCGCGAGCGCGTCGGCGACCCGGCGGGCGCGCTGCGCGGCCTCCTGCCGCTCGTCGCGCACCCGGGCGGCCTCGGCCGCGGCCTCGTCGGCCTCGGCGCGCCGCGCGCGGGCCTCGGTCAGCTCCTCGGCGGCGGCCTCCGCGGCGGCGGCGGTCCGCTCGGCCTCGGCGGCGAGTTCGGCGAGGCGGCCGGCCGGGCAGCCGGTGCGCCAGGAGGACAGCCGGGCGGCCAGCGTGCGGTCCCCGGCGAGCCGGCCGGCCAGCCGCCGGATCTCCTCGTCGCGCTCGGTGGCGCGGGCGCGCAGTGCCTGGCGCTCCTCGTCGGCGGCGGACTCGTCGTGCATGGCCGGGTTCGGCGGGACGAGGAAGACGCCGGTGTCCTGGGCGTCGGGCGCCGGGGTGGGGGCGAGCAGGGCGGCGGCGGTGCCGACGGCGACGGCGGACCGGGGCAGCAGCGCGGCCTGGGACAGCACCTCGCGGGCCCGGGCGTGGGTGTCGGGGTCGGTGATGATCACACCGTCGACGAGTTCGGGGCGGGCGGCCAGCACCCGGGCGTGGTCCTCGGGGGCGACGGACTGGGCTAGGTAGCGCCAGCCGGGCAGCGCGGGCACGCCGTGCTCGCCCAGGTACTCCACCGTGGCCAGCACGTCGGGGCCGGGCGGCAGCAGGCCGCCGTCACCGAGCGCGCCGAGGATGCGGGCGTCGTCGGCGGCGGCGGTGCGCAGGTCGAACAGCTGCCGCTCGGCGGCGGACACCTGCTCCTCCAGCAGCTCCTGGAGGGCGTCGGCGTTGCGGTCCAGTTCCTCGGCGTCCAGCCCGGCGGGCGCGCGGTCGTCGCCGTTCGCCTCGCCGCTGCGGGGGGCGGGGACACCTCCGGCGGTGCGGCGCTGCGGGAGGCCCAGCAGGTCGGCGAGGCGCTGCTCGGCGCCGATGGACGCGGCGGCGCGGCGCTCGGCGTCGTACGCCCGTTCGGCGGCCTGCGCGGCGTCCTCGGCACGGGCGGCGGCCAGTTCGGCGGCGGAGTGACGGGCGGCGGCCTCGCGTGCCCGCTCGGCGGTCTCCCGGGCGCGCTCGCGGGCCTCGTCGTAGGCGTCGACGGTGGTCTTCTCGGCGTCGGCGGCGGCCAGCGCGGCGCGCGCCGGGTCGGCGTCCGGGGCGGAGTCGTCCAGCCAGCCGGCCTGTACCGCCTCGGCTGTCTCCTGCTCGACCTCGGCGAGCCGCTGCTGGAGGTGGCCGGTCTCGCTGCGGGCGCGCTGGGCCTGGGTGGCGGCGGCGGTGGCGTCCCGGTGGGCGCTCTCGGCGGCTTCCTGGAGGGCGGCGGAGCGCTCGTCCTGCTCGGCGGCGATCCGCTCGCTCGCCTCCGCCGCCCCCTCCAGGGCGCGGACCAGCGCGGACGCGGCGCGGGCGCGGGCCGCGAGCGCCGGGGCGGCGTCGCGCTCGGCCTCGCGGATGGCGGCGGCGACGCGGGCGGAGCGGTCGGCGGCGGCGCGGTGCCGCAGCACGGTCTCGGCGGCCTGCCAGGCGGAATGCAGGGTGCGGGCGTCGTTGAGCTCGCGGCGCTGGGCGGCGGCGCCCTTCTCGGCGGCGGCGAGCGCCAGGGAGGCGTGCCGGTAGGCGATCTCGGCGGCGATGAGGGCGTGCCGCTCGCGGGCGCCCTCGGCGTCGGTGACCGCGTGCGCGGCGCCGGCGACCTGCTCGGCCAGCTCGGCGGCGCGGCCCCGCTCCTCGGTGGCGCGGGCGTGCAGCCGCTGGGCGAGCGCGCGGGTGCGGCGCTCGGCCCCGGCGTGCACCTCGCGGGCGCGCTCGCGGTGCTCGGCGGCCTCGGCGATGCGGGTGAGGAGGTCCAGCGACCCGGCGGTGAAGTCGCGTTCGGCGGTCAGCTCGGCGCGTCGGCCCAGCTTGTGGGCGAAGCCGTGGACGAGGTCGGCCAGCCCGTCGGTGTCGCGGGTGTCGGTGACCGCGCGGAGCAGCAGGTCGGTGAAGTCGGAGTCGTTCTTGACGGCGAACAGGCCCGCGGCCTCGCCCTCGTCGGCGTTCATCTCCCGCTGGTACCGGAAGAGCTCGGGGTCCAGGCCCAGGTCGCCGAGGTGCTCGTTCCAGCGCTCGTGGACCTCTTCCCAGACGACGTCCAGGTTGGGGTAGTTCTTGCCGGCCTCCATGAGGGCGTCGCGGAAGCCCTTCATGGTGCGGCGCCGCCCGCGCGCCCCGGAGGCGCCTTCCCCGGAGGCCCGGACGAGGGTGGACTCGGCCACCGGCAGCGAGTCCAGGCTCATGCCGGGGCCCGGCCGGAAGCTGTACCAGGCCTCGGCGAACTTCCGCGGGTCGTTGGAGACCTGCCGCCCGCGCCACTCGCTGACCTTGCCCACCACGATGGACTCGCCCGTCAGGGTGTGCTGCCACTCCAGCGCGACGTGCCCGCAGTCGTCGGCGAGCAGGAACTTGCGCAGCACGCCGGAGCTGGCGCCGCCCAGGGTGTTGCGGTGGCCGGGCAGCATGACCGAGAAGATCAGCTTGAGCAGGACGGACTTGCCGCCGCCGTTCTCCAGGAACAGCACGCCCGCCGGGGCGGGCCGGCGCGGCGGGCCGACCGGCTCGTCCTCGAAGAAGTCCGCCTGCGCGGGGGCCGGGTCGGGGACCGGCTCGCCGACGCCGCGCAGATCCAGCACGGTGTCGGCGTAGCGCGCGCCGGCGGGCCCGATGGAGTAGAGGCGGACCCGGGACAGCTCGTACATGGCGGACTCTCGTTGTCGGGGTGGACGGGAAGACGGACGGGTGGGCCGGTCGGGACCGGTGGTGCCGGTCGGGACCGGTGGTTGCCGATCAGGACCGGTCGTGTGGATCAGGATCGGCGGTGCCGGTCAGGACGCGTGGAAGGGGAGCCCCGCGTCGGAGACCAGGTCGAGGGCGTCGGTGTCCTCAGGCGGCAGCAGCGAGGCGCTGCCGTCGCCGACCGGGACGACGCCCAGCTCCAGCAGCTCGGCCATGGCGGCGCTGCCCGCCATGTCGCGCACCTGGAGCTGGTAGCGGGCGGTGGTGCGGTAGGTGCCTCCGGCGTCGTCGCCGGTGCGCTGGAGGAAGCCGGAGTCGACGAGGAAGGAGACGGCCTTGGCGATGATGCCGGTCGTCGAACCGGCCAGCCGCCGGGCGTCCTTGGTGGCGCCGGTGGCGCTGCGCCGGGCGTAGACCCGCCAGGCGGCCTCCAGGCCGGGCGCGTCGCTGACCGGGTCGGTGTTCTCGCCCTGCTCCTCGGCGCGCTCCTCCAGGCGGCGGCAGGCCTGCCGTATGAAGGCGTCCACGCCGTTGACGGTGATGCGGCCGATGTACCCGTCGTCGGCCAGGTCCTCCGGGCGGGGGAAGGCCAGCGCCGCGACGGCCAGGTGCGCCAGCCCGTGCAGGAACCGGTCGGCGGAGTCCGCCGAGGCGCGCCGCGCGTAGTCGCCCATGCGGACGGCGAAGACGGAGTCCTCGGCGGCCGTGACCGCCATGCCCGCGCGCGTGGACACCTCCAGGACGACCAGGCCCAGGCCGGTGGCCACCGCGTCGGCGAGCCGGGCGAAGGCCGGGTCCTCGCGGTAGCGGCGCAGCAGGTCGCCGTACTCGGCGTCGCGGGCGGGCAGCAGCTTGGGCTGGAGCCCGAAGGACACCAGGCGGGCGGCGTCCGCCGCGTCGGCGGGGGTGACCGCAGCAGGGCGGGCGTCGGCGTCGGATGCCGGGCGGGCGGGGCGGTACGGGTCGGGGGACGCGGAGACGGACGGGTACGGGTCCGGGGTCGCGAAGCCGGACAGGTGCGGGTCCGGGGTCGCGGAGCCGGACGGGTGCGGGTCCGCGGCGTCCCCTGCGGGGGCGTCCAACGGTGCTTCGTGGGAGGCGGCGGCCGGGTGTCCGTCCGGCCCCGGGCCGTCCGGCGCGCCCGCCGGAACGGTGGAGCCGGTGCCGTCCGCACCGCCTCCGGCGGTCGCGGCGTCCTCCGGCCGCGCCGCGTCGTCGGCGTCGTACTCGCTCACGGTCCCCACTCCTCGCGGCCTCCGGGGAGGCCCGTCTCGTTCCTCTCACGCCGCGCCCACCGCGGCGTCGTCGACGTCGGCCCGCCCGCGGGCCACGTCGGTCCGGTCGGCGGCGTCCACGCCACCGGCGTCCACACGGTCGTCACCCTCGGTCTTCTCATGCCGCCTCCGACCGGTCCGCCGCCATGCCGGCCGCGTCGAGCAGCGCCGTGCCGACGATGAGGTCGGCGCCGCCGAACTCGGGGTCGTCCAACCGCGTCCCGTCGTCCACCGCGAACAGCAGGCGCTGCTCGCCCTGCCGGTAGGCCGTGCCGACCGGCGGGCTGGCCGCGTGCACCGCCAGCAGGGCCACCAGATAGGGCAGTTCCGGGTCCTGGCGGCGGGCGTCGGCGAGCAGGCCGGAGAGCCGGCGGGGCGCGTCGGCGGGCAGGTCGAGCAGCTCCATCGCCGCCGCCAACTGCTCCTCGCTGAACCGGCTGTCGTCCGGCGTCGCTATCAGATCCGGCTCGGGCATCTCGGCGCCCAGGTGCTCGCGCTCCATGGGGGGCGTCAGGAGCAGGTCCACCAGGTCCCCGACCCGTACGGACGAGGGGGTGCGCAGGCCCGTGCCGCGCGCGAAGAAGGCGTCGGTGACGCGGAGGGCGCTCTCGACGGGCAGCGGCAGCACCGGGGCGACGAGCTGGCCGTACAGATCCAGACCGGCGCGGCCGGCCGGTGGCGCGAACGCCTGCCGGTCCTGCTCGGCGCGGAAGAGGGGGCCCGCCTCCAGCAGCCGGGACTGGAGCTGGGTGTGCCGGCGGATGCAGTCCTTGACGATGTCGACCAGCTCGGCGGCGCGCCGCTTGTGCTCGCCCGCCTTCTCGCCGACCGCCTCGGCGTCGTCCCGCACCCGGCGGATGTTGGTGAGGATGGCGTTCTCGTGGCGGTAGCGGTCGGCGACGTGGTCCAGCGCCTCGGCGATCATGTCGGGGACGGCGTGCAGCCAGTCCACCGCGCGGACGTTGCGCCGGGTGGCCTCCAGGGTGCGGCGCAGCGTCTCGGCGTACTGGACCGTGCGGTAGCGGGCCTGCTCGGCGGCGAGCTGGGCGTCCGCCAGCCGGCCGCGGGCGATGAGCACCTCCAGCTTGACCTCGGCGGCGATCTGCGCGCTGGTGACGTCCGTGTCCAGCGCGCCGACCAGGACGTTGACCGCCTCGTCCGTGGTGCGCAGGTACACGCCGCCGCCCGGGCCCGGCACCTCCTCGACGAGCTTGAAGTCGTAGTCCCGGCGGACGTACTCGCCCTCGGGCCCGAAGGTGCCGTACACCGCGCGGAAGCCGCGGTCCACGCTGCCGACGTTGATGAGGTTGTCCAGCACCCAGCGGGCCACCCGCTCGTGCTCCGCTGCGGGCCGATCCGGCGTCTGCGCGGCGACGCGCGGCAGGAGCCGGGCCACTATCTGCTCGTGGTCGGCGCCGGTGTCGAAGTCCATGTTGAGCGTCACCAGGTCGATGGCCGCGAGCGCGACCTCCGCCATGGCGTACACCCCGTACTCGCCCGCGAGGTTGGCCTTGCGCACGTCGAGGTCGTGCAGCGGCGCGGTGCACGCCAGGGCGCGCAGCCGGCGGGCCAGGCCCTCGTCGGCGGCCGGGCCCGGTGCGGGCCGGGAGGGCCCGTTGAGCTGGGGCGCGACGGCCCCCGGGGCAGGAAATGTCACGTCGCACAGAG
The DNA here is from genome assembly GCF_040611095.1 of Streptomyces sp. NPDC003077. Lineage (NCBI taxonomy): Bacteria > Bacillati > Actinomycetota > Actinomycetes > Kitasatosporales > Streptomycetaceae > Streptomyces > Streptomyces sp. NPDC003077. Next base: position 19,375 of record NZ_JBEXNM010000066.1, on the reverse strand, counting down.
TAGGCGCTCCCACTGACAACGGACGAAACGGCACCCGGCCACCGCGTCGGCGGGTGGCGCCTCCCACAGCGCTGACGTCGGCTTTCGCCCCGTCCTTCACCTGCCCGGTGGCGACGGGGCACCCCGTCGCGCCGCCGTGGCGATGCTCACCGGGAGTGAGGGACGGGACGGTGGGGACACCCGCCCGGGAGCATACGGGACGCGTTCGGAACGGGAACGGGAGGGGGGCCGGTCAGCGGCGAGGCCCCTGCCCGGCCCCGGTCCCCTCCCCCCTGCTGTTCATCCGACCGCCCCCTCCCGCTCGCCGCTTTCCCGTCCCTCCCCGCGTTCCCGCGCTTCCCCCCGTTCTCATTCCTCGCTGCGTTCCCGTCCCTCCCCCCGTTCTCATTCCACGCCGCGTTCCCGTTCCTCCCCGCGCTCCCGTTCCTCCTCCGTTTCCAGCGGCGTGACATCGCGCGCGGCGAGGAACGGCGGCCGGGGCGCGGGCGCGGCGAACGGCTCGCCGGGGGCGTTGTGCACGCTGTTGTAGACGACGAAGACATTGGAGCGCGGATACGGAGTGATGTTGCCGTTGGACCCGTGCAGGCAATTGGAGTCGAAGACGACGGCCGATCCCGCCGCCCCGACGCAACTCTCGATCCCCCTCTCGCGGGCCAGTTCCGCCACCGCCGCGTCGTCCGGCGTGCCCACCGCCGCGCCGTGGGTGCGCAGGGAATGCCGGAAGTGGTCGGGCGGGGTTTCCCCCGCGCACGGGACGAAGGTGTGGTGGGAACCCGGAACGATCATCAGGCTGCCGTTGCAGTGCAGATTCTCCGTCAGTGCGATGGAGAAACTCAGGGCCCGGGGCGCGGGCATTCCGTCCTCCGCGTGCCAGGTCTCGAAATCCGCGTGCCAGTGGAACGGGCCGCCCTTGAAGCCGGGTTTGTAATTGACCCGGCTTTGGTGGACGTACACCGGGGAGCCCAGGATCTGGCGGGCGATGCCGAGGATGCGCGGATCGCGCACCAGGCGGTCGAAGGCCGGACTGATGCGGTGCACCTCGAAGATCGAGCGCAGTTCCCGCGAACCCTCTTCGGACACCCTCCGGTCGTCGTCCTTCAACGCCGGGTCGGTGGCGAGGGCGGCGATCTCCCGGGTGAGCCCGGCGACCTCGTCCGGGGTCAGCAGCGCCGGCTCTACGTGGAAGCCGTCCCGGTCGTACGCCCGCAGCGCGTCCGCGTCCAGGGGCCCGTCCCCCGGAGCGCCCCAGACCACCGGGTCCGGGCGGGGACGGAGCCCGGACGGAGCGGGCAGCCGGGTGGGGTAGCGGTCGGTCCGGGGCGTCCGATGGGGCGTGCCTGCCGCCCCCGTCTCCTTCGCCGTCTTTATTCCCTTCGTCGCCTTCATCTCCTTCGCCGTCCCTGTTCCCTTCGTCGCTCGCGTCTCCCCCGTCGTCCGGTTCGTCCTGGTCATGTCGTCTCCTTGGGGTCGTCGGGCTCCCCGGAGCCGGACCGGCCACGGTGCTCCCCCGGCATCCCGGCCTCGTCCCCGTCCGGGTCGCTCACCACCGTGCAGTGCCCGGTGGGCGCCGGCAGGTCCAGCGCCGGGTTGCCGTCGAAGAACCCGTCCGGCCGCAGGCTGAAGCCGGTGGTCACCACGGGCATCGCGGGCCAGTCCTCGGGCCGTACGACGTGGTGCTCGCCGAAGGTGTGCCAGAGGACCACGTCGGTGTCCGCCAGCGGGCGGTCGGCGGCGGTGTAGGCGGGGAGCCCGGTGTCCGCGCGCCGCTGCCAGGGGTAGTCGCCCGCCGCGTATGTCTGCCGCGGGTCGTAGGCGGTCACCCACAGGTGCCCGTAGACGAAGCGGGCCCGGTGCCAGGCCTTGCCGCCTTCGGGCTCGATGGGCAGCAGGCCGGATTCCGGGACGAGCCGGTAGCCGGTGGGCTCGCCCAGCCCGTTGCGGGCGCGGGGATTGACCACGCGCCAGAAACGGCCGGTGGGCGCGTGGGCGACGCGCCGGGCGGCGTTCTTCTCGGAATCCAGGAGGGTCGCTTCGGTGCGCCATCCGTTGCCGTGCGGATTGCGGTCGCCGGCGGGCAGGGGGACGGAATCCACCTCGTAGACGGAATTGCGGTCACCGTCGACGGAGACGTCCAGCCGCATGTTGAAGAAGTGCTGGTGGTGCGGTCCGTAGAGGCCGGGGGCGACGGCCGTTCCGGAGCGGGGGCGGGCGCCGGAGAACGCCCCCGTGGAAATCATTCCGGTGAGTTTCACCTCGAACCTGATGGTGCCGTCCACGGAGAAGTACCAGAAGTATCCGTACTGGTAATTCCCCAGCACGGCGAAGGTGGAGACGACCAGGCGGCGTCCGCGCCGGGTGACCGCTTTCCCGGTGCGGAAGTCGGTGTGTTTCCAGATGATTCCGGTGTCTTCTTCGTGCATGCAGACGGCGTTCTTCTGGACGACCGGATTCCCGTCCTGATCATGGGACGTCACGTCGAAGTAGTGGATGTCCCCGAGGCAGTCGCACCCCGGTTCCAGGGAGTTCAGCAGGAATCCGGCCCCGTATTCGCCCTGGTCGAAGGCGTTCTTGCGGCGGTGGGTGAGCCCGGGGTCGCCATAGGGCGTGTAGATCTCGGACAGGGCCGCCCGGTGCAGGACCGGCCGCGGCCGTCCCCCGTCCTCGTACGCCACCTGATGCAGCACCAGGCCCTCGCGCACGGTGAACCCGATCCGGAACCGCCACTTCTGCCAGCGGACGGCGTACCCGTCCACGGTGAAGCTGGGGCCTTCCGGCTGGGTGATGTCGATGGGGCGGAGGTCTTGCCGCGTCCGGACATCGGGGGGCCAGTCGGCGGCGGGGCGGACATCTGGGAGCGGGGGGTGATCCGGGGGGCCGGTGTCCCGCACCGGGGACGAAAGGCCGGCCTCGCCCCCGCGCACCTCCGGGTCGTAGTTCCCCGCCATCGGCGGCAGCGGCACCGCCTCGTCGTCGGTGACCTCCAGCACCTCCAGGGAGTCGAGGTCCACGAGCACCACCAGGTTCTCCACCGGCCGCGCGTACCCGTTGTCGCCCGGGTACGCGCGGACGAAGGTCAGCGGGTGGGCCAGCCTCCGGTCCGGCTCCCCGGGGGCGTCGACGGCCTCGGCGGGCCAGGCGTCGATCATCGCCAGGGAGAAGTCCGTCACCCCTCGGCGTCGCATCGCCCGCCGCCAGCGCGGGTCCGCGCGCACCGCCTCGCCGCACTGGACGAAGTCCTCCTCGGTGATGGGCGTGCGCGCCCCCGGCACGTGTTCCCAGCGGATCACCTCGGCCCTGGTGAGCGAGACGACGGCCTCATAGGTGCGTCGCTCCTTCCGGTCGCGCAGCACCATGGAGACCTCCCGGGGCACCGGCCGTCCGGCGTCGTGCGGCAGCCGCTTGTCCGGTTCACGGAGCGAGATGAGGACGAAGCGGACGTTCGGCGTAATCTCCGGGCGCCTCCTGGCGATCGCCACGGCCGTGCGGATCTCGTCCGCGGTCAGCGGGGCCAGCGGGTGCGGGGGCGCCGTAGGGCTCACGGGGTCTCCTTACGGTCGGGGGCGCGCAGGGCGGCGGTGTGCAGGGCGGTGTGCACGTCCTTGGCGATGGCCCGCAGCACGTAGGGCCGTGCGTCGTCCAGATAGAAGTGACCGCCCGGGAACCGCCGGACGACGACCGGCTCCCCCGGGGTGGCCCGGATCCGCGCCCAGTCCGCCAGGAGTTCCGGCCGGACGGTGGGGTCGGCCGCGCCCGCGTACACGGTGACGGGGCACGCAAGCGGCTCGCCGTCCCGGTGGGCGTAGGTCTCGGCGGCGGCGTAGTCGGCCCGCAGCCGGGGCAGCAGGACGCGCAGCAGCTCGGGCTCCGCCAGGACGTGCGCGGACGTGCCGCCCAGCCGCAGCACCTCGCGCAGGAACTCCGGCTCCGGCAGCAGGTGGCGGTCCCGGGACGCCTCGGCCACGCGGTGCGGCGGGTCGCTGCCCGAGGCGACGAGGAGCACCGGGACGCGCGCCCGCCGCCGCAGTTCGCGCGCCGTCTCATAGGCGAGGACGGCGCCCATGCTGTGCCCGAAGAACGCGTACGCGGGCGGGTGGCGGCCCTCCCTGCCGACGAGCCGGTCGGCCGCGTCGGCCGCCAGGGCGTCCATGTCCCGCAACGGGGTCTCCCTCACACGGCCGTCGCGCCCGGGGAGTTCGGCCGGGACGACCTCGACCGCCGGGGCCAGCGCGGCGGCCCACGCCCGGTAGCCGGCGGCGCTGCCGCCCGCGTGCGGGAAGCAGACCAGGCGGACGCGGGGCGCGCCGGTGTCAGGCACGGGGGCGGCGCTCCGGTGGTCCGCCGTTCGCCAGCGCGGCGGCCAGGTCCTTGACCGTGGGGGCGGCGAGGAACGTCTCCAGGTCGGCGCCCAGACCCAGTTCGTTGCGCACCTGGGTGACGTAGCGCGCCGCGTGCAGCGAACTCCCCCCGGCGGCGAAGAAGTCCTCGGCCACGCCCAGGCGTTCCAGGCCGAGCACCCGGGCGGCCAGGGAGGCCAGCGCCCGCTCGGTCGGGGAGAGGTCGCCGGGGGCGGCGCTGTCGTCCGCGCCGTCGTGGTGACCGGCGTCGCCGGAGACGGGCCGGTCCGGGCCGCCGTTCGCGGAGAGGGCGGGCAGCGCGCCGTGGTCGACCTTCCCGTTGGCCGTCAAGGGGACGAACGGGATGAGGCCGATGCCCGCGGGCACCATGTACTCCGGCAGCCTCTCGCGCAGGTGGCGCCGGAGCGTGCGGGTGTCGGGGACGTACGGGAGGGCCGCGACGACGTACGCGTCGATGCGGTCCGCGTCGGCGCGCAGGACCGCCGTGCGCACCTGGGGATGGAGCTCCAGCGCGTTGCGGATCTCGCCGAGTTCGATCCGGTGGCCGTGGATCTTGACCTGGTCGTCGGCGCGCCCGAGGAAGTCCAGCGAGCCGTCCGGACGAAGCCGCACCATGTCGCCCGTCCGGTAGAGCCGCCCTCCGGGCTCCTCGGTGAACGGGTCGGGGACGAAGCGCTCCTGGGTGAGCGCCGGCCGGTGCCGGTAGCCGCGGGTGACGCCGGCACCCGCCACGTACAGCTCGCCGGGGCGGCCGGCCGGGACCGGGGCGCCGGACTCGTCCAGGACGTACACGCGGACGTTGGCCAGCGGCCGGCCGATCGGGACGGGCCCGTCGGCGTCCTGGGGGCCGCAGCGCCAGTGGGTGACGTCGATGGCGCACTCGCTGGGCCCGTAGAGGTTGTGCAGCACGGCGCGCGTCCCGGACGCGTGAAACCGCCGGACCAGGCCGGGCGGCAGGACCTCGCCGCCGCAGAAGACGTGCCGCAGGCCGGTCACCGCGCCCAGCCCCGGGTCCTTCTCCTCCAGCAGCAGGTCCAGGACGGAGGGCACGCAGGTGAAGGCGGTGACCCGGTTCGTCAGCATCGTCTCCAGCAGGCCGCGCGGATCGGCCGCCGCCCTGGGGGCGGCCAGGACGAGGGTCGCGCCCGACATCAGGGGGGCGAAGACCTCCCATATGGAGGCGTCGAATCCGAGCGCCGTGTGCTGGAGCACCGCGTCCCCCGGGCCCAGCGGGAACATCCGCGCGTCCCAGTGCAACCGGTTGGCGAGGTTGCGGTGCTCGACCTCGACGCCCTTGGGCATGCCGGTGGAACCCGAGGTGTAGACGAGGTACGCGAGGTCGCGCGGTTGGGCGCGCGGGGGCACCAGCCCGGCCGGCTGCCGGTCGAGCAGCGGGCCCAGCCGGTCGACGGCCAGCACCGGCGCACCCTCGGGCAGCCAGTCGGTCAGCCAGTCGTGCGTGAGCACCGTGACGGCGCCGCTGTCGCGCAGCAGGAACGCCAGCCGTTCAGGCGGGTCGGCGGGGTCCAGCAGCAGGCACGCCCCGCCGGCCTTGAGCACGGCCAGGATGGCGGCCACCGCGTCGGCCGAGCGTTCCATGCAGATGCCGACCGCGTCGTCCGGACCGGTGCCGCGGCCCCGCAGGACGTGCGCGAGCCGGTCGGCCCGTTCGTCCAGTTCCCGGTAGGTCAGGACGGTGGACCCGTCGCGCACGGCGGGCCGCTCCGGGTGCCGCGCGGCGGCCCGTTCGACGAACCGGTGCAGACACGGGCCGTCCGGGTAGCGGGCCGCCGTGTCGTTCAGCGAGGACGGCACCCGCCTGCGCAGCAGGGGGACGAGCGCCGCCTCGGGCACGGCGTCCCACAGGGCGCGCGGCTCGGCGACGCGGGGGAGGTGGCCGAGGTCCGGGTCCCGGTCGGGGTGCTGGGCGTGGCCGGGGTTCTGGACGTGGCCGGGGCGCGCCGTGGCACCGGTTCCGTCGCGCGTCTGCTCCGCGAGGAGGCGCAGATAGCAGCGGGCCGCGGTCGTCTCGTCGGCGAGCCCGGCGGCCCCGGAGACGTGCAGCGCGTGCGCGGCGCACTCCTCCGCGACGGGGCGCACGGCGTCGAGCAGCGCGCCGGTGCCGTACAGAGGGTCGGTGCCGTCCCGGGGGGCGGGGGCCGGGGCCGTTCCGGGGTACCCGATGGGCTGTCCCCCGGCCTCGGCCTCGTATCGACGGCCCCAGGCGGGCTGTTCCCCAGCCCCGGCCTCGTCCCCAAGGCCCGGGGCGGACCGTTCCCCGGTCACCAGGCCGTCGAGCATCAGCGCCAAGGCGCCGATGGACAACCGCAGCCCTTCCAGGCGGGCGCGCTGCGTGGCCAACGGGAAGGCGACGGCCTGATAGGCGCCGATGAGCTTGCCGAACTGCCGCCGCCTCCCGGCGCGGTCGGCTGCCGCCCGCAGGGCGGTGCGGCCCAGCCCCACGAGGTGAGCGGCCCGCAGCAGCGCCGCACCGGCCCATGGCATTGCGGCGGAAGGCCCGGGAGCACCCTCCGCCGAAAGGCCGCTCTCAAGAAGCCGCGATGCAGCGCCGTCCTCACGGACCCGCGACGCAAGGCCGTCCTCAAGGGGCCGCGACGCGACGCCGCCCTCAGAGACCCGCGACGCGACCTCGTCCTCAGGGAGCCGCAGTTCCACGACCGTCCCCCCAGGAACGCACCGCTCCTCGGTGCGCATCCCCGCCGTGCGGACGATCCGCGCGCCCGATGGCGCGGCGTCACACGGACGACCTGACGGACCGGCGGGTGAGCCTCCCCCGTCGTCCGCCCCCGGCACCACGACGAGATCCGGCAGACCGTCGGTGAACCACGCCGCCCCGGGCACCGGCCCCGGCCACCAGAGGCCCACCGCCACCTCTCCCCGCAGTACGGCGCCCAGCGCGTCCGGTGCCCCGACGGCCACCCACGGCGCGGCGGCCACGCCGTCCAGCGCGTCGCCGGGCAGCAGCGCCCGCCCCAGTTCCTCGGCCAGCAGCGCGGCCTCGTACCAGCCCAGGCCCAGCCCACCCCGTTCGGCGGGCACGCACAGCCCGAACCAGCCGTGCCGCGCCATGATCCGCCGCACGCCGGTCACCGGCGCACCGCCGCCGCAGGGGGCCCACGCGTCGGCGAAGTCGCGGACCAGTTGCTGCCGCCACGCCGTGGTCGCAGGCATCTCAGGGCGCCTCCCAGGGGTCGCTGCCGTCGAGCAGGTCCGTGGCCACGGTGGTCAGCAGCACCTCGGACGTCCCGGCGGCCAGGGTCAGTCCCGGCGCCTCGCGCACCGCCGGCACCAGGTCGGGGAAGCCCGTGGACGGGTGGCGCGGGGAGGCCGCCAGCGGTCCCAGGAGCCGCCAGGCCAGCCATGCCACCCGCTGGGCGAGTTCGCTGGTCCACCATTTGGCGCCGGCCGCCGCGGCGGCGTTGCGCCGACCCAGTTCCACGTCCCGGACGGCCCGCCAGGCCAGCAGGCGGGCGGCTTCGATCTCGGCGTCCAGCCGCCGCAGGCCGTGGTCCCGGCAGGCGTCGGCCAGCAGACCCCGCGCGGCCAGTTCGGCCGTCATCCGGTCGAACCAGCGCCGGGCCTTCCCCGCGTAGTTGACGCCCGTGCGTTCCAGACCGAGCGCCTCGGTGACCAGCGACCAGCCCTGCCCGGGCCGCCCCACCAGAGCGTCGCCGGGCAGCCGGACGTCACTCAGCCGCACGCGGTACAGACGCTCGTGATTGAGGGTGCCGAGCGGTTCGACGACCACTCCGGGGACGTGCAGGGGCAGCACGAACAAACCGATGCCGGCGAATTTCTTGCCGCCACCGCCGTCACCGCCGTCACCGCCACCGCCCGTGCGCGCGGCCAGCACGCCGAATTCCGCCAGTCCGGTCCGCGCGTTCCATTCCTTCGTCCCGTCCACGCGCCACCCGCCGGGCACCGGCACGGCCCGGGTGCTCATGCCGCCGAGGTCGCTGCCGACGTCGGGTTCCGTGTAGAGGACGGCGAACACTGTCTCGCCGCGCGCCATTCCGGGGAGGAACCGGGCACGTTGTTCCGGGGTGCCCGCCTTGAGGAGGGTGGCTCCGGCGTTGTCGATCGTGTTGACCCGGACGCTGTCCGGAATGCCGTGCAACCCCATTTCCTCGGCCACCACGGCGGACGCGTAGGCGCTCAGGCCCAGCCCGCCGTAGTGGCGCGGCCAGTGCGGGGCGAGCCAGCGGCGGGCGCCGAGCGCCTGGTAGACGGCGGCCGGGTGGGGGCACTCGTCATCCCGCACCGCCCAGACGCGCGCCAGTTCCTCGCGGACGAAGGGTGCGTCGAAGAGTTCGCGTACGGCCGCGCGTAATCCCGCTTCACCTACGGTTGCTGATTCCCGCATGGCAGTTCCCGGTGGGAGGCGACTGCGACCGGAACGACTCCTGCGCCGCGCACGGAGAGTGACGACGCAGTCGACGACACCGCTGTCCCACACTTACGCGGCTGGCCCAAGTCGAGTCAAGGGGTGGGCCGTCGCGGCTTGCCGGGCCCCGGAATCCGGGTCACGCGGCGTGGTCAGAACGCGAAGAACGCCATGATGGCCACGTTGCAACCGAGCAGCACCACCGCCGTGGGGGCCTGGGCCTTGATGGGCCCGTACTGGTCCTTCAGCTCCAGCAGCGCCGCCGGGACGATGTTGTAGTTGGCGGCCATCGGGGTCACCAGCGTCCCGCAGAACCCGGCCAGCATCCCGACGGCGAGGACGGCCGCGGGGTTGCCCCCGAAGTGCTCGATCAGCACCGGCCAGCCGACCGCCGCCGTCATCACGGGGAAGGCGGCGAACGCGTTGCCCATCACGGTCGTGAACGCGAACATGCCGACGCAGTAGACGAGGACCGCGACGACGCGGGAGTCCTCCGGGAGGACGGCGGTGGCGATCCGGCCCACCTGGTCGCCGACGCCGGAGACCTGGAAGATGTTGCCCAGGGTGGCGAGCATCTGCGGCAGCAGCATCGCCCAGCCCATCGCCTCCAGCATCGAACGCCCCGCCTGCACGGGCACCGAGACCCGCCTCTCCCGCAGCATCACCATGCCGACGACCAGCGCGCAGACCGCGCCGATGCCGAGCCCCAGGATGGTCTCGCTGCCTTCCTGGAGGACGGGTTGGCCGCCGATGGAGAGGTGCTTGACTCCGACGGCGCACGCCATCGCCACGACGGGGATCGTCAGAGCGGGGACGAACAGCCGGTTGCCCAGCCGCCGGGCGCTCGCCGCGCGCTCCTCGGGCGTGGTGGTGCGCGGCGTGCCGCGTCCGGTGCGGCCGAACCCGGCCAGCGCGGCCATCACCAGGACGGCGGCGCCCAGCGGTTCGGCCGGCGCCTTCTTCTCCACCACCCAGGTGCTGTAGATGAAACCGGCGCCGATCAGCCCCCAGAAGGCGGCGGTGCCCCGGCGCCGGGGGTTGCCGCGGTCGGTGTACATCTGCGCGGCCATGACCAGGAAGCTCAGGCCGACGAGCCAGTAGAACCACTCCGCCTTGATCACTTGGCTGCCTCCGGGGCGACGGCCGGCTCGACGCCGGCGATGAGCAGTTCCCGCTCCAGACGGCGGTCCAGCCGCAGCAGCCGCCAGCCGTGCGCCAGGAAGGCGCAGACCGCGGTGGGGATGGCCCACAGGGCGAGGTGCAACGGTTCCAGGTGCGTGCCGTACGTGGTGTTGACGAACCCGGTGATCAGCAGGATCGAGCCGACGGCCAGGAAGACGTCCTCGCCGAAGAACAGCCCGACGTTGTCCGCGCTGGCGGAGAAGGACCGGACGCGCTCGCGCACCGGGGCGGGCAGCGCCCCGTGCTTGCGCTCGGCCGCGCCCTCGGCCATCGGGACGGCCAGCGGACGCACGGTCTGGGCGTGCCCGAAGACGGTGGTCAGCCCGGCCGCCGCGCCGAGCTGGCGCAGTCCCAGGTACAGGGCGAGGAACCGGCCGGTGGTGAGCCGGCCGAAGCGGGCGATCAGGTTGCGGGCCTGTTCCTGGAGGCCGTAGCGCTCCAGCAGGCCGATGACGGGCAGGGTGATGGCGAAGATCGTCACCGCCCGGCTGCCCGCGAAGCCGTTGCCGAACGCCGCCAGGATCTCGCCGGGCGACAGCCCGCCGAGCAGGCCGGTCACGATGCCCGCCACGCCCACCACCAGCAGTGGATGACGTTTGGTGGCGAAACCCACCACCACGAGGAGCACACCGAGAAGCACGATCATGGGTCCGCCTTCACCTCCGGGACCCCACGGGGACCGTGAGGAGAATGCCGTGGACCTTAGAGGATTGTTCAACGATCCGACAAGGGTTGGGGCGCATGTTCCGGGGTCACTTGAGGCACGAGGCGGCGGGGAGGCGGGCGCGCACCGGGCCCAGGGCTCGCGGGGCAGCGGCCCGGCCTGGGCCCGTAAGGCACAGCCCGAACGAGGCCCGCCCGCACCCGCGAAGAGACGGCCCGGCCAAGGCCCGCGCGCACCCCCGAAGACACGCCCGCGCGCCCTGTGAAGACACCGCCCGGGCCGGGGCCTACCGCCCGGCGGCGAAGGCGGACCTCACCCCTCCGACATGCGCTGCGCGTACGCCCCGGACAACTGCGCCCGCGAGTCCTCCAGGTAGGCCCGGAGCAGCGTCTCGGCCTCCACCGGGTCCCCGGCCTGGAGCGCCTCGACGATCTGCCGGTTGCGCGTCAGGTACGGCGCGTGGAACCGGCGTGGATCGTCCATCACATGGAAGACCAGCCGCAGTTCGGCCAGGACCCCGCGCATCAGCTCGTCCGTGCGCGGGCTGCCCACCAGGGCCACCAGGGCCTGGTGGAAGCGGAGGTTCGCGGTCCCCATGTCGCGCCAGGAGCGCTCCAGTCCCGCCTGCTCCCCCGCGAACACCGCGGCTTCCAGCGCCGCCACGTCGTAGGGCGGTTCGCCCAGGTTCCGTACGGCCGCGCACTCCACGAGCGTGCGCACCCGGTAGATGTCGTCCAGGTCCGCCACCGTCACGACGCGGACGAACACCCCGCGGTTGAGCTCGTGCACCAGCAACCGCTCGTGCGTGAGCAGCCGGAACGCCTCGCGCAGCGTGTTGCGGGAGACCTTCAGCGCGCCGCCGATGCTCTCCTCGGACAGCCGGGCGCCGGGCGGGAAGTGGCCTTCGGTGATGCGGTCCCGCAGGATGTCGGCGACCCGCTCCGCCGTACTGGCGCGGTTCAGCAGCGCCCGGTCCGCCTCCAGCACCGCGAACTCGGGGGGCCGCCGCCGGCCGTCCCGCGTCATTCCGCCCGTCATCCCGCACCTCGTCCTCGCGCGCTTCGGTTCGGGTCCCGCCCGCCCTGGTTCAGGCGCCCCGCCCCTGGTTGTCAGCGGAAGTCAATCTCAGATGAGAGGACGAGACAACACACCTCTTGTCGGATCGTTCAACGATCCCGTACGTTGTGCGCAACGCCGGTCGGCCCGAGTGCCCTTCATGAGGAGAGCCACTACGGATACGGGCCGACCGGTCCCGCACCCGTGCGCGTGGCACGTCGTACGCGCCGTCGTCCCTCCCGGAACCCCCTGGAACGGAACCGCATGAGCCAACCGGTGAGCCCTGCCCCCGTCGACCTGAACGCCGATCTCGGAGAGGGCTTCGGCCACTGGCGGCTCACCGAGGACGAGGCCCTGCTGTCCGTCGTCACCAGCGCCAACGTGGCCTGCGGCTTCCACGCGGGCGACCCGAGCACGATGCGGCGGGTGTGCGAGACCGCCGCCGAGCGCGGGGTCACCGTCGGCGCCCAGGTCTCCTACCGCGACCTGGCGGGCTTCGGCCGCCGCGCGATGGACGTCCCGCCGCGCGAGCTCGCCGACGAGGTGACGTACCAGATCGGCGCCCTGGAGGCCTTCGCGCGGGCCGCCGGCACCCGGGTGTCCTACGTGAAGCCGCACGGCGCCCTCTACAACCGCTGCGTGCGCGACGCGTCCCAGGCCGCCGCCGTCATCGAGGGCGTCCTGGCCTTCGGCACCCCGCTCCCCGTCCTCGGCCTGCCCGGTTCCCGCCTCCACGAGGCCGCCGCCGGGGCCGGACTCCCCGTCGTCACCGAGGCGTTCGCGGACCGCGCGTACACCCCCGAGGGCACCCTCGTCCCCCGCACCGAGCCGGGCGCCGTCGTCCACGACCCCGACGAGGTCGTCAAGCGCGCCCTGAGCATGGCCCGCGACCACGTCGTCACCGCCGTCGACGGCAGCAGCGTGGAGATCGCCGCCCGCTCCCTGTGCCTCCACGGGGACACGCCCGGCGCGGTCGCCCTGGCCCGCCGGGTGCACGCCGAACTGACGGCCGCGGGCATCGAGGTCCGGAGCTTCGCGTGACGCGTACGGAAGGGGCCCCCGGCACCCGCGCCCTCCCCCGTATCCCCCGTATGAGACCGCTCCCCGTCGGCGACCACGGCCTGCTGATCGAACTGGACGACGCCCCGGCCGTCGAGGCGCTGCACGCCGAACTGCTGCGCCGCGCCGCGGCCGGCACCCTGCCGCCCGTCCGCGAGATCGTCCCGGCCGCCCGCACCGTCCTGCTCGACGGCCTGGCGGACCCGGCGCGGCTGGCCGCCGAGCTGCCGTCCTGGCACCTCGCGCCGCCCGCCGCCGGGGACCGGCCCACCGTGGAGATCCCCGTCCGCTACGACGGCCCGGACCTCGCCGACGTCGCGGCCCTGTGGGGCGTGCGCCCCGAAGAGGTCGCCGGGCTCCACTCCGGCACCGTCTTCCACGTCGCCTTCTGCGGCTTCGCCCCGGGCTTCGGCTACCTGACCGGCCTCCCCGAGCGCTACCACGTCCCGCGCCGGGCGACCCCGCGCACCAAGGTCCCGGCCGGCGCGGTCGCCCTCGCGGGCCCGTACACCGGCGTCTACCCGCGTTCCTCCCCCGGCGGCTGGCAACTGATCGGCACCAGCGACGCGGTCCTGTGGGACCCGGAGCGCGACCCGGCGGCCCTGCTCGCCCCGGGTACCACCGTGCGCTTCGTCCCGGTGGAGCCGCGCCCCTCGGGAGACGCGCGATGACCGACCGCGCCGTCCACGTCGTCCGGGCGGGCGCCCTGACCACCGTCCAGGACCTGGGCCGTCCCGGGCACGCCCACGTCGGGGTGCCGCGCGCGGGCGCGCTGGACGAGCCAGCGCACCGCCTCGCCAATCGCCTCGTCGGCAACCCGGAGCACGCCGCCACCCTGGAGACCACGGTGAACGGCTGCGCCGTACGGGTGCGCACGGCCACGCTCGCCTCGGTCACCGGCGCGCCCTGCCCGGTGACGGTCGACGGCCGTCCGGCGCCCTGGGGAACGGCGGTACGGGTCCCCGCCGGCGCCGTCCTGGAAGCGGGCCCCGCCACCCACGGCCTCCGCTCCCACCTGGCGTTCGCGGGCGGCGTCGCGGTCGACCCGGTGCTCGGCAGCCGGGCCGGCGACCTGCTCTCCGGCCTGGGGCCCGCGCCGCTGACCGAGGGCGCGGTGCTGCCGCTCGGCCGGCCGTACGGGCCGCCGCCGGCGGTGGACGCCGTCCCCCACCCGGGCCCGGTGACGGAACTGGTCCTCCCTGTGGTGCTCGGCCCGCGCGACGACTGGTTCACCCCGACGGGTCTGCGCACCCTGGCCACCGGCCGCTTCCGCGTCTCCCCCGCGAGCAACCGCATCGGCCTGCGCACCGAGGGCCCGTCCCTGGAGCGCCTGAAGGACGGCGAGCTGCCGAGCGAGGGAATGCCCCTGGGCGCCCTCCAGGTCCCACCGGACGGCCGCCCCGTCCTCTTCCTCAACGACCACCCGACGACCGGCGGTTACCCGGTCATCGGCGTGGTCCCGCCCCGCTTCCTGCCCGCCACCGCCCAGGCGGTCCCGGGCACACCGGTGCGGTTCGTCCCCCGGAGGGCGCGGGGCGGGGGGCGGTAGCGCGGACTCGTAGGGGCGGTGGTTCGTAGGGGCGGTGGTTCGTAGCGACGGTGGTTCGTAGCGACGAAGATCCGCAGACGGCGGCTCGCATACGGGCGGGCCACCGTCCCGGCCCGCGGAAGCGCAGGCAGCGAACGGACGCGCCCCCTCAGCCCCCGCTCGGCTCCCCGTACCCCCCGCCCCCCGGCGTCCTGATCACCAGCACGTCGTCCACCTCGGCCGACGCCGCGTCGCAGCCCCCCAGTTCCTCCACCGGTCCGCCGCCCGCCCGTTCCAGCAGGTTGGCGCCGAGCGCCCCCGGCTCGCCGCCCGCCATGCCGTACGGGGGGACCCTCCGGTGACCGGACAGCAGGGCCACCGTCACCGGCTCCAGGAACCGCAGCCGCCGCTCCACGCCGTTGCCGCCCCGCCACCGGCCGCGCCCGCCGCTGCCCTCCCGTACGGCGAAGGAGTCCACCCGCACCGGGTAGCGCCACTCCAGCACCTCGGGGTCGGTCAGCCGGGAGTTGGTCATGTGGGTCTGCACGGCGTCCGCGCCGTCGAACCCGTCGCCCGCGCCGGAGCCGCTGGCCACCGTCTCGTAGTACTGCACCCGGTCGTTGCCGAAGGTCACGTTGTTCATCGTGCCGGAGCCCTCGGCCTGGACGCCGAGCGCGGCGTACAGGGCGCCGGTGACCGCCTGCGAGGTCTCCACGTTGCCCGCCACCGTGGCGGCCGGGAAGGCGGGCGCCAGCATCGAGCCGGGCGGGATGCGCACCTCTACCGGCTTGAGGCAGCCGCTGTTGAGCGGGATGTCCTCGGCGACCAGCGTCCGGAAGACGTACAGGACCGCCGCCATCACCACCGAACTCGGGGCGTTGGCGTTGCCGGGCTGCTGCGGCGAGGTGCCCGCGAAGTCGAGAACGGCGCTGCGCGCGGCGCGGTCCACCGTCAGCGCCACCCGGATGACCGCGCCGCTGTCGGTCTCGTACCGGCAGGCGCCATCCTTCAGGCGCTCGATGATCCGCCGCACCGACTCCTCGGCGTTGTCCTGCACGTGCCCCATATAGGCGCGGACGACGTCGAGCCCGAACTCGCCGATCATCCGGCGCAGTTCGCGGATGCCCTTCTCGTTGGCGGCGATCTGGGCGCGCAGGTCGGCGAGGTTGGCCTCGGGCGCCCGCGAGGGGTACGGGCCGCTCGCCAGCAGCGCGCGCGTCTCCTCCTCGCGCAACCGGCCGTCGCGGACCAGCAGCCAGTTGTCGAAGAGGACGCCCTCCTCCTGGATGGTGCGGCTGAAGGCGGGCATCGAGCCGGGCGTGATCCCGCCGATCTCGGCGTGGTGCCCGCGCGAGGCGACGAGGAACAGCAGCTCGGGCGCCACCCCCGGAGCACCCTCCTCGGCGAAGACGGGCGTGACGACGGTGACGTCCGGCAGGTGCGTCCCGCCGTGGTACGGGTCGTTGATCGCGTACACGTCGCCCGGCCGCAGTTCGCCCGCGTCGCGCCGCCGCCGGAGCACCTCCTTGATCGTCTCGCCCATCGAGCCGAGGTGGACGGGCATGTGCGGCGCGTTGGCGATCAGGTTGCCCTCGTGGTCGAAGAGGGCGCAGGAGAAGTCCAGCCGCTCCTTGATGTTGACGGAGTGCGCGGTGTTCTCCAGACGGACGCCCATCTGCTCGGCGATGGCCATGAAGAGGCTGTTGAACACCTCCAGCATCACCGGGTCGGCGTCCGTGCCCACCGCCGGTTTCCCCGTCCGCTCCCGCACCCGCGTCAGCAGCAGGTGGCCCCGCTCGCCCGCCGTCGCCCGCCAGCCCGGGTCCACGACCGTGGTCGCGTCGTCCTCCGCGACGATCGCGGGACCGGTGAGCGTGTCGCCGGGGCACAGCCCGGCCCGCTCGTACAGGTGGGTGTCCTGCCACCGGCCCTGGGCGAACATCCGGACCGTCGCCACCGGCCGCAGCGCGCCCTCGCGGGCGCCGGTCGGCGCCTCGTGGCCGGAGACGCCCCCCGCCGCGCCGCTCGCCTCGACCGAGGCCGCCTCCGCCACCAGCGGCTTGTCCATCGTGAAGGCGTAGCGCGCCCGGTGCGCCCGTTCGAACTCCGCCGCCATCGCCCCGGCGCCGTCCAGCGGCACCGCGAGGGCGGAGTCGGTGCCCGCGTACCGCAGCAGGACGCGCGCGCGGACGGTGACGCTCTCCTCGGGCACGCCCTCCGCCACCAGTTCGCTCCGGGTCCGCGCCGCCAGCCGGTCGCAGACCTCGCGGATCCGGCCCTCGGTGGCCGCGCTCAGCTCCACCTCGACCGCCTCCTCCCGCATGGCGGTGGCGTCGGCGACGCCGATGCCGTACGCGGACAGCACACCGGCCAGCGGCGGGACGATGACCGTGCCGATGCCCAGCGCGTCGGCGACCGCGCAGGCGTGCTGCCCGCCGGCGCCACCGAAGCTGGTCAGCGCGTAGCGCGTGACGTCGTAGCCGCGCTGCACGGAGATCTTCTTGACGGCGTTGGCCATGTTCAGCACGGCGATGTCCAGGAACCCGGCCGCCACCTCCTCGGGACCGCGCCGGTCCCCCGCCGCCGCGGCCGTCTCCTCGGCGAGCCGCGCGAACCCGGCCCGGACGGCCTCCGCGTCCAGCGGCTGGTCGCCGTGCGGCCCGAAGACGGCGGGGAAGTGGTCCGGCTGGACGCGGCCGAGCATGACGTTGGCGTCCGTGACGGTGAGCGGGCCGCCGCGCCGGTAGCAGGCGGGGCCGGGCACCGCGCCCGCCGAGTCGGGGCCGACCCGGTAGCGCCGCCCGTCGAAGTGCAGGACGGAACCGCCGCCCGCCGCGACGGTGTGGATGTTCATCATGGGCGCGCGCATCCGGACGCCCGCCACCTCGTTGCCGAAGAGGCGTTCGAACTCCCCGGCGTAGTGCGACACGTCGGTGGACGTGCCGCCCATGTCGAAGCCGATCACCCGGTCGTGCCCGGACCCGTCCGCCGTACGCACCTCGGCGGCCGACCGGACCATGCCCACCACCCCGCCCGCGGGTCCCGACAGCACCGCGTCCTTCCCCCGGAACCGCTCGGCCCGCCGCAGCCCCCCGTTGGACTGCATGAACATCAGCCGGATACCGGGCAGCTCGGCCGCCACCTCGTCCACGTACCGGCGCAGGATCGGCGACAGGTAGGCGTCCACGACGGTGGTGTCCCCGCGCGGGACGAGCTTCATCAGCGGACTGACCTCGTGCGAACAGCTCACCTGCGCGAAACCGGCCCGCCGTGCCAGCTCCGCGACGGCCTTCTCGTGCGCGGCGTGGCGGTAGCCGTGCAACAGGACGACAGCCGCGCTCCGCAGGCCGTCCCGCCGGGCCCGTACGAGGGACGCGTACAGCTCCTCGGTCTCCAGCGGCCGGACCACCCCGCCGCGCGCGTCCACCCGCTCCGGGACCTCGATCACCCGCTCGTACAGCGCCTCGGGAAGAACGATCCGCCGGTCGAAGATCCGCGGCCGGTTCTGGTAGGCGATGCGCAGCGCATCCCGGAACCCCTCGGTGATCACCAGCACGGTCCGCTCGCCCGTGCGCTCCAGCAGGGCGTTGGTGGCGACGGTGGTGCCCATCTTGACGACGGTGACGCGGTCGGCCGGCACCGGCTCGCCGGGCGCCAGCCCCAGCATCCCGCGGATACCGGCGACCGCCGCGTCCCGGTAGCGCTCCGGATGGTGCGACAACAGCTTTCCGGTGACCAGCCGGCCGTCCGGCCGCCGCCCCACGATGTCGGTGAACGTCCCGCCGCGGTCGATCCAGAACTCCCAGCGTCCGGTCATCCGCCCATTGTGGCAGCGGCGCCCGGGACGGGGCGGGTGCCGGGCCGGGGCGCGTCCTGGAGGCTTGGGCCCTCCAGGGGCCTTGGGCAGCCGTACGAAAACGAGTGGGGCGGGCCCGGCACGCCGCCCGCCCGCGAAGGCGAAGGGGGCGGACCGGCCACGATGACCTGCCCGCGAAGGGAAGCGGCGAGCCGGTCCACGGCAACCCGCCCGCACAGGCAAAGGCGGTGAGCCGGTTCACGACGACCCACCCGCGAAGACGACGGGGCCGTGCCAGCCCACCACAACCCGCCGCCCGGACCGGCGCAAGCGAAAGGGCGGACCGGTCACCGGCACCCCTCGCGCACGCGAAGGGGCGGGCCGCCCGCCCGGCCCGGCACAAGCGAAGAGGCGGCCCGGCACAAGCGAAAAGGGGGCGGACCGGCCCCGGCCCGCCCCCCACGCCGCCACCTCACCCCGCCGACGCCCCCGGCGCCAACCGACTGCGCACCGCGCTCTGCACCCCATCACGCTCCGCCGGATCCGCCGCCAGCAACCGCAACTGCTCCTCCACCCGCGCATCCCCACCCACCGCACGCACCGCCCCCAACTCCCGCGTCGCCTCCTCACAATCCCACAAACACTCCACCGCCAACCCCCGCCCAAACCCCTCATCCACCAACGCCAACGCCTGCGCCGCCCCACCCCGCACCACCGACGACACCGCCTCCCGATACACATGCCGCACCACCGGCGCCGCCGACACCACCCCCAACCGCCCCACCCCCTCCACCAACAACCCCACCCCCACCGCATCCACCCCCGCGGTGCGCACGCGCTCCCGCAACACCGACGCCACCAACCCCCCGTCCCTCCGCAAGCCCCAGCGGCCCAGCCACCCCGCCGCCGCCACCCCCAACCCATCCGCGCGCCCCTGCGCCCACACCCGCATCCGCGCCAACGCGCCCTCCCCCCGCAGCCGCGCCACCGCCGCCAACGCCGCCTCCTCCCCCTCCGGACCCGCCTCCGCGCAGGCGTGCTCGATCAACTCCAGCACCGCCCCGTCCCCCACCGCCGCCAGATACTGCAACGCCGCCGCCCGCGCCCCCACCGGCCCCGACACCGCCGCCCCCCGCACCACAGCGCGCTCGCCCTCCTCGGCCACCGCACCCAGCAACCGCACCGCCGCCGCCACCCGCCCCGGCTCCTCCCCCGCCCAGGCCAGCACCCGCTCCGTCCCCCACCCCGGCCCCGGACCCCGCCCCGACAACTGCCGCTGCCACCGCTGGAAACACCCCGCCTCCCGCGCCGCCCGCACCCGCGCCCCCAC
>NZ_JBEXNM010000065.1:0-51341 GCF_040611095.1 Streptomyces sp. NPDC003077 | reverse complement strand
GCCGGTGCTCAGGGGAGCACCGGCGGCGGTGTCGGCAGCACAGCATGTGGATCATGCCCGGGAGACGGGTAGGGTCTCGGCGTACCGACCCTCGGCTGCGTCGCAGCGCTGGACAAATGAGAAGTCGGCCGCACCGTCCCGGGGAGGGGCGGGCCGCCGAATATCCGGAAGGAAACGTGTGGAAGCCAACACTCGCAGCACCGGGCGTCTACCAGCTGCCTTCCTGACGCCTGGATCCTCGTCCTTCATGGACTTCCTCTCGGACCACTCGCCGGAGCTGCTGCCGGGCAACCGCCCGCTGCCGCCCGTCAAGGGGGCCGTCGAGGCGCCGCACGGCACGACCATCGTGGCGGTGTCGTTCCCCGGGGGCGTGATCCTCGCCGGTGACCGGCGGGCGACGATGGGCAACGTGATCGCGCAGCGGGACATCGAGAAGGTCTTCCCGGCCGACGAGTACTCCGCGGTCGGCATCGCCGGCACGGCCGGGCTCGCGGTCGAGATGGTCAAGCTCTTCCAGTTGGAGCTGGAGCACTTCGAGAAGGTGGAGGGGGCCAAGCTCTCGCTGGAGGGCAAGGCCAACCGGCTGTCCACGATGATCCGCGGCAACCTCGGCATGGCCATGCAGGGCCTGGCCGTGGTGCCGCTGTTCGCCGGCTGGGACATCGACCGCGAGAAGGGCCGCATCTTCTCCTACGACGTGACGGGCGGGCGCTCGGAGGAGCACGGGTTCGCGGCCACCGGCTCCGGCTCGGTCTTCGCCCGCGGCTCGCTCAAGAAGCTCTACCGCGAGGACTTCACGGAGAACCAGGCGGCCACCGCCGTCGTCCAGGCGCTCTACGACGCCGCGGACGACGACTCGGCGACCGGCGGGCCCGACCTGGGCCGGCGGATCTACCCCATCGTCACGGTCATCACCGAGGACGGCTTCCGCAAGCTCACCGAGGCCGAGGTGTCGGAGATCGCCCGTGCCATCCAGGAGCGGCGGCTGGAGGAGCCGGACGGCCCGCGCGCCGCGCTCCTTTGACGGACGGCTGATCCGTATGCACGCGTCACTGAGAGAGCCTTTGACAGAAAGGGACGGATAGCCGGTGTCGACGCCGTTCTATGTCTCACCCAAGCAGGCCATGGAGGACCGCGCCGAGTACGCCCGCAAGGGCATCGCGCGCGGGCGCAGCGTCGTGGTGCTGCAGTACACCGACGGCGTGGTCTTCGTCGCCGAGAACCCTTCCCGCGCCCTGCACAAGGTCAGCGAGATCTATGACCGCATCGCCTTCGCGGCGGTCGGCAAGTACAACGAGTTCGAGAACCTGCGCATCGGCGGCGTGCGGTACGCCGATCTGCGGGGCTACACCTACGACCGCGCGGACGTGACGGCGCGGGGGCTGGCCAACGTCTACGCCCAGACGCTCGGCACGATCTTCTCCAGCGCGGCCGAGAAGCCGTACGAGGTCGAGCTGATCGTCGCCGAGGTCGGCGCCGCGCCCGAGGACGATCAGATCTACCGGCTGCCCCACGACGGCTCGATCGTGGACGAGCACGGCTCGGTCGCGGTCGGTGGCAATTCCGATCAGATCAGCAGCTACCTCGATCAGCGGCACCGGGACGGCATGACGCTGGGCGAGGCGCTCAAGCTCGCGGTGGAGTCCCTGTCCCGGGACAACAACGGTGGCGAGCGCACGCTCACCGCCGAGCAGCTTGAGGTCGCGACGCTGGACCGCACGCGACCGCAGCAGCGCAAGTTCAAGCGCATCCTGGGCCGGCAGCTCTCCCGGCTGCTGGAGGAGAACGGCGCCGCGCTGCCCGACGGCGCGGACGAGGCCGAGGGCGAGTCCTCCGGCTCCTCGGAGTCCTCCGGCACTTCGGAGTAGGCGCCGCCCCGGAGCGCTCCTCGCTCCGCGTTCTTCCGCACACGCCCTGGTGGGTCAGTCCCCACCGGGGCGTGCGGCGTTTTCGGGGGCGTCCGCCGGCGCGGGCCCGGTCGAACCGCGCGGGACCAGGGTCACCGGCAGCGTCGTGGGCCCGGACGGCCGGCCGTCCAGCGCGGCCATCAGGGCGCGCATCCCCGCCGCCCCGAACTCCTCCGCGGGCAGCCGGACGGTCGTCAGCTCCGGTTCCACCGCCCCCGCCAGCGCCAGGTCGTCGAAGCCGGTGACCGACACGTCCTCGGGGACCCGCAGACCCAGCCGCCGGGCGGCCTTGCACGCGCCGGCGGCCAGGATGTCGTCGTCGCACAGCAGCGCGGTGGGGCGCGGGCCCGGGGCGGTGAGCGCCGCCCGCGCCGCGCGCAGCGCCGCCGTCACGTCCAGGGCCGCGGGCTCGGTGCGCAGCACCACGCCGGGCGCCTCGCGCAGCGTCTCGGCCACGGTGCGGGCCCGCAGCGCGAAGGTCCAGGAGTCGACATCGGCCGCGAGGTGGGTGATGCGGCGGTGGCCCAGGTCCCGCAGGTGCGCGATCACCTGGCGGACGCCGTCGGCGAGGTCGAGGTTGACGGTCGCCGCGGCGCGGGGGTCGCGCGGGTCGCTGTCCAGCATCACCAGCGGCAGGCCCTCGCCGCGCAGCGCGGCCAGCGCCTCGGCCGCCATGGAGGAGGCGATCACGCCGTCCAGCGCGGCGCTCGCCGAGGCGAACGGGTCGCGCGCCGGGCCGATGCCCTCGGGGGAGGGGTACAGGACCACGCCGAACCCGTGGTCGGCGGCGACCCGGGCCGCGCCCGTGTAGACGCGGGCGAAGAATTCGCTGGTGAGCGCGGGGACGACGAGGAGCGCGGTGCGGGTGTGGCCCAGCCGCAGGTTGCGCGCCGCCAGGTTGGGCCGGTAGCCGAGTTCGCGGGCCGCGGTGCGCACCGCCTCGGCCTTGGGCGCGGAGACCCGGCCGCGCCACTTGTCGCCCAGCACGAGCGAGACCGCCGCCTGGGAGACGCCCGCGGCCCGCGCCACGTCCCGGCTGGTCACCCGCGTGGGGCGGGTCGTGGGGGCCCCGGCGGGCAGGGCTTCGGGGCGGGGCGGGTCGTGGGAGATCACCGGGGGTCTTCGCTCCTCGTACTCGGCACAGGCTTTTGATGGAGAAAAAACGAAATGGATCGAGTCGTGAATGGGGGGTGGACCTGCGGTCCGCCGCCATGTTACGTATGACGCCGGTACGTTATACGTAACACTTCCCGGGTGGCCCCGGGCAGGAAGGGGCGGGCATGGCGACGGGGTATGCGCAGTTGCTCAGGACGCGGCACGCGGTGCGGCTGCTGGCCGGGACGCTGGTCGGCCGGCTGCCGAACGCCATCGGGCCACTGGCGGTGGTCCTGTTCACCCGCTCCGAGGGCGGCAGCTACGTCCTGGCGGGCGCGCTGTCGGCGGTCTACGGCGTCTTCAACGCCCTCGGGCAGCCGCTGCTCGGCCGGGCGGTGGACCTGTACGGGCAGCCGCGGGTGCTGCTGCCCTCGGCCGTGGTCTCCGCCCTGGGCATGGTGCTGCTCGTGGCCGTCGGCCTGGACCCGCTGCCGGTGGCGTACGCGGCGATGGTGGTCGCCGGGTTCTTCACCCCGCCGCTGGAGGGCGGGCTGCGCGCCCTGTGGCCGTCCGTGCTCCAGCGCGAGGACCGGGTGCACGCCGCCTACGCGCTGGACGCGGTGGCCCAGGAGGTGCTGTTCGCGGTCGGGCCGCTGGTCCTGACGCTGTCCGTGGCCGCCTGGTCGGAAGGGGCCGCGGTGCTGGTCGTCAACGCCCTCGGGGTGCTCGGCGCGCTGTCCGTCGTCCTCTCCCCGCCCTCGCGGAAGTGGCGCAGCGCGCCGCGCGAGGCGCACTGGCTGGGGGCGCTGCGCTCCTCCGGGCTGCTGGTGCTCATCGGCTCGTTCTTCTTCGTCGGCCTGGCGCTCGGCTCGATCGGGGTGGCCGCCGTGGCGTACGCCGACGAGCACGGCGGCGGCCTGGTCTCCAGCTACCTGCTGTCCGCGCTGGGCGCCGGGGCGCTGGTGGGCGGCGTGGCGTACGGGGCACGCCAGTGGCAGGGGGAGCCGGAGCGCCGGCTGCGGGTGCTGATGGCCCTGCTGGCGCTGGGGTACGCGCCGCTCGCGCTCACGCCAGGGGTGGCGGGGATGACCGCGCTGGCCGCCTTCGCCGGGGTGTTCCTGGCGCCCGCGCTCGCCTGTGCCTTCGTGGTCGTGGACCGGCACGCGCCGCGGGGGACGGTCACCGAGGCGTTCTCCTGGCTCGTCACGGCGTTCGGGGTGGGGTCGGCGGTCGGGATGACCGCCGTCGGGCCCGCCGTGGAGGCGGGCGGACCGGCGGCCGGATTCGGCGTCGCGGGCGCGGGCGGCGTCGCCGCGCTGCTCGTCATGCTGGCCGCCCGGCGGTTCCTGGCGCCTCCCGCGCGGCCCGCGCACGCGCCGGTCACGGCGGAAAATGATCGGAAAGGGGCCGTCGAACACGGTTTCAGAGCAGGCCGTCAGGCGTAATGTTCCATCATGGACCGCCGCATTTTCGGGCTGGAGAACGAGTACGGCGTCACATGCACGTTCAGGGGACAGCGCCGACTGTCTCCCGACGAAGTGGCGCGGTACCTCTTCCGCCGTGTCGTGTCATGGGGCCGCAGCAGCAATGTCTTTCTGCGGAACGGCGCCCGCCTGTACCTCGACGTGGGATCGCACCCGGAATACGCAACACCCGAGTGCGACAACGTGACGGAACTGGTCACCCACGACAAGGCCGGTGAGCGCATTCTCGAAGGTCTGCTCGTGGACGCCGAACGCCGCCTGCACGAGGAAGGAATCGCGGGCGACGTCTACCTTTTCAAGAACAACACCGATTCGGCGGGCAACTCCTACGGCTGCCACGAGAACTACCTCGTGGCCCGGCACGGGGAGTTCTCCCGGCTCGCGGACATCCTCATCCCGTTCCTGGTGACCCGCCAGCTGCTGTGCGGCGCGGGCAAGGTGCTGCAGACCCCGCGCGGCGCGGTCTACTGCGTCAGCCAGCGCGCCGAGCACATCTGGGAGGGCGTCTCCTCGGCGACGACCCGCTCGCGGCCGATCATCAACACCCGCGACGAGCCGCACGCCGACGCCGAGCGCTACCGCCGGCTGCACGTCATCGTCGGCGACTCCAACATGTCCGAGACGACCATGCTGTTGAAGGTCGGCGCCACCGACCTGGTGCTGCGCATGATCGAGGCCGGCACGGTCATGCGCGACCTGACGCTGGAGAACCCGATCCGGGCCATCCGCGAGGTCAGCCACGACATCACCGGCCGGCGCAAGGTCCGGCTGGCGAGCGGGCGCGAGGCGTCGGCCCTGGAGGTCCAGCAGGAGTACTACGAAAAGGCCGTGGATTTCTGCGAACGGCGCGGAATCCGCACCGGCACCGTCGAACGCGTCCTGGAACTCTGGGGCCGCACCCTCGACGCCATTCGGGACGAAGACCTCGACAAGGTCGCCACCGAGATCGACTGGGTGATGAAATACCAGCTGATCGAGCGGTACCGCGCGAAGAACAACATCACGATGTCGCACCCGAGGATCGCGCAGATAGACCTCGCCTATCACGACATCCACCGCCGCCGGGGGCTGTACTACCTCTTGGAACGCAAGGGGCAAGCCGCCCGCATCTGCAACGACTTGAAAATCTTCGAGGGCAAGTCCGTGCCCCCGCAGACGACGCGTGCCCGGCTGCGCGGTGACTTCATCCGCCGCGCCCAGGAACAGCGCCGGGACTTCACGGTGGACTGGGTCCACCTGAAACTGAACGACCAGGCGCAGCGCACGGTGCTGTGCAAAGACCCGTTCCGTTCCGTGGACGACCGGGTGGAGAAGCTGATCGCGGGCATGTGAGGCGCGGCGGCCGACGTGGCGGGGTGCCAGGGGGCGGGAGGCTCCTGGCACCCCGCCACGTCGTACAGGGTTCCGGTTCCGGGGGCAGGTCGTAGAGTGGCGGGCACTGCCCACTGATCCCCCGAGCCCGAGTTGGACTGATGAACCTCACGAAGAACACCCGGCGCGCCGCCGCCGCGGCGCTGACCGTGCCCCTCCTGCTCTTCGCCACCGCCTGCGGCAACGACGACGGCAAGGAGGGCTCATCGGGCTCCGCGGTCGTCAAGGTGGAGGGCAAGTTCGGGGAGAAGCCCAAGATCACCACGCCGAAGGACGCCAAGCCGAGCGACGACGTGGTCACCAAGACGGTGATCGAGGGCGACGGCGCCACGGTGAAGAAGGGCGACTACGTCCGGCTCGACTACGCCGGCCAGACCATGAAGGACGGCCAGAACCTCGGCGACACCTGGTCCCCGCGGCCCAACATGGACCCCAAGCTGCCGCGCCACCAGATGCTCGTACAGACCACCGCTCCGCAGGACCCGCAGGGGCAGCTCCCGCCCGCCGTGATGGAGCACCTGCTGAAGGCCGTGGAGGGCAAGAAGGTCGGCAGCCGTGTCGAGGTCGAGGGCACGGCGAAGGCGCTGGTCGGTGAGCTGAACCCGCAGGCCGGCATCAAGCCCGAGGACGGCCTGGTGTGGGTCGTGGACGTGGCGGGCACCGCCTCGGTGGACAAGAAGGCCAAGGCCGAGGGCGAGCAGGCGGCGCCCGAGGACGGGATGCCGAAGGTGAAGGCCGAGGGGGAGAAGGCCGCGGAGATCACCGTTCCCAAGGGCGAGAAGGCCCCCACCGAGCTCAAGCAGCAGGTCCTCATCAAGGGCAAGGGCCCGGAGGTCAAGGCCGGACAGGGGCTGATCGCCCAGTACACCGGCGTGAAATGGGAGGACGGCAAGAAGTTCGACTCCTCCTGGGACCACGGTGGGGCCACCGCCTTCCAGATCGGTAACCAGTCGGTCGTCAAGGGCTGGGACCAGTCGCTCGTCGGCAAGCACGTCGGGGACCGGGTGCTGGTCGTGATCCCGCCGAAGCTCGGTTACGGTGACGCTCCGAGCAGCGAGCTGCAGAAGAACACGCTGGTCTTCTCCGTGGACATCCTGGGCACGGCCTGATCGGTGATCTGCGAGACTGTGCGAGATTCGTAAAGATTCGCGCATAGGAGCACATCCGTGAACATCGACAAGCCCGAGATCGACTTCCCGGAGGGCCCGGCCCCCACCGAGCTGGAGATCGTGGACCTGTGGGAGGGCGACGGGCCGGTCGCCAAGGCCGGGGACACCGTCTCCGTCCACTACGTCGGCGTCGCCTACAGCACCGGTGAGGAGTTCGACGCGAGCTGGAACCGCGGCACGCCGCTGCAGTTCCAGCTCGGTGCCGGTCAGGTCATCGTCGGCTGGGACCGGGGCATCCAGGGGATGAAGGTCGGTGGCCGTCGTCGGCTGACGATTCCGGCGCACCTGGCGTATGGCGACCGCGGGGCCGGCGGTGGCCGGATCGCGCCGGGTGAGACGCTGATCTTCGTCTGCGACCTGGTTTCGGTCTGAGGTCTTTCCCTTTTTGGGACGTATCCCCTTTCCGGGGCCTGTCCCTTTTTCCGGGACATCGACCCGGTGGCCGGCCCCTTGCGGGGGGTCTGGTCGCCGGGTCGTTGGCGTTTTGGCGGTGGGGGCTGGGGGCGGATGTCTGGGTGCGGGCGTTCTTGGGTCCGGTGAACGCCGGGGGCGTTGTCCTCAAGCGCCGGACGGGCTGGGTGTGGTGGCTTGTCGTCCTTCCGCGACGGACGGGCTGGGTTTTGTGCCGTGTCTGTCGGACCGCCGGTGGGTGTCCTCAAGCGCCGGACGGGCTTGAGATGCGTGCCGTGTCCGCCTGGGGGCGGATGTCTGGGTGCGGGTGTTTTTGGGTCCGGTGAACGCCGGGGGCGTTGTCCTCAAGCGCCGGACGGGCTGGATGTGGAGGCTCGTCGTCCTCCGGTATCCGGGAACGGACGGGCATGAGATGCGCGCCGGTGCGCCTGGGGGCGGTGGGGGCTGGGTGCGGGTGTTTTTGGGTCCGGTGAACGCCGGGGGCGTTGTCCTCAAGCGCCGGACGGGCTCGATTCTGTGTCGTGTCGACCGTCGGCATCCGGTCAGGGTGTGGCCGGGGGAGGGCGGGTCCTTCCTGGTGGGGGGACTCGGCTTTTGTCGTACGGACCGGGGGCGGTACGGTCGACGGTCGGGAGTGCGAAAAGAAAGGGCGTCGATGGCGATTGCCAAGGCGGAGCGGTTGATGAACCTGGCGCTGTGTCTGCTGGGAACCCGGCGCCCGCTCACCAAGCACGAGCTGCGGTCCTCGATCGAGGCGTACGTCGAGGCGTTCGGGTCGGGTGACGGCCCGTCGGGCAGTGACGACTCGTTCAACCGCATGTTCGAGCGGGACAAGGACGATCTCCGCGAGCTGGGCCTCGTCATCGAGACCGTCGAGGGGCTCGAAGGCGACACCGGTTACCTCGCCCGCCGGGACAGCAACCGGCTGCCGCCCATCACCCTGGACGCCGAGGAGGCCGCCGCCCTCGGGCTGGCCGCCAAGATCTGGCAGCAGGCCCGGCTGGCCGGGGCCGCCAGCGGCGCGCTGCAGAAGCTGCGGGCCGCCGGGATGCCGCTGGCCGAGGACGGCGCCGCGTACGACGGACCGCAGGTCCACAGCGCCCTCGAACCGCGCATCCCCGCCCACGAGGCGGCCTTCGAGCCGCTGATGCTGGCCTGCCGCGACCGCCGTCCGGTGGTCTTCGACTACCGCCGGTCGAATGCCGCCCACCCGGAGAAGCGCCAGGTCGAGCCCTGGATACTGGAGTGCTGGCGGGGTCACTGGTACCTGGCCGGCTGGGACCGCGACCGGCAGGCCGAGCGCGTTTTCCGGCTCTCCCGGATCACCGGCAAGGTCCGCTCCCGGCAGGGCGCGTTCACCGCCGAGGTGCCCGACCACGTCACCGTCCGCGAGACCGTCGAGAGCTGGGCGGGGGAGACCGCTACCGGCACCGCCCGGATCCGGCTCCGCGCCGACCACGGCTACCCGCTGCGCGCCCGCGCGCTGAGCGTCCGGGCGCTGGACGACGGCTGGGACGAGCTGGAGATCCCCTACGGGCACGGGCTGGACGCCTGGCTCGTGGAGTTCGGACCGGACGTGGTCGTGCTGGAACCCGCCGAGCTGCGGGCCGACGTGGTGGACCGGCTGCGCGCCGTGGCCAAGGGCTGAGAGGGACGACACTTCCGTGGCGACGAACGCGATCGACCAGACCCGCCGGATGCTGTCCCTGGTGACGTACCTGCGCGAGCGGCCCGGCGCCCACGTCTCCGACGTGGCGCGCGCCTTCGGCATCAGCGAGGACGAGCTGATCGCCGACCTGAACGTGCTGCCCATGTGCGGGACGAGCTTCCGCGGCGGCGACCTGCTGGACATCGACACCGACGGCGACCGCATCTGGTGGCACAACCCGGACGACGTGGCCGAGCCGCTGCGGCTGGCCGCCGACGAGGCCACCGCGCTGCTGGTGGCGGCCCGCGCCGTGGCCACCCTCCCCGGCCTGCGCGAGGGCGACCGGCAGGCGCTGCTGCGGGCCACCGCGAAGCTGGAGGCCGCGGCCGGCGAGGCGGCGGGTGCCAGCTCCCGGCTGTCGGTGACCTTCGAGTCCGAGGGCGGCGTGTTCGCGGACGTGGACCGGGCGATCGCCGAGCGGCGCCGGCTGTGGCTGCGCTACTACTCGCCCGGACGCGACGAGCTGACCGAGCGCGAGGTGGACCCGATCCGGCTGTTCGCCGTCGGGCACACGTACATGGAGGCGTGGTGCCGGCTGTCCGAGGCGCGCCGCACCTTCCGGCTGGACCGGGTCGCCGAGATCAAGCTGCTGGACGCGCCGTCCGACCCGCCGCCCGTCGAGCTGCGCGACCTGTCCGAAGGGCTCGTCCAGCCGTCCGCCGAGGACCCCGAGGTGGTCATCGAGGTCGGGCCGGGCGGGCGCTGGGTCGCCGAGTACTACCCGCACGACAGCGCCGAGGAGCTGCCCGACGGGGGGTTGCGGATCACGCTGCGCACGCCGGATCCGGCCACCCTGCGGCGGCTCGGGCTGCGGCTGGGGCGGGACGGCCGGATCGTCTCGCCGCCGGTGCTGGCGGACAGCGCCCGGGAGGCCGCGCGGCAGGCGCTCGCCGCGTACGAGGAGTAGGGGGAAGCGCGGGAATGGCACGCGCCATGACGTCGTCCGGCCCGGTGCTCTTCAAGGCCGCCTGTCCTGACTGCCGGGCGCGCTTCGAGCTGGCCTCGGACGCCTTCCGGCTGGCCATCGGCGCCAGCCGCCGCACCACCTTCTACTCCTTCACCTGCCCCGAGTGCGGCGCGGCGGTCCGCAAGCCCGCCGGGGAGCGGATCGTCGAGCTCCTCACGGGAGGCGGCGTGCGCACCCTCCGGCTGCACATCGGCTGACCCCTGGCCGGTAATCGCCGCTCCCGCGTCCCGGACGGCGGAAGCGGCCGACCGTCCCCGCCCCGCCCCTGGATAGGCTCGTTCCATGCTCTGGCCCATGATCGCTGTCACCCTCGGCTTCCTCGGTGTCGCCGTGCTCGCCATCCTCGCCGTACGGGTGTTCGTCGAGGTCAGGAGGCTGGCACGGCAGGTCGGGGAGACCTCGCGGCGCATCCAGAGGGCGGCGGCCGACCTGGAGCGGGCGGCGACGCCGCTGGCCGCCAGGGGGCGAGGAAAGGAATGACGGACCCTGCTGGGACGTACGAGCGAACGGTACGCTGCTGAAGGCGGGCCGAGGAGCGAGGCGCGGCCCGCAACCGGGCGTATGCACAGGGATTGCCGCTCGTTCACCCCTGCGCGTTACGATCGCTGCAAGCACGGCAGGACGGACACGTGTCCGATCAGTCGGGCAGCCCCACTCCCAGCCGCCTCGGTGAGAAGGTACACAGTTATGTTCGGTGGAAAGATCGGCGTTCCCGAGATCCTCCTCATCCTTGTCGTGATCATTCTGCTGTTCGGTGCGAAGAAGCTCCCCGACATGGCGCGTTCCCTCGGCAAGTCCGCCCGCATCCTCAAGAGCGAGGCCAAGGCGATGAAGTCGGAGGGCAAGGACACGCAGGCGGCGCCGTCCGACCCGCCGAACGCGGCGCAGGAAGCCCCCAAGACCATTCAGGCCGCTCCGGGCGACGTCACCAGTGCCCGGCCGGTCGCGCAGCCGACCGACAGCACGACGCAGCGCTGACCGAGGGCCGTAGTGGGGCAGCGGTCCGCGGCCGTTGCCTCTTGTACGAGATGAGGACGTGGGGTGCTCAAATCCGCCCTTCCGAAGAAACGCAAGGACAAAGACCCTGAGGGTCGGATGCCGCTCATGGAGCACTTGCGCGAGCTGCGCAACCGGCTCCTGAAGTCCGTGCTGGCCATTCTGGTCGGCACGGTTGTCGCCGCGTTCTTCTACGGGGACATCATCAACTTCGTGACCAAGCCGATCCTGCAGACGGTCGGCTGTGAGTCCCTGTTCACGGACCTCGCCAAACAGGACAAGGGCAGCACCTGCGCCCAGATCGTGATGCTCGACCTGCTCGGGCCGTTCACGCTGGCGCTGAAGGTGTCCCTGATGAGCGGTGTCATCCTGTCCGCCCCGGTCTGGCTCTACCAGCTGTGGGCGTTCCTGGCGCCCGGGCTCCACCGGCACGAGAAAAAGTACTCGCTCAGCTTCGTCGGCGTCGGCTTCCCGCTGTTCCTCATCGGCGCGTACTTCGCCTACTCGATCCTGCCGACCACCGCGAAGGTGCTCATCGAGTTCACCCCGTACGGCGTGAACAACCTGCTGACGCTGGAGAAGCTGCTCGACCTGGTCGTCCGCATGATCGTGGTGTTCGGCCTGTCCTTCCAGCTCCCGCTGGCGCTGGTCATGCTGAACTTCGGCGGGGTGCTCAGCGCCCAGCGGATGCGCGGCTGGTGGCGCGGCATGGTCATGGGCATCACGGTCTTCGCGGCCATCGCCACGCCCAGCACCGACCCGCTGTCCATGGTCGCGCTGGCGCTGCCGATCGTCCTCCTCTACGCGGCTGCCCTCGTGATCGCCACGATGAACGACGCCCGGAAGGCGAAGAGGCTGGCCGAGGGGCCGTCCGACGACGAGGCGTCCGAGCTCGACCTCACGCCCGAGGCGATCGACGACGTGGAGCCCATCGCCCCGGTGGTGCCCGAGCAGGCCGGCGGGTCCGCGGACGGCTCCGCCCGGCCGCGCCGAGGCGGCTACGACGACGTGACGTGACCTGACGAGCGGTTCGTTCCGGAAGCCCCGTCCCCGCGCGAGCGGGCGGCGGGGCTTCGTCGTAGGGGATTCGGCTTCCGAACGCGTGGTGGGGGACAGGGAAGCCCGGGGGCGCCGCGCGGCCCGGCCCGGTCCGGGCGGTCGGCCGGGCGGGGTCACCGGCATCGGGGAAGCCCGGAGGGGCCGTGGGTAAAGGCCGTCCCTAAAGATCGCGATGTTGTCAGAGGCGGCCGGTACGCTCGTAAGCACGATGACCGAGGACATGTCCCCTGCTGAGCGCTATGCCGCCGCCCGCGCCAGGGCGGCCGAGCAGGCCACCGCACTCGCTTCCTTCCG
Organism: Streptomyces sp. NPDC003077; assembly: GCF_040611095.1. Lineage (NCBI taxonomy): Bacteria > Bacillati > Actinomycetota > Actinomycetes > Kitasatosporales > Streptomycetaceae > Streptomyces > Streptomyces sp. NPDC003077. The sequence goes on along the minus strand of NZ_JBEXNM010000065.1, from coordinate 38,880 downwards.
CGAGATGTACGACTTCGCGCTGGACCCGTTCCAGATCGAGGCGTGCCAGGCCCTGGAGGCCGGGAAGGGCGTGCTGGTGGCGGCGCCGACCGGCTCCGGCAAGACGATCGTGGGCGAGTTCGCCGTCCACCTGGCCCTGGAGCAGGGCCGCAAATGCTTCTACACCACGCCCATCAAGGCGCTGTCGAACCAGAAGTACACCGACCTCGTCCGCCGCTACGGCGCGGACCGGGTGGGCCTGCTGACCGGCGACAACAGCGTCAACGCGGACGCGCCGGTGGTCGTGATGACCACCGAGGTGCTGCGGAACATGCTCTACGCGGGTTCGCAGTCGCTGTCCGGCCTGGGGTACGTGGTCATGGACGAGGTGCACTACCTCTCCGACCGGTTCCGGGGGGCCGTGTGGGAAGAGGTGATCATCCACCTTCCGGAGTCGGTGACGCTCGTCTCGCTCTCGGCGACGGTCTCCAACGCGGAGGAGTTCGGGGACTGGCTGGACACGGTCCGCGGTGACACCGAAGTGATCGTTTCCGAGCACCGTCCGGTCCCGCTGTGGCAGCACGTCCTGGTGGGCCGCCGGATGTACGACCTCTTCGAGGAGCGCGACGGGCACGGCGGCGGCAGACGCGAGGTCAACCCCGACCTGGAGCGGCTGGCCCGGATGGAGAACAGCCGCCCCTCCTTCGGCCGCGACAAGCGCCGGGGCCGCGTCATGCGCGAGGCGGACCGCGAACGCGAGCGGCGCCAGCGCGGGCGCATCTGGACGCCCGGCCGGGCCGAGGTGATCGACCGGCTCGACAGCGAGGGGCTGCTGCCCGCCATCACCTTCATCTTCAGCCGGGCCGGCTGCGAGTCGGCGGTGCAGCAGTGCCTGTACGCCGGGCTGCGGCTCAACGACCAGGAGGGCCGGGAGAAGGTCCGCCGCATCGTGGAGGCCCGCACGGCCGGGATTCCGGACGAGGACCTGCACGTCCTGGGCTACTTCGAGTGGCTGGAGGGCCTGGAGCGGGGCATCGCCGCGCACCACGCCGGGATGCTGCCGACCTTCAAGGAGGTCGTGGAGGAGCTGTTCGTCAAGGGCCTGGTCAAGGCGGTGTTCGCGACCGAGACACTGGCGCTGGGCATCAACATGCCGGCCCGCTCCGTCGTCCTGGAGAAGCTCGTCAAGTGGAACGGCGAGCAGCACGCCGACATCACGCCCGGCGAGTACACCCAGCTCACCGGGCGGGCCGGGCGGCGCGGCATCGACGTCGAGGGCCACGCGGTCGTGCTGTGGCAGCGCGGCATGGACCCGGGCGCGCTCGCGGGCCTGGCCGGGACGCGGACGTATCCGCTGCGCTCCTCCTTCAAGCCGTCGTACAACATGGCGGTCAACCTCGTCTCCCAGTTCGGGCGGCACCGTTCGCGCGAGCTGCTGGAGATGTCCTTCGCGCAGTTCCAGGCCGACAAGTCGGTCGTGGGCATCTCGCGGCAGGTGCAGAAGAACGAGGACGGCCTCGCGGGCTACCGCGAGTCGATGACCTGCCACCTCGGGGACTTCGAGGAGTACGCGCGGCTCCGCCGGGAGCTGAAGGACCGCGAGACCGAGCTCGCCAAGCAGGGCGCGGCGCAGCGCCGGGCCGCCGCCGCGGCGGCGCTGGAGCGGCTGCGCCCCGGCGACGTCATCCACGTCCCGACCGGCAAGTACGCGGGTCTCGCCCTGGTGCTGGATCCGGGCACGCCGTCCGGCCGCTCCAACGGGCACCGCGGGTTCGACGCGCACGACGGGCCCCGGCCGCTGGTGCTCACCGCGGAGCGGCAGGTCAAGCGGCTGGCGTCGATCGACTTCCCGGTGCCGGTGCAGCCGCTGGAGCGGATGCGCATCCCCAAGACCTTCAACGCCCGCAGCCCGCAGTCGCGCCGCGACCTGGCCTCCGCGCTGCGCACGAAGGCCGGGCACCTGGCGCCGGAACGGCAGCGCCGGCAGCGGTCGGCGGCGACGGACGACGAGCAGATCGCGCGGTTGCGCGCGGCCATCCGCGCCCACCCCTGCCACGGCTGCGCCGAGCGCGAGGACCACGCCCGCTGGGCCGAGCGGTACCACCGGCTGCTGCGCGACACCCGCCAGCTCGAACGCCGGATAGAAGGCCGCACGAACACCATCGCGCGCACCTTCGACCGGATCTGCGCGCTGCTGACCGAGCTGGACTACCTGGAAGGCGACACGGTCACCGACGAGGGGCGGCGGCTGGCCCGGCTCTACGGCGAGCTGGACCTGCTGGCCAGCGAGTGCCTGCGGGACGGCGTCTGGGAGGGCCTGGGCCCCGCCGAGCTGGCGGCCTGCGCCTCGGCGCTGGTGTACGAGGCCCGGCAGGCGGACGACGCGGTCGCGCCGAAGCTGCCCTCGGGGCGGGCGCGGGACGCGCTGGCCGAGATGGTGCGCATCTGGGGCCGGCTGGACGCCCTGGAGGAGCGGCACAAGATCAACCAGGCCGAGGGCGTCGGCCAGCGCGAGCCGGACCTCGGCTTCGCCTGGGCGGCATACCGCTGGGCGTCCGGCGTGAGCCTGGACGAGGTGCTGCGGGACGCGGAGATGCCGGCCGGTGACTTCGTGCGCTGGTGCAAGCAGTTGCTCGACGTGCTCGGCCAGATCGCGGCGGCGGCGCCGCCGGGTGGGGATGTGGCGCGTAGCGCGCGGAAGGCGATGGATGGCGTGTTGCGGGGTGTGGTGGCGTACTCGTCGGTGGGGTGACGGGTGGCCCGGATCCCGGCGTGCTGCGGGGTCCGGGGGCCGGTGGAGGCCGGGCGGTTTCGGTGGTGGGGGGACCGTTCCGGCTTCGTTCCGCTTCTGTCGTTCCTCCGCTTCGGCGTGTCGCGGGGAGCGGGCGGGTGCTGGCCGACACGCCGTGGGCGCCGGGGCGGGCGCCTGTCCCTTGCGGGGGCGTGCCTGCGCCGATCGGCTGCGGGCGGCGCTCTCTGTTTCGCAGTCCCTGGTGTGTTGGTTTGCCGCCTTCGGCGGGAGGGGCGTGGTGGGGCGGACGCCCGGTGTTCTTTTGGGTCGGGGCCGCCCCGGGGTACCTCCTCGCGGCAGTTGCGCTTCCCCGACGTCATCTTGTGGCGGGGCCGCCGCGCCCCAGTCCGCTGCGGGGGCACCCCGGGACGTCCCCTTCCGTGGGATGCGCGCCCGCCCCTTGTGGGGGGAGGGAAAAGATTTGCGGGTCGGCCCGCGACAGAGCGGAAAGGTCACGGGGACAGAACCAGACGGGTGCCTTGCCGTCTCCGTAGAAGGTGGCCACCGCGCATGCCGCCCGAGAGGACACCGTCTTCCGCACGCCGCTCACGGGGGCGGTTCGTCCTGCATACGAACGGAAAGTGCAGGACGGGCAGTACACAGCAAGCCCGCACCGGCATAGGCCCGCGTAGGTCGAAACCGGTGGCCTCCCGCCCCCAAACGACGGCCCTCCGTGCCCACGGCCGGCACCGACCTGTGACGGGCCGACCCGTGCCTGTCCATCCCCCCCACAAGGGGCGGGCGCGCCACCGGCCGAAGGGGACGTCCCGGGGTGCCCCCGCAGCGGACTGGGGCGCGGCGGCCCCGCCACAAGATGACGTCGGGTAAGCGCAACTGCCGCGAGGAGGTACCCCGGGGCGGCCCCGACCCACAAACACACCGGGCGTCCGCCCCACACACCCCACCCGCCGAAGGCGGATACGGCGGCGGCCCGATGCCCCCGCCGCGGCGGGGATTCCAAGCCGGGGTGGCGGGCCCGGTAGGCGGGTGACAGGGCGGCGCGCGGTGGGACCATCCGAGGTGCCGTCCCGGCCAGTGCGAGTGGGGTCCGCTCATATGCCGGTGGTCTGCGCGCCGTCCGACGTGCGGGGAAGCGAGGGGTGCCGCTCAGGGCCGGCCACCGGCCCATGGGCCCGCCCGGACCACAGGGACGCAGGGAAACGTCATCCGGAAACGCGGCCCCGCCTCGTGCCCCGGCTCACGACCCCGTCGGGACCGTCTTCTCCTGCTCGGCCTCGACCTGCTCGTTCCACTGCTTTTTGGAGGCCTGCCAGCCGTCCTCGTCGTGGCCGCGGCGCCAGTAGCCGGAGATGGAGAGCGCCTCGCGCGGGATCTCGCGCTCGACGCGCAGCAGGCGGCGGAGTTCCTTGACGAAGCCGGCCTCGCCGTGGACGAACGCCTGGACGCGCTGCCCGGCGGGGAACTCCAGAGCGCGCACCGCCTCGACCAGGCGGTCGCCCACCGGCGCATCGCCGCGGTGCACCCAGACGATCTCGGCGCCCTCGGGCGTGTGCAGCGGCTGCTCCTCCTCCGGGCCCGCGACCTCGATGAAGGCGCGGACGGGGGCGCCGGAGGGGGCGTGTTCGAGGGCGGCGGCGATGGCGGGCAGGGCGCTCTCGTCGCCGGCGAGGAGGTGCCAGTCGTAGTCGGCGGACGGGGCGTAGGCGCCGCCGGGGCCCAGGAACAGGAGCTCGTCGCCGGGCTTGGTGCCCATCGCCCACGGGCCGGCCAGGCCTTCGTCCCCGTGCGCGACGAAGTCGATCGCCAGCTCGCGGGTTGCAGGGTCCCAGGTCCGCACGGTGTAGGTGCGGATCCGGGGCCACTGGTCGCGCGGGAAGTCGGCGCGGATCCGCGCGATGTCGAAGGGCTCCGGGTACTCCACGCCGGGGAGCGGGAAGACCAGCTTGATGTAGTGGTCGGTGTATTCGCCGGCGGAGAACTCCGCCAGGCCGTCGCCGCCCACGACCACCCGCACCATGTGCGGGGCGAGCTGCTCGGTGCGCACCACCTGGGCGCGGTGGAGCTTGGACTTCCTGCGGGCCGGACGCTCTTCTGCCACGGTGGTCTCCCCTGCCATGATCGTGATTCTTGTTAGGTTTACCTAACCTAACAGCTCACTGTCCGAGCGCGGCAAGCAGCCTTTGGAGGGATCCGCCGAGCCCCCACTGGTGGGCGAGCGCTTCCAGCCGCTCGGGATCGGCCGCCTCCCGGGGCAGGGCGGGGTCGAAGTCCGGCAGCGGAACGTCCGTGGCGACCCGGACGACCTTGGGGGCGACGGCGAGATAGGGGCGCCCCTCGGTGAGGCGCTTGCGCTGGGACGGGGTGAGCTTGGCGGCCGGGTCGTCCACGGCGGCCAGGATGCCCGCCAGGTCGCCGTACGTGGCCAGCAGCTTGGCCGCGGTCTTCTCGCCGATGCCGGCCACGCCCGGCAGTCCGTCGCTCGGGTCGCCGCGCAGCAGGGCGAGGTCGGCGTAGCCGGAGCCGTCCACGCCGTACTTCTCGCGCAGCGCGGTCTCGTCCGTCACCTGGAGCGTGCCGACGCCCTTGACCGGGTACAGCACGCGCACGCCCCGCCCGTCGTCCACGAGCTGGAAGAGATCCCGGTCGCCGGTGACGATGTCCACCGGGCCGGTCGCCCGCTGGGTCAGGGTGCCGATGACGTCGTCCGCCTCGTACTCGGGGACGCCGACGCGGGCGATGCCGAGCGCGTCCAGCACCTCCTCGATCACCGGGACCTGGGGGGAGAGGGTGTCCGGGATCTCCTCCGCGTCCGGCGCGGTGGAGCCCGCGGGCGCCTCCTCGGCGACGCGGTGGGCCTTGTAGGTGGGGATCAGGTCGACCCGCCACTGGGGGCGCCAGTCGGCGTCCATGCAGGCCACCAGGTCGTCGGGGCGGTGGTCCTGGACGAGGCGGGCGATGAAGTCCAGCAGGCCGCGCACCGCGTTGACCGGCGTGCCGTCGGGGGCTTTGACGGATTCGGGCACGCCGAAGTAGGCGCGGAAGTACAAGGAGGCGGTGTCGAGGAGCATCAGGCGTCGGGTCACATCCCGCATGATGCCGTACGCCTGTGACATCCCCCTTGGTGTGAAGTGGATCACTGTGGTGTTTGTGTCCCGATCATCCGGGCAGGCGCGCTCGCGGATCGGAACCGATGCATATTCAACTTTTGCGCCGGTTGATACGGGCGGAACCCGTACCGAGCCACGGCCGGTCACCGGGGGAGACGGGTCGTTCCCCGTCGACCAGAGAGGTGTATGTGTCCAGGCTGCAAGCCGAGCACGTGTACAAGGTGTTCGGCAGAAGACCCGAGGAGGCGGTACGGCGGCTCGAAGACGGCGCCGGCCGCGACGAACTGCGTGCCGAGGGCACCACGGCCGCGGTGATCGACGCGTCGTTCTCCGTCGACGAGGGCCAGATCTTCGTCGTCATGGGTCTGTCCGGATCCGGGAAGTCCACGCTCCTGCGCACCCTCAACGGGCTGCTGGAGCCGACCGCCGGAAGCGTCCGGTTCGACGGCCAGGACCTCACCTCGCTCACAGCCAAGGAACTGCGCGCGGTCCGCTCCGAGAAGATCTCCATGGTCTTCCAGCACTTCGCGCTCTTCCCGCACCGCAGCGTGCTGGAGAACGCCGCCTACGGGCTCCAGGTGCGCGGCGTCCCGCGCGCCGAGCGGCAGCGGCGCGCCACCGAGGCGCTGGAGCTGGCCGGGCTCAAGGGCTGGGAGAAGTCCTGGCCGGACGAGCTGTCCGGCGGCATGCAGCAGCGCGTGGGGCTGGCCCGCGCGCTGGCCACCGACGCCGACCTGCTGCTCATGGACGAGTCCTTCAGCGCCCTGGACCCGCTGATCCGCCGGGACATGCAGGACCAGCTCCTGGAACTGCAGAAGACCCTCAAGAAGACCATCGTCTTCATCACCCACGACCTGAACGAGGCGATGCGCCTCGGCGACCGGATCGCCGTCATGCGGGACGGGCGCATCGTGCAGAACGGGACCGCGGAGGACATCCTGCTGCGCCCGGCCAACGACTACGTCGCGTCCTTCATCCAGGACGTGGACCGCTCCCGGGTGCTGACCGCCGGGGCCGTCATGGCGCGCCCGGACACGGTGCTGGGCACCGCCGCCGCGGACGGCCGCGTGCTGGCCACCGCCGCCGACCTCCTCGCCGCCGCGCCCGCCACCGTCCGCCCCGACACGCCGGTCGCCGAGCTGTTCGCGCCCTGCGCGAGCCCGGTCCCGGTGGCCGTGACCGACGCCTCCGGCGCGCTCGTCGGCGCCGTGACGGCCGCGGGGCTGCTGGCGGCCCTGGGCGAGCCGGCGGGGCGGGCCGAACTGCCGCGCCGGGTGCGCACGACGCGCGGGGGGACTTCCGGACCTTCTGCGGCCGGTCCCGCCGCCGCCCGGCAGGATTCCGACAAGCCGGGCGGCACCACGCCGGACGCCGCCCACCAGCCGGGCACCCCCGGCCGCGCTTCCCAGGCCGAGCAGGGCAAGGTGAGCGCCGGTGCCTAGGATCAACCTCGGGTCGTGGGTCAGTTCCGCGGTGGACTGGCTGCGTGACAACGTCGCCTGGCTGTTCGACTTCGTCTCCACCGTCCTGAACGGCATGTACGACGGCATCCACGCCGTCCTCGCGGCCCCCGAACCGCTCCTGCTGGCCGGCATCTTCGCGGTGCTCGCCTGGTGGCTGCGCGGGCTGCCGGCCGCGGTCCTGACCTTCCTGGGCTTCGCGCTGATCGACTCGATCCAGCAGTGGGGCGCGACCATGGAGTCGCTGTCGCTGGTGCTCGTCGCCTGCGTCATCACGATCGTGCTCGCCGTGCCGCTCGGCATCTGGGCGTCCCGCAGCCGCGCGGTCAGCGGCGCGCTGCGCCCCGTCCTGGACCTGATGCAGACGATGCCGGCGATGGTCTACCTCATCCCCGGCATCCTCTTCTTCGGCATCGGCGTGGTGCCCGGCATCGTGGCGACCATCGTGTTCGCCATGCCCCCGGCCGTCCGCATGACGGAGCTGGGCATCCGGCAGGTGGACGGGGAACTGGTCGAGGCGGCCGAGGCGTTCGGCACCCACCCGCGCCGCACGCTGCTGCGGGTGCAGCTGCCGCTGGCGCTGCCCACCATCATGGCGGGCGTCAACCAGGTCATCATGCTGGCCCTGTCGATGGTCGTCATCGCGGGCATGGTCGGCGGCGGCGGGCTCGGCGCGTCGGTCTACAACGCGATCAGCTCCGTGGACGTGGCGCTCGGCTCGGAGGCCGGTCTCGCCGTCGTCATCCTGGCCATGTACCTGGACCGGATGACCGGCGCGCTCAACCAGCGGGTCTCGCCGCTCGGGCGGCGCGCGCTGGCCAAGGCGCAGGCGGCGCTGGGCGGGATGAGGTTCCTCCGGTGGAAGCCCGGCACGTCGGTGGCGATGGTCGGGGTGGTCGTCCTCGCGCTGGTCGCGGGCGGTCTGGGGATCTTCGGCGGTGGCAAGGACGGCGGCGCCGCCGGCGGCGGCAAGGGCCGCACGATCCGCATCGGGTACGTCAACTGGGACGAGGGCAAGGCCACCACGTACCTGTGGAAGGAGATCCTCGAACAGCGCGGCTACAAGGTCACCGCCCAGCCCCTGGAGGCGGGCGCCCTGTTCACCGGGCAGGCGCGCGGCGACATCGACGTGCAGACCAACGCCTGGCTGCCCACCACCCACGCGTCGTACTGGGAGAAGTACCGGGACAAGCTGGAGGACCTGGGCACCTGGTACGACAAGACCTCGCTGGAGATCGCCGTCCCGTCCTACGTCAAGGACGTGAAGTCCCTGGAGGACCTCAAGGGCAAGGCCGGCGAGTTCGGCGGCAAGATCATCGGGATCGAGCCGGGCGCCGGCGAGATGAAGATCTACAAGGACAAGGTGCAGAAGGAATACGGCCTGGCGGGCGAGTACAAGCTCACCGAGGCCAGCACCTCCTCCATGCTCGCCGAGCTGGACCGCGCCTACGCGGCGAAGAAGCCGATCGCTGTCACGCTGTGGTCGCCCCACTGGGCGTACGACAAGTACGACCTCACCAAGCTCAAGGACCCCAAGGGCGCCTTCGGCACCGGTGACGGCCTGCACCTGCTGGGCCGCGAGGGCTTCTCGGGGGACGAGCCCGAGGTCGCCGGGTGGATGAAGAACTTCCACCTGGACGAGTCGCAGCTCACCAGCCTGGAGAACACCCTCAAGGAGGCGGGCGAGGGCCACGAGCAGGACGGCGTGCGCGCCTGGCTCAAGGAGCACCCCGGCCTGGTGAACAAGCTCGCCCCGTCCGCCTCCACCGCGTACGCCAAGGGCCGGGACGCCGGCGCCGCCCCCGTGATCGGCTACCCGGCCTGGGACGAGGGGATCGCCACCACCTACCTGTGGAAGAACGTCCTGGAGAAGCGCGGCTACCGGCCCAAGATCCGCAACCTGGACGTCGGCCCCATGTGGACCGGCCTGTCCACCGGGCAGATCGACGTGGAACTGGACGGCTGGCTGCCGGTCGCGCAGAAGCAGTACTGGGACACGTACAAGAAGGACCTGGTCGACGTCGGGGCCTGGTACGACAAGACCTCGCTGGAGATCGCCGTCCCGTCCTACGTCAAGGACGTCAAGACGCTGGACGACCTGCGGGAGCACAAGGACGAGTTCCACGGCAAGATCATTGGGATCGAGCCGGGGACCGGCCAGATGAAGCGCCTGAAGGACGTCGTCGCCCCCGCCTACGGCCTGGACGGCTTCGAGATCACCGAGGCCGGGACCAGCGCCATGCTCGCGGAGCTGGAGCGCGCCTACGCCAAGAAGGAGCCGGTCGCGGTCGTCCTGTGGTCGCCGCACTGGGCCTACAGCAAGTACGACCTGACCAAGCTGAAGGACCCCAAGGGCACCTGGGGCGCCAACAACCAGATCAAGACGCTCGGCAACAAGAGCTTCCCGAAGAAGTACCCGGAGCTTTACGGCTGGCTGAAGGACTGGAAGATGACGCCCGAGGAGCTGGGGAGCCTGGAGCAGGCCGTCCAGGACGCCGGCAAGGGGCGCGAGGACGCGGGCGTGCAGAAGTGGATCGACGCCCATCCGGGCATCGTGGACGCGATGGCGCCGGTGAAGTGAGGGCCTGAGGGTCCTCATGGCCGCCGCGTCGTGAGCCTCAGTGACACAGGTGACACAGGGACGGAACCGGTCGTCCCCCGGCCGCACCACGCGCGGCCGGGGGCGCCGGTTCCGGTCCTTTCGGGGCGTCCGGGGCACCGCGGGCCCGGCAGGGGTGGAGGGCCCGGGTGCCCGGGCCCCTCAGTGACCGGTGCGCTGGGGCGTCAGGAAGTTCGCGGAGATCGCCTCCAGCGTCCGGAACCGGTCCACGTCCAGCTCCTCCAACGGCAGCTCACGGCCGACGAGGTCTTCCAGGAGCAGGATGAATTCCATGAAGCCGAGCGAGTCGACCAGGCGGTTCTCGATCAGGTCCAGATCCGGCGGGATGGCCTCGACGTCCGGGTTCCGGGCGCGCAGCCAGTCGGTCACCGGCTTGAGCGGGTCGTCCATGCTTCCCCCTCGGCAAAACGGTCGCGGGGCGGCTCGGCCGCCTCGTACTCCCGGCGGAACCGCTCGACGACGGACGCCACCGGATGCCGGCCGGTGACGCCCGCGCACGAGCGCCCGCAGTACATCGCCATCTCCTCGATCCGGCCCTCCGTACCGGCCGACGGCGCCGCCGCGCTGTAGCGCGGCACGGGCACCCGCCGGGCCCCCACGCGGGCACTGGCGATGAACACCGCGGGGCGGCGGGTCGCGTCGGCGGTGAGGGCGTTGCGCAGCACCCGGTGCGGGCGGTCGGGCCAGCCGATGTCGTACAGCCCCGTGACGACGGTGTCCCGGGCCGACGCCTCGACCACCCGCCGCTTGAACAGCGGATGCGCGTCGGACTCGTCGGTGGGGACGAACAGCGTGCCCGCCACCGCGCCGTCGGCCCCCCGGCGGCGCGCCGCCGCCAGATCGGCGCCGGTCGCGATCCCGCCCGCCACTGCCAGGACGGCCCGGGGATGGCGGGCCCGGACCTCCCGCAGCAACTGCGGCCCCGTCATCGCGCCCAGCAGGTGCCCCCCGGCCTCCATGCCTTGAAGGACGAGGACACCGGCCCCCAGACGCAGCGCCCGCCCGGCGTCCTGCACGCTGCCGATCTGGATCACCAGGGGATGACCCGTGCGGACGACGGTGCGCGCCGCCTCGGGGGGCGGGAGGCCGAAGAACGTGACGAAGCCGTGGTCGGGGAGGCGTTCGAGGGCCGCGCGGAGCTGGGCCCGGCAGGTGGCGGGGTCGGTCACCTCGGGGACGAGGTTCACGCCGAAGGGGCGCGTGGTCGCTGTGGCGACGGCGGCGACCAGTTCGCGGATCCGGTCGGGTGGCTCCTTGTAGAGCGCGAGGGTGCCGCCCGCACCGGCGCGGGACACCGCGGCGCACAGGTCGGGGCCGGCGACTCCGCCCATGCCGGCTTGGAGGAGGGGCAGGTCGAGGCCGAGGGCGCGCTCCAGGGCGTGGCCGGTGGGCGCGGGCTGGGAGCCCCCTTTTGGTACGGGCCCGGCGGCGCGTCCCCCGCGCTCCGCGCCGGTGCCTGCCCCGTACCCCGGCGTGCGCTCCGGAGGCGGGCTCACGGCCGCTCCCCGGCGTCGCGTACGGCCGCCCCCGCCTCGCGCACGGCCGCGCGGGCGGCGTCCAGGTCCCCGGCGAACCGCTCCGCCAGGACGTGCAGCCACCGTTCCAGCCCGAAGGCCACGCAGCCGGTGAAGGCGGGTCGCCCGGCGTACCGGATGTCGCACCGCTCCCCGAAGAAGTTGCGGTGGTGGTTCACCGACGCCACGGCGGTGCCGTCCGTGTGCACGTATTCGTCCTTCACCGGGGCGAGGACCTGCATCACGGAGCGGGCGCCGTCCTTCTGGAAGAACGGGTCGGTCGCGGGCTGCCGTGACAGGGGCAGGCCGAGCCGGGCGGCGAAGGCCGCGATCCGTGCGTGGGACCGGTCGAGGTGGTCGCGGACGCGGTCGGCCGGGCCGACGCAGACGATCTCCCGCATGGTGAACCCCCACATCCGGCGCAGCCCGTCGTGGCGGTCCTCGTTGCGGAAGCACTGGGCGGCGGTGGTGACGAGGAGGGGGGCGTCGGTGCGCATCCCGGAGAAGTGCAGGAAGCAGGCGTAGCAGGCGGCGGAGGGCAGCAGGTGGGCGGCGGCGGTGAGGTCGTGGGCGGGGACGGTGCCGGTGGTGCCGTTGGCGGGGGCAGGGGTGACGTCCGTGGAGCCGCCGGACGCCGGGGACGCCCCGTCGCCGTACGCCGTCAGCCGGTCCGGGCGGAGGCGGGCGACCAGGCTGCCCAGGTGCGGGAAGTTGCGGAAGTAGTCCAGCGTGCGCAGGTCGGCGGCGCGCAGCAGCGGGGGGAAGGTCATCCGGACCGCCCCGGCGGCCGTGCCCCAGGCGGCGAAGGTGTCGTCCAGCGTGCGCAGCAGCTCCGTCGCGGGCTCGTCCAGGGTGGCCAGCCCGTCCCGGACGGACCACGGGGGCGCGGGACGGGGCGGGCGATCAGCGACCGTCATCGAGCACCCCGATCCGGGTCAGGAAGTCGGTGGTCTTGTGCAGCACCCGGGCGTGCGCGGCCTGCCGGGCGGGGTGGCCCAGCAGCCGCCGCCGGAGGGCGAACCCGTCCGGGATGCCCGCGTCGCGGTAGACCCCGGGCTGGTAGAAGGACTCCACGCTCGCGGTGACGTAGCGGCCGATGTAGTCGCCGGCGGCACGCCGGGTCGCCTCGTCCACCCCGGCCTCGGCGAGCTGCTCCCACAGCAGGCGCACCAGGCGGCGGCCGAAGGCGATGTGGCGGGACTCGTCCTGGTGGTGCAGGCGGTTGAGGTGGCGGATGGTGGGGTGCAGCCGGTCGTCCGCGGCCAGGTGGACGTTGTAGTGGTCGACGATCTGCTCGAAGACCAGGATGCGGGCGAAGACGAGGAAGTTCTCCACGCGGGGGTCACGGGCCGGCTCGGGCAGCCGCAGCGTCTTGTCCGGGTAGATCTTCCCCCCGTACTTGAGGCAGAAGGTGGCGAAGAACCACATGTGGTCGTTCTCCTCACCGATGAAGTGGTGGAAGAACTCCGACGGGACCTCGAACCCGGGCGTGTGGACGCGCCGCATCACCTCGATCAGCAGCTCCCGGATGCCGTGCACGTTCAGGCTGTAGAAGTGGACGCTCTCCCAGCGGCTGAGCGCCCGCAGCCGGTCGGGCGGCAGCTCGTCCATCAGCTCCGTGCCGTGGACGGTCAGCAGCTCGGGGGACATCCAGAACTCCCCGGCCGGGAGCTCCGGCGGCCAGTCGAAGGCCGTGTACGGGTTGTAGTAGTCCGCCGTCGCCTTGTCGGAGAGGCGGTCGAGCAGCGCGCGGAACTCGGTGCCGTCCGCGGGGAGCGTGGGGGACACGGCTCCTCCTCCTTCTCCTTGTCCTGTCCGGGGGCCCGGCGACCGGCGGCGGGTTTCTCGCCGCTGCGGGCGGGAGCGCCGCTTCGTCCGGTCCCCGCGCGGGGCGTCGGACCGGTGGCCGCCGCCCACCGGCCGGTGCTCCGGGCGCGCCCCGGCCGGGCCCCGGCGCGTCCCTTCATGCCGCCGCCTCCGCCGCGAAGAGGGCGTCCAGCCGGTCGCAGAGCAGGTCGGCCTCGGGGCGGGTGATGACCAGCGGCGGACGGATCTTGACCACGTTGCCCCGCCCGTAGCGCGAGGTCCGCAGGATGAGGCCGTGGTCCATGCCGTGCCGGGCGAGCGACCTGGCCAGCGCGGCGTCCGGGCGGCCGTCCCGGTCGGCGACCTCGACGCCGATCATCAGGCCGAGCCCGCGCACGTCCACGACGTACGGGTGCGCGGCGGCCAGGTGCCGCAGCCGCTCCATGATGTGGGCGCCGACCTCGCGCACGTTCTCCAGGAACCCGGGGCGCGCGATGACGTCCAGCGTCGCCACCGCCGCGGCGGCGGCCAGCGTGTTGCCGCCATAGGTGAACGAGTGGTGGTCGCCGCTCAGCCCGGACAGCCGCTCGTCGGCGAGGATGGCCGCGACCTGCGCGCCGGAACCGCCGAGCCCCTTCGCGGTGGTCAGGATGTCGGGCCGGACCCCGAAGTGCTCGGCGGCGAACATGCGCCCGACCCGGCCGATGCCCGTCTGCACCTCGTCGAAGATCAGGACGATGCCCCGCTCGTCGCACAGGCGGCGCAGCGCGGCCAGATAGCCGTCCGGCGGCACGATGTTGCCGCCGCTGCCCGAGACCGGTTCCACGACGACGCAGGCGACGCTGCCGGAACTGGCGTGTTCGATGAAGTCGTTGATCCGCTCCACGCAGAGCAGCCCGCAGGTCTCGGGCCGCTCCCGGTAGAAGCAGCGCAGGCAGTACGGGTCGGGCACGTGCAGGACCCCCGGCAGGAGACTGGGGAAGGGGGCCTTGCGGAAGGACTCGCCCGACATCGTCGCCGTCATCAGGGTCTGGCCGTGATGGCTGCGGAACAGCGTGATCACGTCCCGTCGCCCGGTGAGGACCTGCGCCATCTTCACCGCGCCCTCGTTGGCGGTGGAGCCGCCGGAGACCTTGAGGTGGACCTTGGTGAGGTTGGCGGGGGAGAGCTCCACCAGGCGGCGGACCAGCGCGTTGACGGGCTCGGTCTGGAAGACCGAGGTCGCGTGCACCAGGCGCTCCGCCTGGTCGCGCAGGGCCTTGACCACTTCCGGATGGCCGTACCCGAGGCTGAGGTTGAAGGTCCCGGACGCGCAGTCGATGTACTGCTTCCCGTCCGCGTCGTACAGGTAGATTCCCTCGCCGTGCTCCATCATGTGATCGCTGACCGGGTAATAGATCAGCTCGTGTGCGCGCTTGAGGTCCACCGTTGTTCTCCTGCCTGAATTCACGACAGGGATCTCCATGGCCGGTGACCGATGATCGATAGCCGGTCTCCGGCCGGTCGCGTCCCGCATTCCGGGACGGTGCGACGGGTCACCTGGAATTCGATGGAAACGGAACCCGGATGACGCTTTCCCGGGGTGGCCCGATCCGTTTATCCGTGCCGCGGTATCCGCGTACCCATGGCATCGGGTTCACGTTTTCAGGGCACCCGGAACGGCATCCGGAACAGCATCCGCCACGGCATCCGGTGCGCGTCGGCGGGCACCTGGTTCACCCGTCCAGAACGAAGGTGAAGGCGGCACTCCAGCCCTCGGCCGTCTTGTGCACGTCCATCAGACACTCCGGCCGGAAGTGCTTGTCCAGGTGATTCCGCCGCTCACCCGGGAAATACAGCATGGTGGTCAGCACCTCGCCGTCCGGGGGCTGCACTTTGACGTGTACGTGGCGCGTGCGGCCCGGGTACTCGGCGGGCACCACGGTATCCAGCCGCCACCGGCCGTCCGCGTCGGCGAACTGGTGGCCACGCAGCCGGAACCCGGTCTCGTCGTACACGCCCTCCTCGCCCACCTGCCAGAAGTCGAGCAGCGCGCCGCCCACGGGGAAGCCGTCGACAGTGACGACCCGTCCGTGCAGCACCAGCGGGGTGCCGTTCTCCACGTCGCCCCGGAAACTGGTCTTCTTCGGCGTATAGGGCTTGTAGTACGGGCCCTCGTTCTGCTCCGGGGTGGGGGGTGTGCCGCGGCAAATGCACTCGGGCGTGGGTGTCAGTTTTTCGTCGGCCGTCGTGCGCCCGCCCGAGCTTGTAGCCGCCGCCGGCGGAGAACTTAAGACGCTTTCCGGCCTCTTCTCGTCCACGTTGAAATCCTCCCTTGATCGGGGAACTTCCGGCCTCCTGGCAGCGTAACGATCCGCCCCGCCGCTGGCTAGCTGGTGTTCCGGTACCTTGGGTCGATTTCCTTTTCGCTGATGTCGCCGGGTCTCTGGTGTTTTTGGGCGTCGGGTAAAAAGCGGGTGGGAGGGAAATGGATCTGCGGGGGAGGGGTTTTCCGGATCATTGGGTTGGTGCTGGCGGGGCGTTCGGGGAGCGGCGCGGGCCGGGGGCGCTCGTGGGGTTGCTTCGGGACGGGTTGGGGGCTGCCCGGGGAGCGGCTCGTGACGAGCAGGGGTGCGCCGGCCGCCGTCGGGGACGGTGCGCGCCCTCGGGCGTCTCGCTGCCGTTGAACGGTGCGCCCTTGGGCGTCCCGCCGACGGGTACGGCGCGCCCTTGGGCGTCCCGCCGTCAGGGATGGTGCGCGCTCTCGGATGGGCCGCCGTCCTCCGCGAGGTGCCGGAGGAGCACCGACCGGACGCGGGCGAAGTAGGCGGCGTCCGGCGGCGCGGTGAGGATGTCCGCGAGCGCGTACAGGTCCAGCGTCCGGCACAGCGACCGCCAGCCGGGCGGCAGGTGCCCTCCGCCGTCCCGGAAACCCGCCGTGAAGCCGTCCGTGAAGGACGGGGGATAGGCGTGCGCGAAGCGCAGCATGTTGCCGACGTCGACGAGCGGGGAGCCGCTGAAGGAGAGCTCCCAGTCCAGCACGCAGGCCACCGTCCACCGGCCCGCCCGTCGCGTGACCAGCACGTTCTTGGGGTTGAAGTCCCCGTGCACCAGGTGGCGGGCGTCGGCCACGGCGGCGGCCCGGTGCGCGGTGCGCCGGGCGAGGTCGCGCAGCGCCGCGCCGTCGCGGGCGGTCAGCGGGCCGTCCGCCCGGCCGGTGGCCAGGCAGTGCTCGACGAAGCCGGGCAGGTCGGCGGTGGGCGCGCGGCCGTCGGCCGGGACGAGCGCGGCGTCGGGGAAGAGGCCCGGCCCGGGCAGTGTCACCGTCCCGAGCGCGGCGAGCACCGCGCCCACCGCATGGCCCAATCCGGGTGGGTCGGCGGTGGAGGTGTCCGGGCCTTCGCTGAGTGGGGAGGTGTCCGAGGCATGGCCGAGCGGGGACGTGCCCGCGCCTTCGCGGGGCGGGGACGCGTCCGAGGCTTCGCCGGGCGGCGGCGCGTCCAGGATCTCGCTCAGCGGCGACGCGTCCACGTACCGGTAGACGAGCGCGGGGCGCCCGGTGGCGCGGCCGTGCGGGTCGGCCGCGACCACGTCCGCCACCGGCACGGCGCGCGCGGCGCGGCGGATCACGGCCAGTTCCACCGCGCACGGGTTGCGGGGCACCCGCGTGGCGCTGGGCCGGTACCGGCGCAGCACGTACCGCTCGTCGTCCGGCCCCGTCAGCAGGACCATCTCGTTGGTGAACCCGCCGGGCAACGGGTGCGCGCGCCACCGCCGCAGGCCGCCGAACACCCGCTCCGTCAGCCAGGCGCGGGTCGCGGCGTCCAGGCCCTCACCGTCGCCGGACATCAGCCTGGTGGGCCTCGGCGGCGCCCGCCGCGAGCGCCAGGCCCCCGGCCGGTCCGGCGAGCGGCCCGAGCGCGGCGGGCACCACGAAGTCCTCGGCGGCGTGCTCCGGCAGGCCCGGGTACCCCGCCAGCGCCGCGCCGAGCTCCGCCCGCAGCAGCGGGAACAGGCCGGGCAGCGCCGTGACCCCGCCGCCGATCACCACGCGTTCGGGCGCGGTCGCGTACACGACGTTGCGCAGCCCGGCCGCCAGGTAGCGCGCCTCCCAGCGCACGGCGCGGCGCAGCGTGGCACCCGTCAGCTCCTCGGCAGGCCGCCCCCAACGGGCCGCCAGGGCCGAGCCGCTCGCCAGCCCCTCCCAGCAGTCCCCGTGGAATGGGCAGCACCCGGGGAAGTCGTCGCCCGGCACGCGGGGCACGCTCACGTGCCCCATCTCCGTGTGCACCAGCCCGCGGACGACCCGCCCGCCGCTGACGCCGCCCCCGCCGAGCCCGGTGCCGACCGTCACGTACACGTAGGTGGACAGCCCGCGGGTCGCGCCCCACCGGCCCTCACCGAGGGCGGCGGCGTTGACGTCGGTGTCGATCGCCACCGGCACCCCGAGCGCCGCGCGCACCGGCCCCAGGACGTCCACGCCCGACCACCCCGGCTTCGGCGTCGCGGCGAGGTGCCCGTACCGGGGGTGGGACGGACGCAGTTCGAGGGGGCCGAACGAGGCGATGCCCACGGCGTCCAACGGGCCTCCGGCGGCCACCGCGTCCCGGAAGAACGCGACCGCCCGCGCCAGCGTCGGCCCCGGCGCGCCGGTCGGGAACCGGGTCCGCGCCTCGACGCGGTCGGGCGCCGAGCCGACCAGGCAGATCACCTTGGTCCCGCCGGATTCGAGGGAGCCGAGCCGCAGGCCGGGCGCGGCGCCGTTCGGGCCGGGCCGCTCCTGGAGCTCGGCGGAGCCGGGACCGGGCCTTTCCCGCCGCTTGACGGAGCCGGGGCCGAGGTGGACCGGAGCGCGCACGGGGCCTCCCAGTGGTGTGCCGTGACCGGCGCGGCGGACGACGTGCCACGCGCCGCATGACCTCTCCCAGGGCCCGTCCCGCGGTCCCGCGTCCGCCGTCGCCGAAAGCGCGTCGCTCGCGGGCGCCGGCGGAGTCGCCGCGCTCGCGGGCGCTGGCGGAGTCGCCGCCTCGACACCCGACGAGAAGGGACAGAGCCTGACACAACGGTGCTCGATCGGTCACGCTAGCGCAGGATCACGGACCTCGGAACGACGACGGACGGCCAGGCCCCCGCTGGGTCGGCGAGCCCGACGAAACCAAGCCCGTGTGCGGCAAAACCAAGCCGTGCGCGACGAAACCAGGCCCGTGGGCGGCGAAACCAGGCCCGTACGCGGCAAAACCAAGCCCGTGCCCGACGAACCCAAGCCCGTGCCCGACGAAGCTAAGCCTGTTCGCGGCAAACCCAAGCCCGTGCGCGGCAAAATCAAGCCCGTCCGGCGATTGAGGACAACGCCCCCGGCGTTCACCGGCACCCAAAGATCACCCGCCACCCGCCGCCACAGCGCTTCGGACCGGACCGCTCTCCCAGCCCGTGCGGGCCGTTGGGCCGTCCGGGTGACCGCCCGCGAATCACCCGCCGAGCCCCGCGCTGAGGCCACCGGAGGCCCGAGGACCCCGGCCCGGCCGGGGCCTCGCACCCGGCCTCGCGTCGCGACGCGAGGTAGGTGGTGTTTCACTCCCAGTGAGCCGGTTCTTCGTTCGCGGCCATCGAGACCGCGGCCGGCGGCAGGAGCTGACCATGAACGTTGCGCGCCTCTCCGCCACCGCCTTGCTGGCCGCCGCCACCGTGGGCCTGGCGGCCCCCGCCGCGTCGGCTTCCGCCGAGCCCAACCCGATCGTCCCGGGGCACCCCGTCAGCATCAGCGACGACCGGCGCTGCGCCCCGTCCCAAGGGGCGGCGGCCAGATCGGACCTCTTCGGGGAGGTGAGCCTCCGCCCCGGAGCGGGGCGGATGGCGGCGGAGGTGCCGATCAGCTCGTCCGCGTCCGACGGGACGTACCAGGTCACCATCGAGTGCGGCCCCGGCGGCACCACGTACACGGACGTGGTGGTCGTCCAGGGAGGGGCGGCGACCCGCGGCGTGAACGACGGTTCCCGGACCGGGCTGGGCGGCAGCGTGGGTGAGGTGAGCACCTCGCAGGCGGCGGGCGGGGTGGTGCTGCTGGCGGTCGCGGCCGGGACGGCGTACATCATCCGGCGGCACAGCCGCACCGGGTGATCATCCGATCCGGGTGACGATGCGCACCAGGTGACGATCCGCACCGCGTGAAAGTTCGCACCGGGTGACGATCCGCTCCGGAACGACGTGAATTGACGCAGAGTCAGGAGAACGTCCCCCGCCCCGACCCGCCGCTCACCGGGAGCGGCCCGCGGCGTACCGTGGGGGAATGACCCGTCCCACAGCTCGGCGGCGTGTGGTGTCGCTCGTGCCGTCCCTGACCGAGGCGGTGGCCGCCGAGGCGCCCGAGATGCTGGTCGGGGTCACCGACTGGTGCTCCCACCCGGCGGAACTCGACGTCGCCCGCGTCGGCGGGACGAAGAACCCGGACACCGACCGGATCATTGCCCTCGCCCCCGACCTCGTCATCGCCAACGAGGAGGAGAACCGCGCCCCGGACCTCGCCGTGCTGCGCGCCGCGGGCCTGGAAGTCGTGGTCACCGAGGTCCGCGACCTGGACCAGGCGCTGCGCGAGCTGGAACGGGTATTGGTGCGCGGCTGCGGGCTGCCCCGGCCGGGCTGGCTCGACGAGGCCGCGGAGGCGTGGCGGGACGTGCGGCCCGCCGAGGCGCGGCGCGCCGTGGTGCCGGTGTGGCGGCGGCCCTGGATGGTGCTCGGCCGCGACACCTTCGCGGGCGACCTGCTGGCCCGCCTGGGCGTGGCGAA
The DNA here is from genome assembly GCF_040611095.1 of Streptomyces sp. NPDC003077. Taxonomy (NCBI): domain Bacteria; kingdom Bacillati; phylum Actinomycetota; class Actinomycetes; order Kitasatosporales; family Streptomycetaceae; genus Streptomyces; species Streptomyces sp. NPDC003077. The sequence continues at coordinate 18,880 of NZ_JBEXNM010000065.1, read as the reverse complement.
CCTCTACGCGCACCACGCCGAACGCTATCCGCGGGTGCCCGTCGAGGAGCTGAACGCGTCCGGCGCCGACCTCGTCGTCCTCCCCGACGAGCCGTACCTCTTCACGGCCGACGACGGCCCCGAGGCGTTCCCCGGTCTGCCCGCGGCGCTCGTCAGCGGGCGCCATCTGACGTGGTACGGGCCGTCGTTGGTGGAGGCGCCGGCGGTCCTCACGGCCGCGTTGAGGGCTGCGGGGTGACGGGGGCTTCCGTGCGGGCGTAGGGGGAAGGGCCCGGGGGCGCCGGCGTGGTCCAGACGGACGCGGCGTCCGGCGTCTTGGTGGGTCCGGCGACCGGTGTCCTGACGGACGTGGCGCCAGCCGTCTCCACGGACGCGACATCCGTCGTCTTGGCGGACGCGACATCCGCCGTCCCGACGGGCGTGGCCTTCGCCGCCGGCGGTGCCAGCAGGTCGCCCCGCCACAGCCCCAGCGCCGTCCGGGTGCCCGCCGTCAGCCAGGCCGCCACCAGTAGCGCGTACAGGCCCGCCGCGAGCCAGAGGAAGGCGGTGAGGCCGGTCTGGCGGGCCAGGCCCGCCGCCCCCGTCACGCACGTGCCGACCGGGAAGGTCGCCCCCCACCACGTCATGGCGAACGGCAGGCCCGCCCGCACGGCGCGCACCGTCATGGCCACCGCCACCGCCAGCCACAGCAGCGCGAACCCCGTCACCGGCACGCCGTACACCACGGCGAACGCCCGGAACGCGTCCGCGTACGGGTGCCCGAGCACGCCCGGCGCCGCCTCCGCGACGTTGTGCACGGCGGTCGTGGACTGGCCGAGCGGACCCAGGACGAGGAAGAGGGTCGGCGTCAGCGGGAGCGCGGGCGGGCCGTGCCGCAGCAGCCGCGAGAACACCAGCGGCAGGATCAGCAGCGTGGCGAACAGCGACATCCCGAACAGCGCGCAGCACGCCAGCAACAGGGTCGCCCGCGCCTGCCCGGCCGGAAGGTGCGGCACCAGCGCGGGCCCCGTGGCGGCGGACACCATGGGCGCCACGACCGGCAGCAGCCAGACGGGCGACGCGCCGTCCGCGGCGATCCGGTGCCGGGTCGCCATCAGGTACGGGATGCCCGCCGCGGCGACCAGCCCCAGGGCCGTACCGGCGACCCACAGCACCCCGTGGACGAGCACCGCGGCCCGCTCGCCGATCACCCCGGGGCCGACGGCCGTCGTGGCGCCGGCGACCGCGAGCGGCGCCATGGCCGTGCAGCCGTGGAAGGGCGCCACGGCCGGATCGAGGAGGTGCCGTCTGGCCTGGTCGGCGTGGCGCAGCCAGTGGACCGCCCGCGCGGTCACGAGCGCCGCCAGCATCGCAACCGAGAGCGCCCACACGACCTGGTAGACGAGGTGCGGGCCGGAGGGGAACACGGCGGTGCCGGCGGTGGCGACGATCGCGGTGCCCATGACCGTGGCGTACCAGTTGGGGCCCAGGTGGCGCACGGAGGGGGACGAGGCGGTGCGGGGGGACGGGACGGTGCGAGGGCCGGTCCGCCCGGTGTCCGGGTGGGAGCCGGTGCCGCTCGGTGGCCGGAGACGTGCTTGAGGTGCCATGGGGCCAGCCTGTCCAGGGCCGTCCGGTGCCACCAGGGAGTACGGATCTATGAGGTCATAAGCTGGGTTTATGACGTGTTGCAGGTGGGTGACGAGCGCGGGGTGCTCCGTACGGGCCGGGGAGGCCGGACGGCATGGGCGCTGAGCCGGTGGAGGAGCGGCACCGGGAAGGCGCTCCGCTCGCGCACCGGGTGCCCGACCTGGGCGCCCTGGAACTGCTGCTGGCGGTGGCGCGGCTGGGCAGCCTGGGGCGGGCCGCCCGGCAGATGGGCATCACCCAGCCCGCCGCGAGCAGCCGCATCCGTTCGATGGAGCGGCAACTCGGGGTCGGGCTGGTGGAGCGTTCCCCGCGCGGTTCCCGGCTCACCGACGCCGGGGCGCTCGTCACGGATTGGGCGCGGCGGATCGTGGAGGCCGCCGAGGCGTTCGACGCCGGGGCCCAGGCGCTGCGGGTCCGGCGCGACTCGCGGCTACGGGTCGCGGCGAGCATGACCATCGCCGAATATTTGCTGCCCGGCTGGCTCATCGCGCTGCGCGCCGAACGCCCGGACACCGCCGTCTCCCTGCTCGCGGGCAATTCCGCGGCGGTCGCGCGGCGGCTGCTGGACGAGGACGCGGACCTCGGCTTCGTCGAGGGGCTGGACGTGCCCACGGGACTGGACGGCGCGGTCGTCGGGCACGACCGGCTCGTCGTCGTCGCCGCGCCCGGGCACCCGTGGGCCCGGCGGCGTGCCGGGCTGACCGCCGCCGAGTTGGCCGCCGCTCCGTTGGTGCTGCGCGAGCGCGGCTCGGGCACGCGCCAGGTGCTGGACGCGGCGCTCGCCGGGCACGGCGGCCTCGCGGAACCGCTGCTGGAGCTGTCCTCCACCACGGCGGTGAAGGCGGCGGCCGTGAACGAGGCGGCGCCCGCCGTGCTGAGCGAACTGGCCGTGCGGGAGGAACTCGCCGCCCGGCGCCTGGTCGAGGTCCCGGTCCGCGACCTGCGCCTGCGGCGCGAACTCCGGGCGGTGTGGCCCACCGGCCGCCGCCCCGCGGGCCCGGCCCGCGATCTGCTGGGGCTCACGCGGAGGAGGGCGGGGTGAAGGCACCTGGGTAGAGGTTCGCTCGCATCGCGCCGAGCGTGGCGGTCGCTTGACGCGTGGCGGTCGCTTGCCGACCACCGCCACGCGACGGGCCTCCCTAGCATGCCGACATGGAGAAACGACGCGTAGACCCGCGAGACATTTCCTGGGAGCAAGAGACCCCCACATTCCGCGTCTATTTCTGGGACAGGAATGCCGTCACCTCGCACGAATACGAGGTGACCGGGTCAACCGTCGAAGAAGTCCTGGCATGGGCGCACGGCCGGGCGGACGAGGAGGACTGGACGTTCACCCTCTACGTGAAGGTGTCCGATTCCGACGGAGACGGGCTCGTGCGGATCGCCGGTGTCGCGGGCGATCCCTTCTCCTGACGCGTGCCGCGGGCAACCGCTTCCGGCACCGCGCCCGTGCGGCGCGCCCCCTCACCGCCCCGCCGACCGCTCCCGCGCCGCCCTCACCAGCGCCTCCATCACCCGGACGTCCTCCCCGGCCTCCGGATGCCACTGCACGGCCAGCGCGAACCCGGCGGCGCCCGGGAGTTCCAGCGCCTCGATCGTGCCGTCGGCCGCGTGCGCGCTCGCGCGCAGGCCGTCGCCGAGCCGGTCCACCGCCTGGTGGTGGTAGGTCGGCACCGACACCGGTCCGGGCAGTACGTCGGCCAGCTCCGTCCCCGGCACCGGTTCGACCTCGTGCCGGGCGAACACGCCGGGCGGCCCGGCGTGCGCGTCGATGTGCTGGACGAGCGTGCCGCCGCGCGCCACGTTCAGCAGTTGCAGCCCCCGGCAGATGCCCAGCAGCGGGACCCCGCCGGTCAGCGCCGCGTCGATCAGGGCCAGTTCCCACGCGTCCCGCTCGGGCGCGGGCGGGCCCGTACGGGGGTCGGGCGCGGCGCCGTACCGGGCGGGCTGGACGTCCGGGCCGCCCGCGATCACCAGGCCGTCCAGCCGGGCGACCGCGGCGGGGGCGGCCTCCGGGGCGTCGGGCGGCAGCAGGGCGGCCAGTCCGCCCGCCTGTTGGACGAGCCGGTGATAGCCGGCGGGGAGCAGGGCGGCGGGCTGGGCCCACACGCCCCAGCGGGCCTCGTCCTCCAGGTAGGTGCTGACGCCGATCAGGGGTGGGGTCACGACTCCTCCGGGGTGCGGTGGTTCGGGCGTACGGTCGGGGTCACTCCCGTTTCAACTCCGCCTCCGCCGCCGCCAGGGCCGCGAACTCCTCCTCGGGGGCCGCCGCCACCAGCCGGTGCCGGGAGTACAGGGCGAAGTAGGCCAGCGCGACCCCGTACACGCCCAGGGCGAGGAAGGCCGCCGTCCGGTCCACGAGGAACGTCGCCACCAGCGCGGCGCAGGACAGGACGAAGGCGACGGTGGAGGTCAGGCTGCCGCCGGGGGTGCGGTAGGGGCGGTGGAGTTCGGGTTCGCGGCGGCGCAGGACGATGTGGGAGAGCGACATGAGCGCGTAGGAGATCGTGGCGCCGAAGACCGCGATGTTCAGCATGCGCGCCCCGTCCCCGGTGGCCGCGGCGAGCGTGAAGCCGAGGGCGCCCGGCACCAGCAGGCCGAGGTAGGGGGCCTTGCGGCGGCTGGTCAGGGACAGGAAGCGGGGCAGGTAACCGGCCCGGGAGAGCGCGAACAGCTGCCGCGAACCCGCGAAGATCAGGGAGAAGAAGGACGCCACCAGCCCGGCGAGCCCGGCGTAGTTGACGATCCGGCTCACCGCCGTGGGCTTCCCGTCCGGTCGCAGCGCCTGGACCAGCGGGTCGCCCACCGACTGGAGGGCCGCCGAGCCGCGGGCGCCGGTCGCCGCGAGGAAGGTGACCACGGCGAGCAGCAGCAGGATGCCCATCGCGGCGGCCATTGCCTTCGGCAGCGTGCGGGCCGGGTCGCGGGTCTCCTCGGCGGCCAGCGGGACGCCCTCCACCCCGAGGAAGAACCACATGCCGAACGGGAACGCCGCCCAGATGCCCAGCACCCCGAACGGCAGCCAGGAATTCGCCCCCCACGCGTTCGCGTCGACCGGGATGTCGTCGAGCGCGGCCACCCGGAAGTCCGTGAGCGCGGCGACGGCGAAGACCAGGACGGCGGCGACCGCCACGGCCGTGACCACGAGGCTGAACCGCAGCGCCTCCCCGACGCCCCACAGGTGGATGCCGATGAAGACGACGAAGCAGGCGAGGTAGACCGGCCAGCCGGAGGTCAGCCCGAACAGGCCCAGGGACCGCACGTAGTCGCCGATGAAGATGGAGATCGCGGCGGGCGCGAGCACGTACTCGATGAGGATGGCGGTCCCGGTCAGGAAGCCGCCCCAGGTGCCCAGCGCGCGGCGGGCGAAGCCGTAGCCGCCGCCCGCCGTCGGCAGGACGGAGGCCAGCTCCGCCAGCGCGAAGACCAGGCAGGTGTACATCAGGCCCATCAGGACGGCGGCGATGGCGAGCCCGCCGAAACCGCCCTGCGCCAGGCCGTTGTTCCAGCCTGAGAAGTCGCCCGAGACGACGTAGGCGACGCCCAGCCCGGTCAGCAGCAGCGGCCCCGCGCTGCCGCGCCGGAGCGCGCGCCGCTCCAGGTAGGCGTCCGCGGGGGCTGCCGCGCCCCCGCCGGCGGACGGGGTGTCGGGGGACGGTCCGCCGGGCGCGTGCCCGCCGGTCCCGGACCCGCCGTCGTAGGACACGGACGCGCCGGGGGGTGCGGTACGGGGATCCCTGCTGTCGGCCATCTGCCGCTCCTGCCTCGCCGGGGGCGAAGGGACGTAGGGGGAAGGGACGTAGGGGGAAGAGACGAAGGGGTGGGACGAAGGATGGGACGAGGGCGTGCGGTGCCGGCTCGGCCTGGAGCCTGCCCTCCGGAGTGATGCCCGCCGGGCGAACGCCGTCCCTTTGACGAACGGGGACGACGGGCGACGCCGCTTCGAGACACTTCGACGACGGGACCCAGACCGATCCGATCAATGGTTCAGCCGCATACCTTTGCGTTCCCGGCGGCCCGCGCGCAAGCCCCCGGGCGTAAAAGACGGACGACGGCGCCGAGCGAGCCCCGCTCCTCCCGTTTCCGGCGTGCCCCGGCCCCGCTCGTCACCTTCCCGGTCCGCGCCCGGCCCTCGCTCCCTCACGCCCCCGACCCCCGCTCCTCAACACCCCGGCCGCGCCAAGAACCCCCGCAAAAGCGCCGCTGTCCCCCCGCAGTGCTCGCGCATCGCCTCCCGCGCGCCGTCCGCGTCGCCCCGCAGCACCGCGTCGACCAGCGCGGCGTGCTGCGCCTGCGAGTGCTCCAGGTTGCGCACCAGCAGCGGGATGCAGTCCAGCAGGTCGTTCACGGTCGCCCGGACGGCCGCGTACTGGGCGGCCAGCGAGGGGGAGCCGGACAGCTCGGCCAGCGTGAGGTGGAGCAGCGTGTCGCGGCGGCGGTAGTCGGGCAGCGGGGCGTCGTGGGTGGCGGCCAGGGCGTCGCGCAGCCGCCGCGCGCCCGCGTCCGGCAGCCCCCGGGCGGCGCACAGCTCCGCCGCGCCCACCTCCAGGACCTCGCGGAACCGCAGGGTGTCCTCGATGTCCACCTGTTCGACGCGGCGCCGCAGTTCCGCCTCGCCGGCGCCCTCCGCGCGGCCCCGCACGAACGTCCCGCCGTAGCGTCCGCGCCGGCTCTCCACCAGCCCCTCGTCCTGGAGGACCTTCAGCACCTCGCGCAGCGTCACCCGGCTGATCCCCAGCCGGTCGGCCAACTCGCGCTCGGCGGGCAGCCGTTCGCCCTGGGGGACCAGGCCCAGCCGGACGACCTGGAGTATCTGCTCCAGCGCCTCCTCGAAGCCGTTGCCGGCCCGCACCGGACGCAGTACGGACCCCAGCCGGTCCGCCGCGCACCGCCCGTCCGGCCCCCCGCCGGCCCCCGCCGCGTCCGCCGGGCCCTCCGGCCCCGGGCGGGCCGTTCCCGCACGCCGTGCCCGCGAACTCCCCACCGCCGCCCCCCTCGTCACCGGTCCCGCCGACATCGGAGCCCCTTCCCAACCAATGGTTCTCGGACCTACCTTATGACCTCCGGATGCACCGACAGGAGGCATGACCGTGGCAGACCGCACGCCCCCGCTCGCCGTCGAGGAGCTGCGCAGGCTCGTCGGCACCGGGGAGATCGACACCGTCGTCCTGGCCTTCACCGACATGCAGGGCCGGCTCCAGGGCAAGCGGTTCGCCGCCCCGTTCTTCCTCGACCGGGTGCTGGAGCACGGTACCGAGGGGTGCAACTACCTCCTCGCGGTGGACGTGGAACTGAACACCGTCGACGGCTACGCGATGGCCTCCTGGGAACGCGGGTACGGCGACTTCGCCCTGCACGGCGACGTGGGAACGCTGCGCCGCACCCCCTGGAACGAGGGCACCGCCCTGCTGCTGGCCGACCTCGCCTGGCACGACGGTTCGCCGGTGGTCGCCTCGCCGCGGCAGATCCTGCGCCGCCAGCTCGACCGCCTCGCCGAGCGCGGCTGGACCGCGTACGCCGGTACCGAGCTGGAGTTCATGGTCTTCAAGGACACCTACGAGGACGCCTGGAACCGCGGCTACCGCGACCTGCGCCCGGCGAACCAGTACAACGTCGACTACTCCGTGCTCGGCACCGGCCGGGTCGAGCCGCTGCTGCGCCGGGTCCGCAACGAGATGGGCGCCGCGGGCATGACCGTGGAGTCCGCCAAGGGCGAGTGCAACCTCGGCCAGCACGAGATCGTGTTCGTCTACGACGAGGCGCTGACGACCTGCGACCAGCACGCGATCTACAAGACCGGCGCCAAGGAGATAGCGGCTCAGGAGGGCATGGCGCTCACCTTCATGGCCAAGTACGACGAGCGCGAGGGCAACTCCTGCCACGTCCACCTCTCCCTGCGCGACGAGGCCGGGCGGCCCGTCCTGGCCGACGACACCGACCCCTACGGGATGTCCCCGGTCATGCGGCACTTCCTCGCCGGACAGCTCGCCGCGCTGCGCGAACTCACCCTCTTCCACGCCCCGAACATCAACTCCTACAAGCGCTTCCGGCCCGGCTCCTTCGCCCCCACCGCCGTCGCCTGGGGCCCGGACAACCGCACCTGCGCGCTGCGCGTCGTCGGCCACGGTGCCGCCCACCGCCTGGAGAACCGGCTCCCCGGCGGCGACGTGAACCCGTACCTGACCGTCGCCGCGATGATCGCCGCCGGGCTGCACGGCGTGGAGCGCGGACTCGACCTCCCCGAGCCGGTCACCGGCAACGCCTACACCAGCGCCGCCGCCCACGTCCCGGCCACCCTGCGCGAGGCCGCCGCCCTGTGGGAGGGCAGCGCCATCGCCCGGGAGGCGTTCGGCGCCGAGGTCGTCGAGCACTACCTGCACATGGCGCGCGTCGAGCAGGACGCCTACGACGCCGCCGTCACGGACTGGGAGCGCCACCGCTCCTTCGAGCGGATGTGAGGACCGCGAACGTGCCGCACACACCGAACCACGACCCGAAGCACGCACACGACCGCCAGCCCACCGGCCGCGTGGACGGCAGCCACCCCACCGGCCACGCGGACGGCAGTCCCGCCACCGGCCACGTGGACCCCACCGAGCACGAACTGAAGGTCGTCAACCCCGCGACCGAGGAAGTCGTCGCCACCGTCCGCGGCACCACCCCCGCCGAGGTGGACGCCGCCGTCCGGCGGGCCGCCCGGGCCCAGGAGAAGTGGGCCGCCCTGCCGCCCGGCGAACGGGCCCTCGTCCTGCGCCGGTTCGCCCAGGTCGTGGACGCGAACATCCCGGTGCTGGCCGGACTGGAGCTGGCCGAGGCGGGCCACCCGACGGCCGCCGGCCGGTGGGAGGCGGGCAACGTCCGCGACCTGCTGCACTACGCCGCCGGCGGCGTGGAGCGGCTGACCGGGGCGCAGATCCCGGTCGCCGGCGGGCTGAACGTCACCTTCCACGAGCCGCTGGGCGTGGTCGGCGTCATCGTCCCGTGGAACTTCCCGATGCCGATCGCCGCCTGGGGCGCCGCCCCGGCGCTCGCCGCGGGCAACGCCGTCCTCCTCAAGCCCGCCGAGAACACGCCGCTGACCGCCCTGCGCCTGGCGGAGTACGCGCGGGAGGCCGGGCTGCCCGAAGGGCTCTTCCAGGTCCTGCCGGGGAAGGGGACGGTCACCGGCGCCGCCCTGGTCGAGCACCCGGGCGTCGCGAAGATCGTCTTCACCGGCTCCACCGCCGTCGGCCGCGCCATCGCCGCCAAGTGCGCCGCGCGGACCAAGCGGCTCACCCTCGAACTCGGCGGCAAGAGCCCCAACATCGTCTTCGCCGACGCCGACCTCGAACGGGCCGCCGCCACCGCCCCCGGCTCCTTCCTGGACAACGCCGGGCAGGACTGCTGCGCCCGCAGCCGCATCCTCGTCCAGCGCTCCGTCTACGACCGCTTCATGGAGCTCCTCGAACCGGCCGTCAAGGCCGTCGCCGTCGGCGACCCGGCCGACCCGGCGACCGACATGGGCCCGCTGATCTCCGCCGCCCAGCGGGACCGCGTACGGTCCTACGTCCCCGAGGACGCCCCGGTCGCCATCCGGGGCCAGGCGCCCACCGGCAAGGGCTTCTGGTACCCGCCGACCGTCCTGGAGGGCTCGCCGACCGACCGCGCCGCCGTGGAGGAGATCTTCGGCCCGGTCGCGGTGGCCATCCCGTTCGAGGACGAGGTGGACGCCGTCCGCATCGCCAACGCCACCGACTACGGCCTGTCGGGCTCGGTGTGGACCCGCGACGTGGGCCGTGCGGTGCGCGTGGCGCGCGCCGTGGCGGCGGGCAACCTTTCCGTCAACTCCCACAGCAGCGTGCGCTACTGGACCCCCTTCGGCGGGTTCAAACAGTCGGGACTGGGCCGCGAGCTGGGCCCGGACGCGCTGACCGCCTTCACCGAGACCAAGAACGTCTTCATCAGCACCGAGGAGAACTGAGTGAGCGACCAGCCCGCCCCGGCCGACCAGAACGCCTCCGCCGACTCCGCCGACTCTGCCGACCGGACCGCCCGGTCTGCTACGTCCGCCACCCCGCCCGTCTGCCGCCGCCTGGTGGACCGCACCGCCGTGATCACCGGTGCCGGCAGCGGCATCGGCCTGGCCACCGCCCGCCGCCTGGCCGCCGAGGGCGCCCGCGTGGTGTGCGCGGACATCGACGAGACCTCGGGCAAGGCCGCGGCCGAGGAGGTCGGCGGCCTGTTCGTCAAGGTCGACGTGACCGACTCCGACCAGGTCGAGGCGCTGTTCAAGACCGCTTACGACACCTACGGATCGGTCGACGTCGCCTTCAACAACGCGGGCATCTCCCCGCCCGAGGACGACTCGATCCTCACCACCGGACTGGACGCCTGGAAGCGCGTGCAGGAGGTCAACCTCACCTCGGTCTACCTGTGCTGCAAGCACGTCCTGCCCTACATGCGGCGGCAGGGCAAGGGCTCCATCATCAACACCGCCTCCTTCGTGGCCGTGATGGGCGCCGCCACCTCCCAGATCAGCTACACCGCGTCCAAGGGCGGCGTGCTGTCCATGTCCCGCGAACTGGGCGTGCAGTTCGCGCGGGAGGGCATCCGGGTCAACGCGCTGTGCCCCGGGCCGGTGAACACCCCGCTGCTGAAGGAACTGTTCGCCAAGGACCCCGAGCGCGCCGCCCGCCGCCTGGTGCACGTCCCGGCCGGCCGGTTCGCCGAGCCCGAGGAGATCGCCGCCGCGGTCGCCTTCCTGGCCAGCGACGACTCCTCGTTCGTCAACGCGGCCGAATTCCTGGTGGACGGCGGCATCGCGGGGGCGTACGTCACTCCGCTGTAGGCTCCGACCGACGTTCAAGATCAACATCGGGACCGGCCCGCGCCGGTCCCGATGTCCGTCCTGCCCCGGGAGGTCCGAATGGCGCCCTGCGGCCCGTCCATCGGACGCGTCCCCACCGGACGTATGAGGAGATCAGACATATGAGGATCACGCGCACCCTGCTCACCGGCCTGGTGACCGCCGCCGCCCTGGCGACGTCCGTCCCGGCCGCCGGCGCGGCGCCCGCCGCCCGCCCCGGCGAGCGCACGTACTGCCCGCAGCTCTCCAAGAACCTGAAGTGGCACGGCGACAACCGCGCCCGGCTCCAGCGGATGATCGACGAGCGCGGCATCTGCTCGCACCCCAAGCCCGGGCCGTCGGGCCGCCCCGTCGCCGCCTTCGACTGGGACAACACCGTCGTCAAGAACGACATCTCGGACGCCACCGTCGCCTGGGCGCTGCGGCACGACAAGATCCCCCGCCCCAGGACCTGGCGCGCCACCAACCCGTGGCTGACCGCCGCCGCCGACCGCACCCTGACCAAGGCCTGCGGCACCACCGTCCCCGTGGGCGCCCCGCTGCGCACCTCCCGCAACGCCGCCTGCGCCGACGAGATCATGGAGATCCGCAGCGAGGGCCGCACCATGGACGGCAAGCCGGCGTTCGCGGGCACCTGGCACCACCGCCGTACGGTGCCCCAGTACGCCTGGGTGCCCCAGCTGTTCGCGGGCCTGCGCCCGGCCACGCTCGGCTCGTACGCCCGCCAGGCCCGCGCCGAGGCGCTCGCCGCGCCGATCGGCAGCGTCCAGAAGGTCGGCACCCACACGCTCCCGGCGTACGTCCGCTACTACGACCAGCAGCGCGACCTGATCCGCACCCTCAAGGCCGCCGGGTTTGACGTCTACATCGTCTCCGCCTCCTCCGAGCCGATCGCCGAGGCGTGGTCCGGCGGCGTCGGCCTGGACCGCGCGCACACCCTCGGCATCCGCAGCCTGACGCGCCACGGCAGGCTCACCACCGGCATCCGCGGCTGCGGTGACGTCAAGGACGGCCACGGCGAGGTGCTGCCGTACATGGACGGCAAGCGCTGCTGGATCAACCAGGAGATCTTCAAGATCAAGGGCAAGGCCGCCTGGGACCGGCAGGACTGGTCCCACCGCATCGCCCTCGGCGCGGGCGACGCCGACACCGACGTGACGTTCGTGAACGACGCCACCGGCGCCCACCTGGCCCTCAACCGCAACAAGACCGAGCTGATGTGCCGCGCCTACGACAACGCCGACCGGCGCTGGGTCGCCCAGCCGATGTTCATCGACCCGCTGCCGCGCAAGTCCGGCGTCTACCCCTGCGCCACCCAGGGCCACACCAACGCCGACGGCACGAAGGGTCCGCTGCGGCGCGCGGACGGGTCCGTGGTGCCGGACCAGAAGGACCGGGCGTACGGGCGGAAGTGAGCCCTCGCGCCTGGTGAGGGCGGGCCTCCGCGGAGGACGGGCCGGTGGCGACGGGCGGCCGGGGAGGACGGGGCCCCGTCGAGGCGGGTCCGGTCGAGGCGGGGCGGCCGGTGAGGACGGGGGCGTGCCGCCGTAGGGCTGGTCTGACGTCCCATCGGGACGGGTGTCTCATCGGGACGGGTGACGACGGAGGCTGGTCCGTATGGGGCAGCCGCGGGGGACGGGCCGGTGACGACGGGCGGTCAGGGATGACGCGGCGCACCGCCGCAGGGCTCGCATGAGACCCATCGGGACGGGGGACGACGGGGCCGGTCAGGACGCGGCGGCTGCGGAGGCTGGTCTCTGCGGCGCAGCCGGTCCGGACGCCGCGACCGACGAGGACGGGCTCAGAGGAAGGGAGGACGGGCTCAGAGGAAGGTCCGTCCCTCCCCGCGGTACGTCGGCACCGTCCGCGTCACCCGGTCGCCCTCGATCAGGTGCAGCGCGTCGAACCGTTCGCACAGCTCGCCCGCCTTGGCGTGCCGGAACCACACCCGGTCGCCGACCCGCAGCCGGTCGGCGGCCGGGCCCAGCAGCGGCGTCTGCACCTCGCCCGCGCCCTCCTGGGGGTCGTAGCGCAGCCCGCGCGGCAGGTGCGGGACCGGCAGCCGGTCCCGGCCCGCCACACCGGACGCGGGGTAGCCGCCGCCGAGCACCGTCACCACACCGGTCCTGGCGCCCGCGCGCCCCGGACGGCGGACCACCGGCAGCGCGAACAGCGCCGCCGGGCGCCCGCGGAAGGACCGGTAGTGGTCGAACAGCCGGGGCACGTACAGGCCGGACCCGGCCGCGACCTCCGTCACCGCCGCCTCCGCCGCGGTGTGCCCGACGCTCCCCGTGCCGCCGCCGTTGACGAACTCCAGGTCCGGCGCCACGGCCCGCACGGCGCGGACCGCCTCCGCGCGCCGCGCCGCCAGCTCCCGGCGCGCCACGGCCTGCATCGCCCGGACGGCGGCCGAGCGCACCGGACGCCCCGTCACCGCGTCGCCCACCCCGGCCACATGGGCCTCGTACGCCATCAGCCCCACCAGCCGGAACCCGGGCCGGCGGACCACCGACCGGGCCAGCTCCGCCAGCTGCGCGGGCTCGCGCAACGGGGAGCGCCGGGCACCGATCCGCACCCGGCCGCCCAGCAGCCGCAGCGCGGTGTCCCACTCCAGGCACACCCGGATCTCCTCGGTCCCGCCCGCCCGCGCCGCGTCGATCAGCTCCAGGTGCGCGACGTCGTCGACCATGACGGTCACCGCCGCCGCCAGTTTCGGATCGGCGGCCAGCTCGGCGAAGCCGGCGCGGTCCGCCGACGGGTAGGCCAGCAGGACGTCGGGGAAACCCGAGCGGGCCAGCCACAGCGACTCGGCGAGCGTGAAGCTCATGATCCCGGCGAACCCGTCCCGCTCCAGCACCCGTTCCAGCAGGGCGCGGCAGCGCACCGACTTGCTCGCCACCCGGATCGGCTTGCCGCGCGCCCGGCGTACCAGGTCGGCGGCGTTGGCGTCGAAGGCCCTCAGGTCGACGACGGCGAACGGAGCGTCCAGATGGGCGGTGGCCCGGTCGTAACGGGCCCGGTCGCCAGGGGCGTCGGAGGAGTACGGCGGCATGCGCGCAGCCTGCCACCTCCGACTACCGCTGGGTAGGGGAGAGATGGCGACAGACCGGACACGGGTTGGAGCGCCGCCGCCGGCTGGCCGTAGAGTGGCGGGCGCCGCCACCAGCAGGTCAGCGGTGCGATGTCCGGGAAACAACCAGCCTGCCCCGATTGCCGGTCGGGCCGGGGCCGAGCGGCGCGAGGGGGAGCGCGGGTGAGCACCGAAGCCGACCGCGCCGACGCGCGCCCCGTCCCTCCCATACCACCCCCGCCGGCGCACCGCCCGACCGTGGGCGGCCGTCCGGAAGACGCCCCGCGCCGACGGCCCGTACCGCCCAAGCCGACCGCCCCGCCGGCGCACCGCCCCGCCGCGGCCGGCCGTCCGGAGGACGCTCAGCCGCCCGTGCCGTCCGCTCCCTCGGATTCCCGGCCGCTCCAGGGGACGCCCGCCGTGCCGCCCGTCCCCACCAAGAGCCCCGCCGCCCACCGGCCGGGTGCGGAGACCCCGTTCGTCCCCCCGGCCCCGGAGCCGCCGGCCACCCTGCCCACCCCCCGGAAGCCCGCCGTGCCACCCGCCACCTACCGGGACACCGCCGCCTTCCACCTGGCCAACAGCGGCGCCCTCTGGAACGCGGACCGGCACCCGGAGGGCGGGGAGGCCGGGCCCGTGTCCCGTGGCGCGGGCGCACCTCGCAACGATGGCCCTGGGGCCGTTCCTCCGCGCACGGGTGCGCCGGGCAACGACGGCCTCGGGCATGTTGCTCCGCGCACCGATGCACCTCGCAACGGCGGTCCTGGGCCCGTGCTTCCTGGCTCGGGGGCGCTCCGCAACGACACTCCCGGGCATGTTGCTCCGCGCACCGATGCACCTCGTAACGGCGGCCCCGGCTCTGTTCCTCCTGGCGCGGGTGCGCCGGGCAACGATGGCCTCGGGCAGGTCGCTCCGCGCACCGATGCAGCCCGCAACGGCGGCCCTGGCTCCGTTCCTCCTGGCGCGGGCGCACCCCGCGACAACACCCCCGGGTCCATTCCTCGCGCGGGCGCACTCCGCAACGGTGGCCCCGGGCCCGTACCTCCGCGCACCGATGCACCGCGCAACGACGCTCCCGGGCCCGTTCCCCCTCGCACCGATGCACCCCGCGACGACGCCCCCCGGCCCGTTCCGCCCGCGCCGAACGCCCCAGTCGGCCCCCGGCCCGCCCCCACCGCTGGCCCCCGTCCCGTCCCCGGTGTACGCACCCCCCTCCCCCCGGAGGCCGCGCCGCCGTTGGCCCCGCCTACCGTGCCCGCCCCGACGGGCCCGTACGGCACCGGCACGCCCGCACCCTCCGGACCCGGGGAAAGCGCGTCCGCCCCCGCCGTTTCCGGCACGCCTGCACCCGCCGCGTCCGGCGCCCCCGTAGTCCCCGGCCCCCGGCGGACCGCCCCCGCCCCCCGCCGCTCCGCCCGCCGGGTCGCCGCCGCGGGCGTCTGCCTGGTCCTCGGGCTCGGGTTGCTCGGCGGGGCGGCGGCCGGGAGCTGGCTGGCGTCGGACGTGGACGACCGGCCGGCCGCCGAGGTCACCTTCGCCAAGGGGCGCGAGCTGTGGCACACCGCCCCGGTGGACACCCTCTTCCCGCCGACGCTGGACGGCCCCGCGGCCGGTCCCGGCGGCGCCGACCGCACCTGGACGCGGATCGCCGTCGCCCCGGACAGCGGCTGCTCCGGCGCGTACGACCCCCTACTGGCCAAGGTGCTCGCGCCGGTCGGCTGCGCCCGGCTGGTGCGCGCCACCTACCTCGACGCGACGCGCACCAGCCTCGTCACCGTCGGCGTGCAGACCACCAAGACCGATCCCGTCGGCATGAAGGCGTTGAGCAAACGCTTCGCCAACGAGCGGCTGGACCGCCGCACCGACCTGCTGCCCCGGCCGTACGCGGCGAAGGGCACCGCCGCGGCCGGGTTCGGCCCGGCCCAGCGCGCGAGCTGGAGCATCCGCGTCCGGACGGATCTGCCGCTCGTCCTGTACGCCGTTTCCGGGTTCGCCGACGGCCGCGCGGTCCCCGATCCGCGCCCCGCCGCCGAGGCGACCCGGGACGGCGCCACGAGCACGCCCGCCCAGTCCGGACTGGGCCACGACGCGAAGGGCGCGGCCGACGCCGTCCAGCAGATCGTCGAGGAACTCGTCGAGGAACGGCCCACCCAGCACCCCACGGAGCGTCCGCGATGACCAGGCACCCGCTGCGCGCCCTCGGCCTGGCGCTGGCCGCCGCCGCGCTGGCCGTGCTGCCGTCCGCCCCCGCGCGGGCCGACGGCATACGGACGGAGGAATGGGCCCTGGACGCCCTGCACGTCCAGCAGGCGTGGCGGACCACCAAGGGGGAGGGCGTCACCGTCGCCGTCCTGGACACCGGCGTGGACGCCACCCACCCCGACCTCGCCGGCCAGGTGCTCCCCCTCAAGGACCTGGTGGGCTTCGGCGCCCGGCGCGGCGAGAAGTCCTGGGCCGTGCACGGCACCGGCATGTCGGGGATCATCGCCGGCCGCGGCCACGGGCCGGGCCGCGCGGACGGCGTCCTCGGCATCGCCCCCGGGGCCAGGATCCTGCCCGTCCGGGTCATCCTGGAGGACCGCGACCCGCAGCGCGCGCGGGCCCGCAGCGAACGCGCGGGCGCCCTGGCCGACGGCATCCGCTGGGCCGCCGACCACGGCGCCGACGTCATCAACCTCTCCCTCGGGGACGACAGCGAGTCGGCCCACCCGGAGCCGCGCGAGGACGCCGCCATCCAGTACGCGCTGGGCAAGGGCGTCCCCGTGATCGCCTCCGCGGGCAACGGCGGCGCGGACGGCGACCACGTCTCCTACCCGGCCGCCTACCCGGGCGTGATCGCCGTCACGGCCGTGGACCGCTACGGCTCCCGCGCCCCGTTCTCCACCCGCCGCTGGTACGCCACGGTCTGCGCCCCCGGCGTGGGCGTGGTCATCGCCAACCCGGACCGCAGGTACTACGAGGGCTGGGGCACCAGCGCCGCCGCCGCCTTCGTCTCCGGCGCCGTCGCCCTCGTCCGCGCGGCCCACCCCGACCTGAGCCCCGCCCAGATCAAGCGGCTGCTCACCGACACCGCCCAGGACGCCCCGGAAGAGGGCCGCAACGACGCGTTGGGCGCGGGGATGGTCGACCCGGCGGCGGCCATCGACGCGGGCGCCCACCTGAAACCCGAACCCCAGGAACCCGTCCCCGCCGCCCACACCGCCCGCCACTTCGGCCGCGGCCCCGCCGCCCCCCATGAGCGCGCGACCGGCACCACCTGGCTGCCGTGGGCCGCCACCGGAGCCGGCCTCCTCCTGATCGCCACCGCCGCCGTCATCTGGCGCGACCCCCTCCGCCGCGCCGCACCCTGAGGACGGGCCACCCGGCCGACCGGCCCCGGGTCCGTGCCACAGAGGTGCCCTCACCTACCAGGGCCGACCGGCCACGGAGGCGGCCTTCTCCGCCGCGCCGCACCCCGAGGACGGGCCACCGCTGCTCATGGGACGCGCGCCGGCCGCCCCGAAGATCCGTCCCGCGCCCACCTGCAGCCCCGGAGATCTGCCCCCGCGCCCACCCGCAAGAGGCCGACCGGCCCCAGAGGCAGTCCCACCCACCAGCGGCCGACCGCCCCCCCCGGACCCCGCCCGCTCCCACCCCACCCGGCCCCCGCCTCCCACCCGAACGGCCCCACCGCAGCCCCCGGCCTCTCAGCGGTTAGGCTCGCCGCGTGGCGCTCAAGAACATCCCGGACCCCGGTTACTCCGACGACAACGGCTCGGCCGACCCCGAACTCGCCGCGGCGCTCGCCGCGTACGCCGAGGACCGCTCCGCCGAGCCGCGGCTGCTCGCGGCGCTGGCCGACGCCCGGCTCCTGGTCCCCGTCGTGGCCGTCCTCGGCGAGGTGGAGACCGGCCCGGACGGGCTGCGCCGCGAGAAGACCAGCGACATGGCCGTCCCCACCCTCCAGGCCCCCGACGGCCGGCGCGCGCTGCCCGCGTTCACCTCCATGGAGACCCTGCACCGCTGGCGCCCGGACGCCCGCCCGGTCGCGGTGCCCCTGCGGCAGGCGCTGCTGGCGACCGCCCACGAGAAGGCCGACACGCTGCTCATCGACATGGCAGGACCGGTGACCTACCCCCTCACCGGCCCCGCGCTGCGCGCCCTCGCCGAGGGCCGGCACGACAGCGACCCGCTCGCCGACCCGGCCGTCACCGACGCGCTGCGCGCGCTGCTGGACGCCGAGCCCGGGGTGCGCGTCGCCCGTCTGGAGCCCTCCGCCGACACCGACGGCACGCTCGCCCTCGGCCTGACCCCGGACGCCGTCACCGCCGAGGTCGCCCAGCGGCTGGCCGCCGCGCTGGCCGCCGACGAGACGCTCCGCGCCCGCCTCGTCCGCGGCCTGGACCTGGCCCTCCTGCCGCCGGACGCCGAGATCCCCGGAGAGCCGCTGTTCACCCGGTGAGCCCGGCCGCGCCGGACCCCGCCCGCTGACGCTGTGCGGCCAAGAGGCGGATTCCTCCCCAGGCACCCAGAATGCGAGGAAAGAGAGATCTTCGCGAGGAGGACTGGAGGAGGACCTTATGGCCATGGAGTTCCGCGCACTGGAGGCCATGGAGACCCGCACGGTCGTATCCGAATTCCTCGGCACGCTGCTCCTGGTGTTCTTCGCCGTCGGCTCGGCCGTCCTGGCCGGCGAGTACATCGGCACCTTCGGCATCGCCCTGACCTTCGGCTTCGTCATGCTGGCCCTGGCCTACGCGCTCGGCCCGACCTCGGGTTCGCACCTGAACCCGGCGGTGACGATCGGCATGCTGCTGGCCCGGCGGATCACCGTCCGCACGGCGGTGGAGTACTGGATCGCCCAGATCCTGGGCGCCATCGTCGGCGCCGCCCTGCTCTACCTGCTGGCCAACCAGATCCCCGGCCTGAAGACCGACGAGGCGTTCGGCAGCAACGGCTGGGGCGACCGCTCCGCCGTGCACATCAACCTCGGCGGCGCCTTCCTGGCCGAGCTGATCCTGACGTTCCTGTTCGTGTACGTCGTGCTGGCGGTCACCCACCGCGTGGCGGTCGTCGGCTTCGACGGCCTGCCGATCGGCCTGGCGCTGGCCGTCGTCCACCTGGTGGGCATCCCGCTCACCGGCACCTCGGTGAACCCGGCGCGGAGCCTGGGCCCGGCCCTCTTCGCGGGCGGCTCGGCGCTCACCCAGCTGTGGCTGTTCATCCTGGCCCCGCTGGTCGGCGGCGTCCTGGCGGCCATGGTGATCCAGTTCACCCATCCGCCCGAGGAACCCAAGGTCATCGCGGACGAGCGTTCCGTGCTGTGACGACGAAGGGCCGCCACCCCGGAACGTTCC
>NZ_JBEXNM010000064.1:0-53204 GCF_040611095.1 Streptomyces sp. NPDC003077 | reverse complement strand
CGTCGGCATACCGGGCGCGCCGATGGACACCGGCGCTCCCTTGGGGGCGGTGCCTACCGGCCCTACGGGCACGGGGCGCCGCCGTCGGGACGCGCCGTACCCCGCCGCTGAGGGCGGCCCGCCCACGGCACCCTTCGCGGCTCCTGTGTCCGGGGGGCTTCCGGGCGGGTTCCAGGCGCCGCAGGCCGGACACGGCGGGCAGGCCGGGCACGCCGGGGCTTCGTCCGCTCCGTACGCGGATCCGTTCGCGGATCCGTTCGCGGCGCGGACGACCGATGGCGCTTCTTATGGGATGCCCGGCGCGGCGCCCTCTTACGGGCCGCAGGGCGTTCCGGGGGACGCCGACGGCCACGGCTACGCCGCCGGTTTCCCGGTGGCCGGTACGGGTGTTGCGCACCCCCAACAGGCCCCGCCCGCCCCGCACGCCTTCGTGCCGCGGCAGCGCCGGGAGGCCCCGGACGCGGCGGCGGGTTTCCCGGGCCCGGACGCCGTCTTCCCGGCTCCGGGTCCGGCCCCTGCCGCGAACGGTGACGCGTACGGGCCGGACGCGTGGGAGCCCGCGGACGGGCCAGGGGCGGGCCTCGCCACCGATGGATCGTCCTCCCCGTCCGAACGGGACGGCGCGGCGGCTCCCCGGAGGAAGGGCGCCGTGGCCCGGACGCTCACCGGCGTGGCGGCGGCGGCCGTGACCACGGCGCTCGCCGTGGTGATCGGCGGACAGGTCACCGCCGCGCAGAAGGCGGTCGAGGGCGGCGGCGGCCCGGCGCACAGCGAGCCGGACCGGATGCCGGACGCCGACACGGCCTCGCGCTCGCACGCGCGGACGGCTCCCGCCTCGTACGACGAGCGGATGGCGGGGCAGTACCCGATGGCCCCGGACTTCGCCGGGTCGGGGCGCTTCGAGGCCGTCGGCGGTGACGCCCCCGCTCCGGGCCGGGGCACGGTCAAGCGCTACCGCGTGGACGTCGAGGAGGGCCTGGGCCTGGACGGCGAGCTGTTCGCCGACGCGGTGCACAAGACCTTGAACGACGAACGCAGTTGGGCGCACGGCGGCCGGTACGCCTTCCAGCGCGTGGCCTCCGGCACGGCGGATTTCGTCATCACCCTGGCGAGTCCGGGCACCACCGCCAAGTGGTGCGCGAAGTCCGGCCTCGACACGACGCAGGACAACGTCTCCTGCGACTCGGCGGCGACCGAGCGCGTGATGATCAACGCCTACCGGTGGGCGCGGGGCGCGGACACCTACGGCCCCGACCGGATGCACGCCTACCGGCAGATGCTCATCAACCACGAGGTCGGGCACCGGCTCGGGCACAACCACGAGCAGTGCACGAAGCAGGGCGCCCTGGCGCCGGTCATGATGCAGCAGACCAAGTTCCTCAACACCGGCGATCTGACCTGCCGGGCCAACGCCTGGCCGTTCCCCGCCGACCACGATCCGGAACGGCTCGAACGGCACTGACCCCCTGTCGGCGTGCTCGGCGGTCACGGGCGCGCGCACTGCGGGTGGTTGGCCACCGGCGCGCACGGTCGCTCGGCGGGTGCGGCACCGACGCGCCCCTCGGCCATCGCCGCCCGCGCGATGGGCCGTTGGCCACCCGTGCGCACGGTCGCCGACACGCGTCCAGCCGCCCGGAATGACCTGTTTGTCGGGTTCGCTGTGCGCTCTAGAACGCGCTCGGTGGCGGAAGGTTACGCGCGTTCACCCCTTCCGGTGGTGCGATGGACAACCGTCCGCCGCGCCGCGACCCCCGTGCATAACTTCTCCTGGCAAGGGACGGCGACGCCGTCGATCCGGAGAACGCCCCTCGTGGGCGAACGGGGGTGCATTTCATGCGCATCGGACTGCTCACCGACGGTGCCCACGCGTACGCGTCAGGTGAGGTGCGCGCCTGGTGTGACCGGCTCGTGCGCGGGCTCACGAGTCACGAGTTCGACATCTACGCCGTCGGACGCGACGCGTGCGACGCCTGGCCGGAACGGGCCGAACGGCGCGGCGAGCAGGGCACCCGCGGCGGGAACGGCCTGCCGGAGCGGGTGCGGCCGGCGCGCACGGCGGTGCGGGGCGAACCACCGGGGAGCGCGCGCGCCTGCTCCGCGCGCCGCAGACCGCACGGCGTCGGCAGGCGCCAACGACGCCGGTTCCTGGAGCACTTCGGTGACCTCGTGGCGGCGTTCAGCACCGCACCGGACGCGACCGCCCACGGTGCCGCGGGCCCCGCCCCCGACCCGTTCGAAAACGGCTCCGGGCGCACGCCGGCGAGGGCGAAGGCGGACCGTTTCGCCGCCGGCCTCTACGGACTGGCCGAACTCGCCCGCGACGGCGGCGGCCTGCCGTCCCTGCTCCGCTCCGAACAGGCCGTACGGACGCTGGACGCCGCCTGCCGCGCGTCCGGCGCGCTGCGCACCGCGCACGGCGCCCGGGTCGCGGACCTCCTCGCGGTCGCCGACCGGCTCGAACGCGAACTGCGCCCGCTCTCCTTGGACTGGTACGGCGACCCGCCGACCTCCCGCGACCGGCACGGTGGCGACGGCCTGGCCGGAGTCGACCTGTGCCACGCCACCTCGTCCGGCACGGCCGCGCTCCCGGGACTGCTGGCCAAACGCTTCTTCGGTACGCCCCTCCTCGTCACCGAACACGGCACCCGCCTGCGCGAACAGCACCTCGCCCGCGCCGCCTCACCCATGAGCCCGCCCGCCCGCGCGCTGACCGCCGCCTTCCAGAGCGCGCTGACCGCCGAGACCTACGCCCGCGCGGTGCTCGTCACCCCGGACACCGCCCACACCCGCCGCTGGCAGGAGCGCTGCGGCGCGGACCGCGACCGGCTGCGCACGGTCTACCCCGGCGTGGAGGCGGGGCGGTTCACGGCGGTGCCGGACGCGGCGGCCGACCGTTCCGCGGCGCTGGTCTGGGTGGGCGGCGCGGAGCCCGCGCGGGAACTCGTCTGCCTGCTGCATGCCTTCGCGCAGGTACGGCGCGCCGAGCCGACGGCGACGCTGCGCATCGTCCGGACGACGGCCCCCCATGACGCCCACCGGACGACCGGCCCGGACCACCTCGCCCACTGCCGCGCGCTGGCGGACCGGCTCTGCCCGCCCGCGCCGCGGGGCGGCGCCCCCGTCGCCTTCGACACGGTCGGCGGGCCCGGCGCGCCCGGCCCGGAGCATGCCTACGCGGCCGGGACGGTGATCGTCCTCTCCGGCGTCGCCGAGGGGTTCCCGCGGTCCCTGGTGGAGGCCATGCTGTGCGGCCGGGCCACGGTCTCCACCGACGTCGGCGCCGCCTGCGAGGTCATCGGCGGCACCGGCCTGGTGGTCCCGCCCGGCGACCCCCACGCCCTCGCCGACGCCTGCCTCGCGCTGCTGCGCGACCCCGCCCGGCGGGCCCGGCTCGGCGCCGCCGCCCGCGCACGTGCGCTCGAACTGTTCACCGCGGAGCGGTGTGTCGCGGCATTTCGTGGCATCTACCTGGAGCTCATCTCCCACGCCCCGGCCCGCCCCGACGTCCCGGCCCGCCGCGCCGCACCACAGCTCTTCGCCCGCCCCGCCGAGGCCTCCGTACCCGGCCGCTGGACCGCCGCCCGCGGCGGCACCGGGCGACCGGCGGCCCCCGGAGGCCGGGTCCCGCACTGGGCCGGGCCGGGCCCGCACGCCGGGGAGGGCACCGCTTCCCCCGTGGGGGCGACCGGCTCCGTCGATCCGCCACCGGGTGCCGCGGGGGAGAGCGCGCCGATGTTCCCGGCCGGAGCGGTAACGCGGTTCCACCGGGCTGGTTGTGAGGGGTCGGCGGATGAGCAGGTCTGAGACGGGCCGCACGGTCCCGACGGGCGGGGAGGACGGCGTGAACGCCGCGCCGCGCCCGTATGGCAGCGGCCGGGGGGACGGCGAAATCGGCCGACCGGAAGCGGCCGGGCCCTCCGAGCCCGGCGCGCTCACGCCCTACCGGCGCCGCTCGGCCGACCCCGTGCGGTCGCTGATGCGGCAGCACTGGGAGCTGTGCGAGCGGGCCGTGGATCCCCTGGAGATCGCCGCCGGACTGGAGGCCCAGGGGGTCACCGACCGCACGGCGGCCCGCTTCCGGCACCGCGACGTCTTCTCGCTGGCCGAGGAACTGTACGCGCGGGTGCCCCGGGCCGAAGGGCGCGCGCCGGACGAACCGGCGCCGAAGGCACGGAGCGCCGGGACCGTCGTCGTACAGACCGCCCTCCACCTGCTGCCCGGCGCGGTGTGCGCCGCCACCGCCGCCGCGTTCGCCGCGACCGAGGCGTCCGCACCGGGTGCGGACGCCCGACCGGCCGTCGCCGCCGTGGGAGGCGCCTTCACCCTCCTGGCGCTGGGGCTGTGCCTGCGCGGCGGTCCGCTGCGGATCCGGGCCGCCGTCCCCGGCAGCGCCGGGACGAGGGTCGGCCGGATCGGCCGCCCGGTGGTGTCCGTCCTGCTGGGGGGCGGCCTGCCGACCGTCATGGCAGTCGGCTGGTCGGGGGACGGGGCGGGCGTGTCCGTTCCCTGGCCGCTGCCTTCCTCCGCCGTCGGCGTCGTCGTCGCGCTGGCCTGCGCCGTGCTGCCCGCCGCCGGGTGCGCCGGGTGGTTCGCGGTGCGCGGGCGGCGGGAGGTGACGGCGTGCCGGGGGCCGGACGAGTTCGCGGGCCGGATGCGGACCGCGCTGGTGGCCGCCGTCGTGGCCTTCCTCGGCTCCCTGCTCGCCCTGTCGACCGCGGCGGGCACGATCACCGGCGGCGGGACGGCGGGAACGGCGCTCACGGCCGCCACCTCCGGCAGCACCTGGGCGTGCGCCGCGGTGGGCACGCTGCTCTTCCTCGCCCGCCTGCTGGACCTGTACGGCTTCCCCGTCGCGGCCTGCGCCGGACCGGCCGCCGCCGTCGCCGTGGGGGCCGCCGCCACCACCGCCCCACTCGCCCTCCGCGTCCCCGACCTGGCGCCGCCGGCCCGCCCGGTGGAGGCGGCGGCCACCGCGCTCGGCCCGCACGTCCTGCCGGTCCTGGGCTGCGGCGCCGCCACGCTGGGCCTGCTGCTGTACGGGCTGCACGCGCTCACCAGGGCGACCGCGCACCGCCCGGTCCACCGGCCGGAGGCGGTGGCCGAACGACCATGAACACCCCTGGCCCGCCATCGCCCCCCGCCCACCGTTACGCCACGCCGTTACCACCGGCCTCGTCCGTTCCCGTTGCCGTCTCCGTCCCCGCCCTCGTCCCCCTCGCCAGGCCCGCGCTCCGACGCTCGGCGCGTCCCCGCCCCCGTCCCCCGTCCTCCCCGGCCGTGGCCGACGACCCCGCTCCACCCCGGCCGACGCACTTCCGCACCGCCCCCCGCACCGCTCCGCGCGCGGACCGCCCGGCGCGGAACACCGCCCCCACCTCACCCCGCCACACCGCCGTCAAACCGGCCGTCAACCTCGCTCCCGGCGCCGCGACCCGAGCCGCCGGCCCGGCCCCCCTAGGGGCGCACGCCCCCACCTCGCACCCCGGCGCCGTCACCCACGCGGCGATCCCGGGGCGCGACCTGGCGCCGTCATCGTCAGCAGCGCCCCACGCCAGCATTCCGACCGACGCGGACGGCCGTCGTCGTCACCACGGAGACGGAGACGGACACGGAGATGGACGCGGATGCGGAGACGGACGCGGATGCGGACGCGGATGCGGTCACGGACATGGACACGGACGCCGCCCCGGCACCGCTTCCGTCCTCGTCCACCGGCGGCCCGGACGGCACCGTTGCCAAAACCCCGCACCGTCCCGAAACCCCGCACCGTCCCGAAACCCGGCATCGTCCCGAAACCCTGCACCGCCCCCGAGAAGCACGACGTCCCCGAGAAGCACTCCGCCCCCAAGCGGCGCTCGCCCTCCCCCCAACGAGCCCCGGCGCGCACGCCGGTGCCGAAGCACGTCACCCAACCCTGTGCATCCAACCCTCAGAGGAGCCGACACATGAACGTCCAGCCCGCCGAACGCCGCCGGCACCCAGGGGGTACACGATGAGGGTGCTGCTCATCGGAGCCAACGGGTACCTCGGCCGCTACGTGGCCGACCGTCTGCTCGCCGACCCCGCCATCCAGCTCACCGCACTCGGCCGCGGCGACGACGCCGACGTCCGGTTCGACCTCGCCACCGGCAGCCCGGGGGCGCTCACCCGCTTCCTGGACGCCGTCCACCCCGGCGTCGTCGTCAACTGCGCGGGCGCCACGCGCGGCGGCGCCCGCGACCTGACCCGGCACAACACCGTCGCGGTGGCCACCATCTGCGAGTCGCTGCGCCGCAGCGGCTGCGCGGCCCGGCTGGTGCACCTGGGGTGCGCGGCCGAGTACGGGCCCTCGCAGCCCGGTTCGTCCACGGCCGAGGACGCGGTGCCGCGGCCGGGCGGCCCGTACGGCGTCAGCAAGCTCGCCGCCACCGAACTCGTCCTGGGGTCGGGGCTGGACGCCGTGGTGCTGCGGGTCTTCTCGCCGGTGGGGCCCGGGACGCCGGCCGGTTCGCCGCTGGGGCGGCTGGCCGAGGCGATGCGCCGGGCGATGCAGTCCGGGGACAACGAGCTCAAGCTCGGCGGGCTCGGCGTGCAGCGCGACTTCGTGGACGTGCGGGACGTGGCGCGGGCGGTGCACGCCGCCTCGCTGTCCGCGGCCCAGGGCGTGGTGAACATCGGGACCGGCCGGGCGGTGCGGCTGCGGGAGGCCGCCGCCGTGCTGGCGCGGGTCGCCGGGTTCGGGGGCGCGCTGCACGAGTTGGACGCGCCGCACGGGTACCACGGGGGTGCCATGGTCCGGCCGGCCATCCCCGCGCCGTCCACTGAGCACGGCGGCCCGGCGCCCTCGTACCCCTACCCGGACGGCTGCGGGAGCTGGCAGCAGGCGGACGTGCGCACCGCGCGGGACCGGCTGGGCTGGCGCCCGCGGATCGGCCTCGAAGAGTCCCTGGCCGACATCTGGATGGAAGCCGCATGCCGCATCTGATGACCTCGACGAACCCCGCCCGCGCCGGGACGGTCCCGAGCGCCCCGCCGCTGGGCATCGGCGTCCCGGGCTTCGCCCACCCGCTGCTGGCCCCCGCCGAGTGGGCCGAGCTGCTGCGGCTGGCCCGGGGCCGCGCCCGCCCGGCGCCGGGGTGGCGGGCCGCGCTGCACTGGGCGGTGCTGGACGTGGCCGGCGGGCCGGGCGTGCGTCCCGACCCGCACTGCGTGCCGGCCGCCGCCCAGCTCCGCGACGCGGGCGTGCGGCTCCTCGGCCACCTGGACATACGGCACGGCGCCCGCCCACCGGGCGAGGTGCGGGAGGAGGCCCGGCGGTTCGTGGAGTGGTACGGCGTGGACGGCTTCCGGCTGGACCGCTGTCCCACGGAGCGGTCACTGCTTCCCACCATCCGGACGGTCACCGCGGCCCTGCGCGACCTGCGGGAAGGCGCGTACGTCGTGTACGGGCACGGCGCCCACCCCGATCCCGGCTACGCCGAGACCGCCGACCAACTCGTCACCTTCCGCGGCTCCTGGGACGCGTACCGACGGGCGGAGACGGCGGACTGGACGGCCGGGTACCCTCCGGACCGCTTCTGCCACCTCGTGCACGACGTGCCCGCGACGCATCTGGACGAGGTGCTCGGGCTGGCCCGCCGGCGCGGCGCGGGCACGGTCTACGTCACCGACCGGACGGAGCGCTGCGGCGCCCCCTGGGAGTCGCTGCCCGGTTACTGGGACGCTTTCGTCTCGCGCATCGGACCTGGTGTCTCGGAATGAAGAAGGGCGTGGCACTGTTACCGGAAGAACAACCGTACTGAGATCGACCAAACCCCTTGATTGAGGTTTCCCGTGTCGCTGCCACCCCTGGTCGAGCCGGCTTCCGAGCTCACCGTCGATGAGGTTCGCAGATACTCGCGTCACCTGATCATCCCGGATGTCGGGATGGACGGGCAGAAGCGGCTGAAGAACGCCAAGGTGCTGTGTGTCGGTGCCGGCGGCCTGGGCTCCCCCGCGCTGATGTACTTGGCCGCGGCGGGCGTGGGCACGCTGGGCATCGTGGAGTTCGACGAGGTCGACGAGTCGAACCTGCAGCGCCAGATCATCCACAGCCAGTCGGACATCGGCCGCTCCAAGGCCGAGTCCGCGCGGGATTCGGTGCTGGGCATCAACCCGTACGTCACGGTCAACCTGCACGAAGAGCGGCTGGACTCCACGAACGTGATGGAGATCTTCGCGCAGTACGACCTGATCGTGGACGGAACGGACAACTTCGCCACCCGCTACCTGGTCAACGACGCCTGTGTGCTGCTGAACAAGCCGTACGTCTGGGGCTCGATCTACCGGTTCGACGGCCAGGCGTCCGTCTTCTGGTCCGAGCACGGCCCCTGCTACCGCTGCCTGTACCCGGAGCCCCCGCCGCCGGGCATGGTCCCCTCCTGCGCCGAGGGCGGCGTCCTGGGCGTGCTGTGCGCGTCCGTCGGCTCCATCCAGGTCACCGAGGCCATCAAGCTGCTCGCCGGCGTCGGCGACCCGCTGGTCGGCCGTCTGATGATCTACGACGCGCTGGAGATGTCCTACCGCCAGGTCAAGGTCCGCAAGGACCCGAACTGCGCGGTCTGCGGCGAGAACCCCACCGTCACCGAGCTCATCGACTACGAGGCCTTCTGCGGCGTCGTGTCGGAGGAGGCCCAGGAGGCGGCGCTCGGTTCGACGATCACTCCCAAGCAGCTCAAGGAGTGGATCGACGCGGACGAGAAGATCGAGATCATCGACGTCCGCGAGCCGAACGAGTTCGAGATCGTCTCGATCCCCGGCGCCAAGCTGATCCCGAAGAACGAGTTCCTGATGGGCAACGCCCTCAAGGACCTCCCCCAGGACCGCCGCATCGTCCTGCACTGCAAGACGGGCGTCCGCTCCGCGGAGGTCCTGGCGGTCCTGAAGTCCGCCGGGTTCTCCGACGCGGTGCACGTCGGCGGCGGCGTCATCGGCTGGGTGAACACGGTGGAGCCGGAGAAGCCGGTCTACTGACCCGGCCTCTTGGCTGACCGGCGATACAGCGGAAGCCCGCGCCTTCGAGCAGATCGGAGGCGCGGGCTTCCGCTGTGTTACCCCGATGACATGAAAACCGGAGAACGGCCGTAAGGCCCGTCCGCCGAATGTGACAGGCGGGCCTGACGTGTTTTTGTTGGACGTTTGTGGTGTTCAGACGCGGCGGTCCACC
This sequence comes from Streptomyces sp. NPDC003077, assembly GCF_040611095.1. Lineage (NCBI taxonomy): Bacteria > Bacillati > Actinomycetota > Actinomycetes > Kitasatosporales > Streptomycetaceae > Streptomyces > Streptomyces sp. NPDC003077. The sequence continues at coordinate 44,020 of NZ_JBEXNM010000064.1, read as the reverse complement.
CGTACGCGGCGGACAAAGGCCCGCCACTCACGGACGGGGAAGAGAAGGACGGGCCCGTCGGGATCCTTGCTGTCGCGCACGGCAGCGCTCTCTGGGAGAACGGCGACCTCTACGCAGTCGCCGCCGGACGATCCTCCGCCGCTGTGGGTGCTCTTGTGCCAGATGACGCCGTCGAGTTCAGGGATACGCATGATGGTCACCTCGACCTTCCGTGAGTTGGAGCTCATGTCGGATCTGCTGGATCAGTTCCGAACTGTCCGCGGGACTCAGCGCGGCCGACCTCAGTGAGTCGAACGCGAGCGTATAGCGACCAGTTTCCTCCGGTGTCTCCATGTGCAAACTCCCGGTGACATGCTCGACGCACACCACGTCCGAGAAAGCGGGCGTCGGAAAGCCGAAGAGGACGAACGCGCCGATCAATCCGACGTGTGCGCCGGTGTTCAACGGCAACACCTGCATTTCGATGTTGGGGCGGTCGGCGAGTTCCACAAGCCGGTCGAGTTGCGGCCCCATGACCTTGCTGCCACCGACCTGACTGCGCAGCGCCGCCTCTCCTTCGATGACGCAGATTCGTGGGGCGCCGGGCTCGTCCAGAACCGCTTGCCGCCGCATTCGCGTTTCGACGAGTTTTTCCACGCCTTCCAGGCTGATCATTTCCGGATTGGTGCGATACAGCGCGCGGGCGTAATCGGGTGTCTGGAACAGCCCGGGGATCAGTAGCGGTTGGTATGACCGGATGTAGTCGGCCGTCTGCTCGTAATCGATGTGATCGGCGTAGGACGGCAGGGTCGTCCCCAGATGGCGGGTCCACCCCCGCTCGTTTCCTTTGCGCGCGAGGTCGACCAGCCCTTCGATGAACTGAGCGTCCTCGATCCCGTAGAACATCAAGAGATCGCGCAACTCACCGAGCGAGATGCCCAGCCGGGCGTTCTCGATGCGACTGATTTTCGAACGATGACACCCGATGCGTTCGGCGGCTTGTTCCGGTGTTTTCCCGGCTTCCTCTCTGAGTCTGACGAGTGTGGCGGCAAGCCGACGACGGCGGACGCTTGGCCGGGATTCGGCCATGTGTTGCCCCTCTGCTCGATGACGGTTCATCAAGGGTAGTGATATTCGCAGACCTTGGAACTTTTTCTCTTGGGTTCGGTTGCGGCGCGAGTGCGCATCGGAGCACTCTGATGGCCGGTCGCTCACGGTGATGACTCGATCGCTGTGAGCGGCTCTAGGTTGCCGCTGTGCGCCCCGCCGAAGGGCGTCGCCGTGGCAAGAAAACCCCCGCGACCGCGCGCACGGTCCGGGGGCCTGGCCAACGCTGACAAGGAGCGTCGACGTGCTGAACTTTATCGCCCGGCTGCCGAAAACGCGGTCGCGGCTTGTGTTCCTTCTGGCAGACCGGTGCCGGTCGTACGCACATCAGGGTGAGGCGGTTGCCCAGTGGACGTGAAGTCATCACGAGCGCGCCCAAAGGAGAGGCGGTCCGCTGCCGAACCGAGCGAGGACGGGCACACGGCCGTCGCGCGGTGGAGCCCCAGCCTGAGGAGTGTCGGCATGGCCCGGCGGGAACTCCGCGTCTTTTTGGGCGCCGAGGGGCTGGGAGCGATGGAGGACATGGCGCTCTTGGTGCTGTCGGAGCTGTTCACCAACGCCGTGAACCACGCGCGGGTCCCTCGGGGGCGGCAGGTCGAGACGCGTTTCGTCCGATTGGGCGGCGGCCTCCGCATCGAGGTGCATGACGCGGCGGACGAGCGGCCCTGCATGCTGTCGCCGGGGCCCGATTCCGACGGGGGGCGCGGGCTGTTCCTGGTGGCGGCCTTGGCGTCGCGGTGGGGCGTCTCGGAGCGCGGAGGTCCCGGCAAGGCGGTGTGGGCGGAGCTGGCCGGGCCGGTGATGTGACGATCGGAGAAAGGCCGTCAGGCCCGTCCGCCGAGTGCTGGCGGACGGGCCTGACGGGTGATGGGTCCCAGGTGTGCCTACCGGCAGGTCGTTCCCGACTTCGGGACCTTGCCGTTGAGGAGGTAGGCGTTGACGGTGCGGGTGAGGCAGGGGTTGCCGGTGGGGTAGGCGCCGTGGCCCTCGCCCTGGTAGGTGACGTGGATGCCGACGCCCCTGCCGAGGGCGCGGGCCATCGTGCGGGAGCCCTCGTACGGGGTCGCCGGGTCGCCCGTGGTGCCGACGACCAGGATCGGGGCGGCGCCCTCGGCGGCGACCTGGGGCGTGCGGGCGGCCCCGGCGACCGGCCAGTTGGCGCACCATCCGGCGGTGTCCCAGGCCAGCATCGGGCCGAAGACCGGGGAGGCCGCGCGGAAGCGCGGGAGTTGGGCCTTGGCCTCGGCGAGGGTGGGGCGGGCGCTGGTGTCGGCGCAGGAGACCGCCCGCTGGGAGTGGCTCTGGGTGCCGTAGTGCCCGCGTTCGTCGCGGTTGTTGTAAACGTCGGCGAGGGCGAGCAGGCCGGTGCCGGTGTGCCGTCGCAGCGCCTCCTGGAGGGCGATGGTCAGGTGCGGCCACATGTCCTTGCTGTAGAGCGGCAGGGTGATGCCGGTCAGGGCCTGGGTCTGGGTGAGCCGGCGGGTGCCGGAGGTCGGCAGGGGCTTGGTGTCCAGCCGGGCGAGGAAGGCGGCGAGGGTGCGGGTGCCCTGCTGGGGGCCGCCGCCCACGGGGCAGTCCCGGCCCTGCTTGGCGCAGTCCGTCAGGTAGTTGTTCAGGGCCCGCTGGAAACCCGACGCCTGGCCGAACGCGTGGGTGACGGCGTCCGCGGACGGGTCGACCACGGCGTCCAGCACCGCCCGCCCGACCCGGCGGGGGAACAGGTGTGCGTACGTACCGCCGAGCTGGGTTCCGTACGAGAAGCCGAAGTAGTGCAGCTTGGCGTCACCGAGCAGGTGCCGCATCAGATCCAGGTCGCGGGCGGCGTCGGCGGTGCCGGCGTGGGGGAGGAGCGCGCCCGCGCGGCGCGCGCAGCCGGCGCCGAAGGTCGTGGCGTCCTTGAGAAAGGCCCGTTCCTCGGCCGCGTCGTCGGGCGTGCTGTCCACGTTGGCGGCGGCCTCCAGCTCCGCGTCGTCGCGGCACCGCACCCCCGCGCTCGCGCCCACCCCGCGCGGGTCGAAGCTCACCAGGTCGTAGCGCGACCGCAGGCCCTCGAACGTCGCGGCCGACGTGGGCAGGCTGGTCACGCCGGAGTCGCCGGGGCCGCCGAAGTTGAAGACCAGGGAGCCGATGCGGGAGGTTCCGCCGGCGGTCCCTCCCTTGGCTGCCTCGGCGGCCTTGGTGCGGGCCCGGATCAGGGCGATGGGGATCGTCCGGCCGTCCGGGTGCGCGTAGTCCAGGGGCGCCTTGAAGGAGGCGCACTGCCAAGAGGTGCCGTCGGGCAGCGGCTTGGGCGGCTTGCCGTCGCCGCCCTGGGCGCGGGTGGGGGCGGTGCAGGGCTTCCAGGCGAGTTTCTGGCCGGTCAGCGACGCGGGGAGCTGGGGGAGCGCCGGGCCGCTACGGCCTTCCGGCTCCGCCGTGCCGCGCGGGGCGCCCGCCGGCGGGGTCGCCTTGGCGTCCGGGTCGGGGCCGCCGCCCCCGCCGCACGCCGTGCCGGCGAGCAGGGTGAGTGCGGCCAGCGCGGCCAGTGCGACCGGTCTGCCGCGGCGTGCGGACCGCCGCGTGGCGGTCGTGGTCAGGCCCATCGTGCTCCCGTCCCCGGCGCTGTCCGCCGGTCCCGTGTCGTGCGGTGCGGTGTGGTGCGGTGTGTGCGGTGCGGTGTGGTCGTCGCGTTTCCGGTGTGGTGTGTGTGGCGCGGTCGTCGCGTTTCCGGTGTGGTGCCGGTTTGATGCCGGGTGGGTGAGGGGGTGGGTTTCGGCAGGTGGTGCGTCGTGCGTGGTGTGCGTCGTGTGCCGGGGGAGGTCGGGCGTTCTGCGTATGCGTACGGGAATCCGTCCGCGTACGAACCCCCGCAAGCGGACGAGATGTCACGAAAGGTCGGTAAACGAACACCGATCGTCATCGTAAGCCCCGGGCGTCCGCCCGATGGCAGGCGCGACGCGGAGCCCTACCGTGTGGGCATGGACTTCTTTCCCCCTCCCCGAGCGAGGGACGAAGAGCTGGCCGAGAGGCCGGAGCGGGTGCCATGGCAGGACGTCCCGGAGGCCGTCCTCGGTGGCATCGTTCCTCTGGAGCGCATCCTGGTCCGGAACGATCATTTGGTGATCGCCGCGACCGAAGCGGTCGCCTATCAGGACGGTGTGGAGCTGCGGCTGCTGCTGCGCGCCCGGCGGCGGCCCGGCATGAGCAGGCGGCAGTGGGTCGAGATCTCGCGCGGTATGTGGGGCGACGACGTGTACTCGTGGGACGAGGACGCCGAGCGCACACCGGGCCGGTACCCGGACGCGCTGCTGCGCTTCGGCGTGCGGTTCGCCGACGGCACGACCGCGACCACCGTCGACGCCGACGCCGAGCCGGAGCCGGGCGTCTGGCCGCCACCGCGCCCCGACGGCCCGGTGCTGGTGCTGAACGACGGCGGGGGCAGCGGCGCGGAGGACTCGATCGAGTCCGAGCGGTCCCTGTGGCTGTGGCCGCTGCCGCCGGAGGAGGCGTTCGAGCTGGCCGTGGAGTGGCCGCTGCTCGGTGTCGACCTGACCTTCGTCCCCCTGGACGGGGCGGCGATCAGGGAGGCATCGCGGCGCGCGCGGCCCTTCTGGGACGACTGAGCGCGCCCCTTTTGGGGACTGGGCGACGAAGCCGCGGGTGTTCGCTGGAGCGACGGGGCTGCGGGGTCCGCAGGAAGCGACGAGGCTGTCGCGGGGTTCGCTGGAAGTGACGAGGCTGTCGCGGGGTCCGCTAGATCGCCCCGCGCCGCTGCAGGAACGTGAACGCCACCCAGCCCGGCAGCACCGGCAGCCAGAAGACCATCAGCCGGAAGAGCAGCACGGCCGGGAACGCGGTCTCGGCTTCAAGACCGGCGAACGTCAGCGCCGTGATCAGCGCGCCCTCGACGGCGCCCACGCCACCCGGGGTGGGCGCCGCCGACCCCAGGGCGTTGCCCGCCAGGAACGCCACCGCGATGGCCGCGTAACTGATCTCGCCGCCGGCGCCGAAGGCCCGGATCGAGGCGTCCAGGCACATCACGTTCGCGAGGGTGAGCAGCAGCATGCCGCCGATGCCGGTGACCAGCTTGCGGGGGCGTTGCAGGATGTCAAGCATGCGCGGGATCACGCCCGCGAACAGCGACCGCAGCCGGGTGACGACGAACTTCCGCAGTGCCGGGACGGCGGTGACCACCAGCACCAGCACGGCCGCCGTCAGCAGCCCCGCGATGACCGTGCGGGAGGGAGAGATGTCGGCCGTGCTCTCCGTGCCGGTCAGGTAGCCGAAGGTCAGCAGCAGCAGGATGTGGCTGCCCAGGCCGAAGAGCTGGGACGCGCCGACGCTGGCCACCGCCAGCCCCGGCCGGATACCGGCGCGCTGGAGGAAGCGGGTGTTGAGCGCCACGCCGCCCACCGCCGCCGGCGCGACCAGCTTCACGAAGTTCCCGGCGATCTGCGCCTGGACGGTGCGGACGAAGGAGACCTTCTCCGGTACGAAGCCCAGCAGGCTCTGCGCCGCCGCGATGTAGGTGAGCGCGGAGAACATCGCCGCCGCCACCACCCAGCCCCAGTGGGCCTCGCTGACCACCTTGTTCAGCGGGACGTGGGCGAGCTGGGAGAGCAGCAGGTACACCGCGATGGCGCCGGCGATCCAGCTGACCAGGATGCGCGGGCTGAGGCGTTCGAGGCGGGCCGGTTCCACCGGGGCGGTCGGGCGCACCAGCAGCACCTGGCGGCGGATCTGCGCGAGCAGGTCCTCCTCGCGGGCCTCCTCCATCGCCTCGTCGATGGCCCGTTTCTCGGCGTTCTTCCGGGCGCGCAGGGCCTTGCGGCTGGGCTGCTCCTCGGCGGTGGCGCCGTCGAGGGAACCGGCCGCGACGGCCTCGGCGCGCAGTTCCTTGGCGGCGCGGGACGCCTCCAGCACCGCCTCGCGCTCCCGCTTGGCGCGCTCCCGGGCGAGCCGGCGCAGGGTGGCGCGGGTGGTGCGGCTGAGTGCGATGGGCTGGAGGAGGGGGAGGCTGTCGGCGACCGCGTCCGGTCCGAGGACCTCGACGGCGGCGGCGACCGCGCGCTCCGCGCCGACCCGCAGCCCGAAGGTGGCCAGGAGCTGCGCGACGTCCATACGGAGGACGAGGTCGCCCGCCGCGATCTCGCCGCCCCTCAGGTCGGTGAGGACGACCGTGCCGGAACGATCCACCAGCAGCGCGTCACCCACCAGGCGCCGGTGTGCGATCCGGCGCGACTGGAGGGCCGCGACCTGCCGCCACGCGCTGTGCATCAGCTCGTCCGTGACCTCCTTGTCCGCCAGCGCGTCCAGGGACTGCCCGCCGATGTGCTCGTACACGAGCATCACGGCGTCCGGGCCCAGCTCGGAGGTGGCGATCAGCTTGGGGGCGTTGGCCCCGGCGGCGATGGCCGCGTAGGCGAGCAGCGCCTCCTGCTCCAGCGTCTGCCGCAGGGACTGGAGGCTGCGGCGCTGGTTGATGCCGCGCAGCGACAGCCGCCGCCACAGGCGGTAGTAGAAGCCCTGGGCCTGCTGCTCGCGGTCCACGACCGTGACGTCGATGGGCGGGCCGTCCTCCAGGGTGACGACGTACCGGCGGCCCCGGTCGGAGTGCTCGGGGTGCTCCGGGTGGGCCAGGTCCTCGGCGCGGACGGCGCTGACCGGGGTGAAGCCCACCCGGCGCAGCCCCGCCAGGAGGTGCTGGCCGGTGGGCCGCACATTGGGTGACCCGACCGCGTACAGCGTCCCGAAGGCGACCGTCCAGCCGATGAGGACGGTGATGACGATGGCGAACGGCGTGGTGTACCGCCCGACCAGCACCGCGAACGCGTCCAGCAGCAGCACGCCCCACATGGCGACCCGCCAGCGCGGGCGCCGGGACATGCCCACCGCCGTCATATAGGCGATGACGGGTGCCAGATAGCTGTGCACCGGGGCGGTGAGGGCGCCGTTGGACAGCGGCTGGGTGAGCGCGTTGCGGATCGACTCCGGGGCGGACTCGGTCACCCACAGGTCGGTGGCCAGGGAGACGCCGTGCGCCAGAACCGCCGCCAGGACGCCGTCCGCGATGCGCAGCCCGTCCCGTTTGATCAGCCGTTCGACGGCGAAGGCGACCGGTACGACCAGGACGGCGATGCTGGACGCCAGTCCGGCGAAGTTGATCAGCAGCCGGGGCGCCAGCCCGGCGCCCTCGCCGATGTCGTTCTGGAGCCCCTGGGTGGTGCCGTGGGCGAAGGTCGCCAGCAGCAGGACGAGCGCGATCCCGACGATGCCGAGCAGCAGCCGCAGCAGGTCCGACGGGCGGTGCACCCGGGCGGGCAGCAGCGGCTCGTCCCCGGAGAGGTGGTCGGCGTGGAACTCGCTGCCGATGTGGTCGCCGGGGGTGGGGGCGAGCTTGCTGTTTTTGGCGATTTTTGGGGATTTGGGTGATTTAGGGGACTTATTAGGCTTTGGGTTTCTGGTGGGGTGGTGGAGCCCGGGTGGGTCGGTGGTTGCGGTGGCTCCCCCGGGGTGGGACGGGTGGGGGGCGGCGTTCCGGGGAGGGGCGGCCGGGGCCGGTTCGCCGGTGGGGGTCGGCTGCCGGTTGGCGGTGCTGGCCGGGCGGGTGGCTGTTTCCGTTCGGTCGGCGGTGTTGTCCGTGTGGCTGGCTGTTTCCGTCCGGTTGGCGGCGTCCGGTTGTTCCAGCCTGTTGTCCGTTTCCGGGCGGTTGGCTGTTTCCGGCTGCTTGGCAGCATCCGCTTGCTTGGCTGTTTCCGGCTGGTTGGCCGTTTCCGGTCGCTTGGCAGCATCCGGCGCGTCGGCGGTTTCGGGCTGCCCGTCGGTTTCCGGCTGTTCCGTCCGGGTGGGGCGGCCGGTCGCGTCGGTCGCGCGGGGGGCCTCGGTGGCCGAGGGGGCTTCCCTGTCGTCTCCGGCCGTTTCCCCGGCCAGGGGTGGCCGGGGGGTGTCGCCGGGCGTGCCGGAGTCGGAGGCGTCCCGCGTCGTCGTCTCTGCGAGCTGTCCGGTCCGCTCCGGGCGTGGTGGCCTCGGGGACTCGTCGGCTCGTTCGGCCTTCTTTATCGTGCTCGCCTTTTCCGTCTCGGAAGCCACCCTGGACGACTTCCCCCGTCGCTGCCCGTACTCCTGCTGTCCGTGCCGCTTTCCGTACCGGCGCCATCGGTGCCGCGCCGCCCGCTCGGCCTGCCTGGGGCGGGCCGGGTCGGAGCCGTCTTCGGCCAGCGCGTCAGGGGTGCCCGCCTCCCGTGGAGGCACCGCACCCTGCTGCTCGGCCGTCTCTTCTTGATCGCGTATCACCAGTCACCGCCCGGAAGATGGTGGCACGGACCTGCGGCGGAGGGGGGCATCAGGGTGCATTTCGGCGTCCGGCGCAGCGAATGGTGCGTCAGCGTACTCGGTCGCGTACGAACGGTGATCACCGCGGGGGTGCGGCGGGCACCCGGCCGTTGTCGGTGGGGTGGGGCAGGATGGGGGGAATGAGCGGAGGGGCACGGGAAGCCGAGAGCGGTCCGTCGAGCGGGGGCGGCCTGTCGAGCGAGGGCGGTCCGCCGAGCGGGGGCGCGGACGCGGCGTACGCGCAGATCCCCGCGTACGCGGAACGCGTGCTGGACGTGGCGGAGCTGATCCCGCCCGGCCGGGTCATGACGTACGGCGACGTCGCGGAGTGGCTGGGGGAGGGCGGGCCGCGCCAGGTGGGCCGGGTGATGGCCCTGTACGGCGGCGGTGTGCCCTGGTGGCGCGTGGTCCGCGCGGACGGCGCGCTGCTCCCGGGCAGCGAACTGCGGGCCCTGGCGCACTACCGGGACGAGGGCACGCCCCTGCGCCCGGCGCCCCGCTCGGCCGAGGGCCACATACCGCGCCTCGACATGCGCCGCGCACGGTGGGACGGCCGGGTGCCGGACGAGGATGGCCGGATATCGGGCGGGAACGGCCGGATATCGGGCGATACGGAGGAGGAAGGGGCGGCAGAGAGCGGTACGGGGCGGTGAAGGGACAAGGCAGGGGCGTGCGGACGCGGACGGCGTCCCGTAAGCCCGGTCGTCGCGGCGCCCGGTCGGCCTCGCGGTCGGGACGGTCCGCGTTCGGGGCTTGCCCGGCGTCACGGCCGGGCCGACCCGCGTCCCTGGCTTCCCGGCCCGCGGCTTCCGGCCTCCTGGCGTTCCGGCTCCCGCCTTACCGGCCCTCGCCTTCCCGCCCCCCGGCCTTCCGTTTCCCAGGAGCGTGGCCTTCCCGGCCCCCGGCCCTCCGCTCCCCAGGAGCGTGACGGACACCACGGCGTGCCCGCCCGCGTCCGAGAAGGCGCAGGTCGGGCGGGTGGCGGCGGCCGGGCGCGGCACGTCGTAGGCGGCGGACTCGCCGGGGACGGCGGCGGGACTCCTCACACCTGACAGCATCCGACGTACGGTCGTGAGACGCGCTGCGGCTCGTGCGCCACCTGGCGTAGCGTCGGGCACGTCCCGCACGACCGCCCCGGGCGCGGCCCCGGCCCACCGGGGCACCACCCTGTCCACGGTTCGCACGAACCGCTGGACGACCGTCCGCACCACTACCAGTACCTCCCCCAGGACCGGCGATCCACGTGAGTTCCCCCTTCTCGGCCGGCTCGTCCGCGCTGCCGCACCAACGGGCGCCGCGACGGGACGCCTCCGGCGCGTACCGGCTGGTGCGCACCCCGCCGGGTCAAGGGGACCCACCTGTTCTGGACGCAGCGCAGCGCGCGGTGGTTGACCACGGGCGCGGGCCCCTGCTCGTCCTGGCGGGCCCGGGGACGGGGAAGACGACGACGCTGGTGGAGTCGGTGGTCCGGCGGGTGCGCGCGGGCGCCGATCCGGAGCGGATCCTCGTCCTCACCTTCAGCCGCAAGGCCGCCGTCGAACTGCGCGACCGGATGGCCGCCCGCCTGGGCGCCCACGGCCCGCAGGCCACCACCTTCCACTCCTACTGTTACGCGCTCGTGCGGGCCCATCAGGACGCCGACCTGTTCGCCGATCCGCTCCGGTTGCTCTCCGGCCCCGAGCAGGACCTCGTGGTCCGTGAGCTGCTGGAGGGGCAGGCCGAGCTGGCGGGCGACGGCCGGGCGCGGGTCGGCTGGCCGGACGAGCTGCGGGCCTGCCTGACCACCAGGGGGTTCGCCGACGAGGTCCGCGCGGTGCTGGCCCGCAGCCGCGAACTCGGCCTAGGCGCGGACGCCCTCGCCGCCTTCGCCGCGCGCGCCGGACGCCCGGACTGGGAGGCGGCGGCCGGGTTCCTCGCGGAGTACCTGGACGTCCTGGACGCCCAGGGGGTGCTGGACTACGCGGAACTCGTCCACCGGGCCGTCCTTCTGGCGGAGCGGCCCGAGGTGGCGGCGGAGCTGGCGGGCCGGTACGACGCGGTCTTCGTCGACGAGTACCAGGACACCGACGTCGCGCAGGTGCGGCTGCTGCGCGCGCTGGCCGGGCACGGCCGCACGCTCGTCGCCTTCGGTGACCCCGACCAGTCGATCTACGCCTTCCGCGGCGCCGACGTCAACGGCATCCTCGACTTCCCCCGGACATTCCCGCGCGAGGACGGGAGTCCGGCCCCGGTGGAGGTGCTGGGCACCTCCCGCCGTTCGGGCGCGGCGCTGCTGGCGGCCACCCGCCTCCTCACGCACCGGATGCCGCTCACCCGATTGCCGGCCCAAAAGGTGCGCGCCCATAGGGAGCTCGCTCCCGTACGGGACGGGGGCCGCGTCGAGGTGTACACGTACCCGACGCCCGGCGCGGAACTGGAGAACATCGCGGACCTGCTGCGGCGCGCCCACCTGGAGGACGGGGTGCCGTGGCGCGACATGGCCGTTCTCGTGCGCGCCGGTGGCCGTTCGATACCCGGCGTGCGGCGCGCGCTGACCTCCGCGGGCGTGCCGCTCGACATCGACGGCGACGACCTGCCGCTGCGCCACGAGCCCGCGGTGGCGCCCCTTCTGGTGGCGTTGCGGGCGGCGGCGCGGGGGGCGCTGGCGGATGTGACGGCGGCGGGTGAGGGCGCGGAGGGTTCTGCGGCCACGGAGGGTTCTGCGGCCACGGAGGCTGACGGCTCGGTGATTGCTGAGGTCGAGAGGCCCGTCGACGATCAAGCCGACGAGGTCACGGTCATGGAAGCCGATGACGTCGCGGCCCTGGAGGCTGACGGTGACGCGCTCCCCAGTGACGCGCTCCCTGGTGACGCGCTCCCTGGTGACGCGCTCCCTGGTGACGTGCTTCCTGGTGACGCAGTCCCTGGTGACGCGGTTTCTGGTGACGCGGCCCCTGAACCCGACACCCCCCTGGCACCGTCCCCCACCGCCTCCACCCCGCCCGGCGGCCTCGACGTCGAGTCCGCCATCGAGCTGCTGACCTCCCCCCTCGGCGGCATGGACCCCGCCGACCTGCGGCGTCTGGGCCGTGCGCTGCGCGAGGAGGAACGGGCCGCGGGCCGGGCCGTGCCGCGCCCTTCCGATGTCCTGATCGCGGAGGCGCTCGCCGAGCCGCAGTGCCTGGTGGCGCACGACCCGGCGTACGCGCGGGGTGCGCAGCGCCTGGGGCTGCTGCTCCGTAAGGCGCGCGAACTGCTGGCGGGCGGCGGCACCGCCGAAGAGGCCCTGTGGGAGCTGTGGAACGGCACGACCTGGCCGGACCGGCTGGAGCGGGCCGCCCGGCGCGGCGGCGCGGCGGGCCGCAACGCGGACCGGGACCTGGACGCGGTGGTCGCCCTCTTCGAGACGGCGGCCCGCGCGGAGCAGCGTACGGGTGGTCGCGGCGCGCTGAACTTCCTGGAGGAACTGGACGCGCAGGACATCGCCGCGGACACGCTCACCCGCCGCGCAGCGCGCCCCGACGCGGTGCGCCTGATGACGGCCCACCGTTCCAAGGGGCTGGAGTGGCGGCTCGTGGTGGTGGCCGGGGTGCAGGAGGGGCTCTGGCCCGACCTGCGCCGACGGGGTTCGCTCCTGGAGGCGGACCGGATCGGCCGGGACGGCATCGCCGAACCGCTGACGCCGGGCGCGCTGCTCTCCGAGGAGCGCCGGCTGTTCTATGTGGCCGCCACGCGGGCCCGGGAGCGTCTGATCGTCACGGCGGTGAAGGCCGCCTCCGAGGACGGTGACCAGCCCTCCCGCTTCCTGGGCGAGCTGGGCGTCGAGCCGAAGGACGTCACGGGCCGCCCGCGCCGCCCGCTGTCCGTGGCCGCGCTGGTCGCCGAACTGCGCGCCACCACCGTGGACCCGGCGGCCTCGCCCGCCCTGCGCGAGGCCGCCGCGGTGCGGCTGGCGCGGCTGGCGGCGCTGTCCGACGAGGAGGGCCGGCCGCTGGTCCCGGCCGCGCACCCGGACCGCTGGTGGGGGCTGGAGGAGCCGACGCGCAGCACGGTGCCGCTGCGGGACCGCGACCGGCCGGTGGTGCTGTCCGGCAGCGCGCTGGACCAGCTCGCGAACAGCTGCTCCCTCCAGTGGTTCCTGGGCCGGGAGGTCAAGGCGGAGCCGCCGGCGACCGTGGCCCAGGGGTTCGGCAACGTCGTCCACGTCCTGGCGGACGAGGTCGCCTCCGGACGCACGCCCGCCGACCTGACCGTCCTGATGGCGCGCCTGGACTCCGTATGGGACGCGCTCGCCTTCGACGCCCCCTGGAAGTCCCGGCAGGAGAAGGAGAACGCCCGCGCCGCCCTGGAGCGCTTCCTGCGCTGGCACGTCCTGGAGCGGGAGGCACACGCCCGGACGGTCCTCGCCACCGAGCACGCCTTCGACGTGACGCTGGAGGCGGGCGAGTACGGCATCCGCATCCGGGGCAGCATGGACCGCGTCGAACGGGACGCCGAGGGCCGCGCGTACGTGGTGGACTTCAAGACCGGCAAGCAGAAACCGACCGGCCCCGAGGTGGCCCGTCACCCGCAGCTCGCCGTCTACCAGCTCGCCGTGGCCCAGGGCGCGGTGGACGACGTCTTCGACGGGCGCCGGCCCGAGTCCGGGGGCGCGGAACTCGTCCACCTGCGCCTGGGCGCGCCCAAGAAGGAGGGCGGCGACACGCTGCCCGCCGTACAGGCGCAGCCCCCGCTGGAGGGGGAGTGGGTGGGCGAACTGCTCGCCACCGCGGCGGCCCGCGTCCTGGAGGAGCGCTTCACCCCGTCCACCGGGCAGCACTGCACCCACTGCGCCTTCCGCCACGCCTGCTCGGCGCGGCCGGAGGGGCGGCAGGTGGTGGAGTGATCTTCGGCGGGGGGCTTGGGCTCCTGGGGGCTCCGGGGCGAGGCCGGGGTCGGGGCTTCGTCCCGGTCCGGGCGTCTCGGGTCCGGAGCACCGCGCGCCCGGCGTTGGATGCCTGGCGTTTCGCGTTCGGTGTCGGACCTGTGCCAGGGGTCTGGCGTTCTGCGTTCGGCGCCGGTCCTGCGTCGGATGCCTGACGTTTCGCCTTCGGCGTCCGCCCCGCGTCGGAAGCCTGGCGTTCAGCCTCCGGCACCCGCCCCGCGGCTGAGGCTCCCGGCCCCGCCTGATGCGTCTGACCTGCGCCGTTGCCGGACGGCCCGGAGTTGTCAGTGGTGCCCGGTACGGTTTTTGTTGTGTCCGCTCGCATCACCGACCCCGAGCAGCTCAAGCAGCTCCTCGGCATCCCGTTCACCCCGGAGCAGATGGCCTGCATCACAGCGCCGCCCGCCCCGCAGGTGATCGTGGCCGGGGCCGGGTCGGGCAAGACCACGGTCATGGCCGCGCGGGTGGTGTGGCTGGTGGGGACGGGGCAGGTCGCGCCCGAGCAGGTCCTCGGGCTGACGTTCACGAACAAGGCGGCCGGAGAGCTGTCCGAGCGGGTCCGCAAGGCGCTGGAGGCGGCCGGCGTCACCGAGCCGGGAGGCGCGTTCCCAGAAGGAGGGTTCGCAGACGGGCGGGGAGCGGGCCCGGAGGAGGAGCACGTCCCCGGCGAGCCCCGCATCTCCACCTACCACGCCTTCGCCGGGCAGCTCCTGAAGGACCACGGCCTGCGCATCGGCCTGGAGCCCACGGCCCGCCTGCTCGCAGACGCCACGCGCTTCCAGCTCGCCGCCCGGGTGCTGCGGGCCGCGCCCGGCCCGTATCCGGCGCTGACCAAGTCGCTGCCCTCCCTGGTGGAGGACCTGCTCGCGCTGGACGGCGAGCTCGCCGAGCACCTGGTGGAACCCGAGCGGCTGCGCGCGTACGACACCGAGCTGCTGGCCACCCTGGAGGGCGTCAAGCTCTCCAACGCCGACCTGCGCAAGGTCCCCGAGACCGCCGAGGGGCGCCGCGAGCTGCTGGAGCTGGTCGGCGCCTACCGGAGCGAGAAGCGCCGCCGCGACCTGCTCGACTTCGGTGACCAGATCGCCCTGTCCGCGACGCTGGCGATGACGCGCCCGGAGGTGGGCGACCTGCTGCGGCAGGAGTTCCGGGTCGTCCTCCTGGACGAGTACCAGGACACCTCCGTCGCCCAGCGGCTCCTGCTGTCCGGCCTCTTCGGCGGCGGCACGGGCCACGCCGTCACCGCCGTCGGCGACCCCTGCCAGGCGATCTACGGCTGGCGCGGCGCCTCCGTCGCCAACCTCGACGACTTCCCCGCGCACTTCCCCTTCGCCGACGGCACCCCGGCCCGGCGGTACGCGCTCAGCGAGAACCGCCGCAGCGGCGGCCGGCTGCTGGACCTGGCCAACGGGCTCGCCGCCCCCCTGCGCGCGATGCACGAGGGCGTGGAGGCGCTGCGCCCGGCCCCCGGCGCGGAGCGCGACGGCGTGGTGCGCTGCGCGCTGCTGCCCACCCACGCCGAGGAGATGGCCTGGCTCGCCGACTCCATCGCCCACCTGGTGCGGACGGGGACGCCACCGGGCGAGATCGCGGTGCTGTGCCGTACGGCGGGCGACTTCGCCCGCATCCAGGGCGAGCTGGTCGCACGCGAGATCCCGGTGGAGGTCGTCGGCCTCTCCGGGCTGCTGCACCTCCCGGAGGTCGCCGATCTGGTCGCCGTCTGCGAGGTGCTCCAGGACCCCACGGCCAACGCCGCCCTGGTGCGCCTCCTGGTGGGGCCGCGCTGGCGGATCGGCCCCCGGGACCTGGCGCTGCTGGGGCGCCGGGCCCGCATGCTGGTGCACCGCCCGGGCCGGACCGAGGACCCCGAGCGGCGGCTGGCCGAGGCGGTGGAGGGCGTGGACCCGGCCGAGGCGATCTCCCTCGCCGACGCGCTCGACACCTTCCTGGAGGCCGAGGGCCACCCCGACGACCAGCTGCCCTTCTCCCCGGAGGCGCGGGTCCGCTTCGCCCGCCTCGCCACGGAACTGCGCGAGCTGCGGCGTTCCCTCGCCGACCCGCTGATGGACGTGCTGCACCGGGTGCTGGCCACCACGGGCCTGGAGGTGGAGCTGTCCGCGTCCCCGCACGCCCTGGCGGCCCGCCGCCGCGAGACCCTGGGGAACTTCCTCGACGTCGCCGCCGCCTTCGCCGCCAAGCAGGGCGGCGCGGCCCTGGACGGCGAGGCGACGCTGCTGTCCTTCCTCGGCTTCCTGCGCACGGCCGTCCAGTACGAGAAGGGGCTGGACAGCTCGCTCCCGGGCGGCGAGGACACCGTCAAGGTGCTCACCGCCCACAAGTCCAAGGGCCTGGAGTGGAACGTGGTGGCGGTGCCCGGCCTGGTCACCAAGCAGTTCCCCAGCGAGCAGGCCCGCGAGTCGTGGATCTCCCAGCCCAAGGTGCTGCCGCACGGCCTGCGCGGCGACGCCGCCACGCTCCCGGACGTCGAGGACTGGAGCAGCCGCGGCCTGAAGTCCTTCAAGGAGGCGATGAAGGAGCACCAGGAGACGGAGGAGCTGCGCCTGGGCTACGTCACGTTCACCCGCCCGCGCTCCCTCCTGCTCGGCTCCGGCCACTGGTGGGGCCCCGACCAGAAGAGGCCGCGCGGCCCCTCGTCCTTCTTGGAGGCCCTGCGCGCCCACTGCGAGGCGGGCCACGGCGAGATCGAGGCCTGGGCCGATCCCCCGGAGGAGGACGAGGAGAACCCGGCCCTGCGAGAGGCCGTCGCCGAACAGGACTGGCCGCTGCCGCTCGACCCGACGGCCACCGCCCGCCGCCGGAAGGCCGCCGCCACGGTCCGCCGCCACCTCGACGCCCTGCTCTCCCCGTCCACCGCCCCGGCCGGCCCCGCGGGCAGCACCCACGACGCCCCGCACCCGGCCGCGGACGCGCCCGGGCCGCGCACCGGGCACCCGGCCGCGCTCGCCGACTCCCCGGACTGGCCCTGGCCCCCCGAGGACGAGCCGCCCTTCGAGGCCCCGTACGACAACGAGCCTCCCTTTGGCGAGCCGTACGACGACGAGCCGCCCTTCGAGGCCCCGTACGACGACGACCCGTACGCGTACGAGCCCCTCCCGGAGGAGGCGCACGCCCACGAGCTGCCCGAAGACGTGCCGCAGGAGGACGACGCGGCACACGGACACGCGCCGCACGAGCACGCGGCGGACGAGGACGAGCAGCCGCCCCACGACCCGGCGAACCCTCACCCGTCCCCGTCCCCGTACGACGCTCACGAGCTGGACGCCTCGGATGATCCCTACGACGAGGCCCCCGCCGAGACGCGGCCCGGCAACGACCTGCTCCCCGAGGAACGCCGCGCCGTGGCGTCCTGGGACCGGGATCTGGACGCGCTGGCCGACGAGCTGCGCCGCGCCCGCGCCACCGTCTGGGAGGTGCCGATCCCGCCGGTGCTCAGCGCGTCGCAGATGATGCGGCTGGCCGCCGACCCGGAAGGGTTCGCGCGGGAGCTGGCCCGCCCCATGCCGCGCCCGCCGCAGCCCGGGGCCCGCCGGGGCACCCGGTTCCACGCCTGGGTCGAGTCCCGCTTCGAGGAGCTGACGCTGCCCATGCTCGGCCCGGACGAGCTGCCGGGCGGAGACGACGAGTACGGCCCGCTGCCCGGGGGCGGAGCCGAGCCGGGCGACGGCATCACGGACGAACGGGATCTGGAGGCGCTCAAGGAAGCGTTCGCCCGCACCCCGTACGCCCACCGCACTCCGTACCGCGTCGAGGCGCCGTTCCAGCTCGTCCTCGCCGGCCGGGTGATCCGCGGGCGGATCGACGCCGTCTACAAGGTCAGCGGCCCCGACGGGATCAGGTACGAGATCGTCGACTGGAAGACCGGCCGGTCCGGCACCGCCGATCCCCTCCAGCTCGCCCTGTACCGGCTGGGCTGGGCCGAGCAGCGCGGCGTCCCGCCGTCCGCGGTGGACGCCGTCTTCCTGCACGTCCGCAGCGGCGAGGTGGTCCGTCCGGAGGGACTGCCCGGGCGGGCCGAACTGGAACGCGTCCTGCTCGGCGACACACAAGGGACCGACGGGGCGGACGGGACGGACGCGAAGCCCGGCCGGGAGACGACCGGGACACCTGGCAGAAAAGGCGCGCCCGGCAGGAAAGGCGCACCTGGCAGGAAAGGCGCGCCCGGCCAAAGAGGCGCACCCGACGGAAAAGGCGCACCTGGCAGGAAAGGCGCGCCCGGCCAAAGAGGCGCACCCGACGGAAAAGGCGCACCTGGCAGGAAAGGCGCGCCCGGCCAAAGACGCGCACCCGACGGAACGGAAACACCCGGCGGAAGCGAAGTGACCCCCCGGACAGGTGTGACGAACGAGTCGCACGAGACCCCTGATCCCCTGCCCGGGGAAGCCGGATAGGCTCGTTGGTATGAGCAGCTCGATCCCGGACAGCGCCGTCCGCACGTACATCGACCACCACCGCGACGGCTTCCTCGCGGAGCTGTCCGAGTGGCTGCGCATCCCGTCCGTGTCCGCCGACCCCGACCGCGCCCCGGACGTGCGCCGCAGCGCCGAATGGCTGGCGGCCAAGCTCACGGCCACGGGTTTCCCGGTCGCCGAGGTCTGGGAGACACCGGGCGCCCCGGCGGTCTACGCCGAGTGGCCCTCGGGTGATCCGGACGCGCCCACCGTCCTCGTCTACGGTCACCACGACGTGCAGCCCGCGGCCCGGGAGGACGGCTGGCGCACCGACCCGTTCGAGCCGGAGGTCGTCGACGGAAAGCTGTACGCCCGCGGTGCCGCCGACGACAAGGGACAGGTCTTCTTCCACACCCTCGGCGTGCGCGCACACCTGGCCGCGACCGGCCGCACGGCGCCCGCCGTGAACCTCAAGCTGCTCATCGAGGGCGAGGAGGAGTCCGGCTCGCCGCACTTCCCCGACCTCATACAGCGGCACGCCGCCCGGCTGGCGTGCGACGCGGTGATCGTCTCGGACACGGGCATGTGGTCCAAGGACGTCCCGACGGTGTGCACGGGCATGCGCGGCCTCACCGACTGCCAGGTCGATCTGTACGGCCCGGACCAGGACATCCACTCGGGTTCGTTCGGCGGCGCCGTCCCCAACCCGGCCACCGAGGCCGCCCGCCTGGTCGCGGCGCTGCACGACGAGGACCGGCGCGTCACCGTCCCCGGGTTCTACGACGGGGTGGTGCCGCTCACCGACGAGGAACGCGAGCTGTTCGCCGAGCTGCCCTTCGACGAGGCCGAGTGGCTGCGCACGGCGCACTCGCACGCCACCCTCGGCGAGGCGGGCCACACCACCCTGGAGCGCCTGTGGGCGCGCCCCACCGCCGAGGTGAACGGCATCGGCGGCGGGTACCAGGGCCCCGGCGGGAAGACCATCGTCCCGTCGTCCGCCCGGCTGAAGCTGTCCTTCCGCCTGGTGGCGGGCCAGGACGCGGGCAAGGTCGAGCAGTCCTTCCGCGACTGGGTCGCCGCCCGCCTCCCGGAGGGCATCCGCCACGAGATCACCTTCTGGGGCGCCACCCGCCCCTGCCTGACCCCGCTCGGCCACCCGGCCCTCCAGTCGGTCGTACGGGCCATGGGCCGGGCGTTCGGCGGCAAGATCCGTTTCACCCGTGAGGGCGGCTCCGGCCCCGCCGCCGACCTGCAGGACGTGCTCGGGGTGCCGGTGCTGTTCCTGGGGATCTCCATCCCCTCGGACGGCTGGCACGCGCCGAACGAGAAGGTGGAGTTGGACCTCCTGATGAAGGGCGTCGAGACCGCCGCGTACCTGTGGGGCGACCTGGCGGAGAACTGGCGCACCGCTTGACCCGTGCCCGTACCGCCGTCCCGACCCGCGCGCACCCGCAGCAGACACCTACGCCACAGGGGGAGTTGGAAACAGCAGTGACCACCTGGACCGACCACGAAGCCGACCGGCCGCTCACCTTCAGCGTGCCGAGCGGCATCGACCGCTCCGCCCACCACCGCCTGGACGAGGCGTGGCTCGCCGCGGCCTGGAGCCACCCGACGACGCGCGTCTTCGTGGTCTCCGGAGGCCAGGCGCTCATCGACGACACCCCCGACGGCCGCACCGAGCTGATCATGACGCCGTCCTTCGAGGCGCCCATGACGGAGGCGCACCGGTACTTCCTGGGCACGGACGAGGACGGCATCCGCTACTTCGCCCTCCAGAAGGACTCCCTCCCCGGGCGCATGGACCAGTCCGCGCGCCCGGCAGGGCTGCGCGAGGCGGGGCTGCTGCTCTCGCCGCGCGACGCCGGGCTGCTGGTGCACGCGGTCGCCCTGGAGAACTGGCAGCGGCTGCATCGTTTCTGCTCGCGCTGCGGCGAACGCACCGTCATCGCCGCCGCCGGCCACATCCGCCGCTGCCCGGCCTGCGGCGCCGAGCACTACCCGCGCACCGACCCCGCCGTGATCATGCTGGTCACGGACGAGGAGGACCGCGCGCTGCTCGGCCGCCAGGTGCACTGGCCCGAGGGCCGCTTCTCCACCCTCGCGGGCTTCGTCGAGCCGGGCGAGACCCTGGAGCAGTCGGTGGCTCGTGAGGTCTACGAGGAGGCGGGGGTGGTGGTCGGCGAGGTCGAGTACGTCGCCAGCCAGCCGTGGCCCTTCCCCTCCAGCCTGATGCTGGGCTTCATGGCGCGCGCCACCTCCTCCGAGATCCAGGTGGACGGCGAGGAGATCGAGGAGGCCCGCTGGTTCTCCCGGGAGGATCTGCGCGCCGCCTTCGAATCCGGCGAGGTGCTGCCTCCGTACGGGATCTCCATCGCGGCCCGCCTGATCGAACTCTGGTACGGCAAGCCGCTGCCGAGGCCGTAAGGCCCATAGGGCGCACGAGGCCATAGGGACGCACGAGACCTATAGGGGCACGCGAAGCGCCAGGGCCCACCAGGCCCGTAGGGGCAACGAGGCCGACAGGGCACCCGAAGTCGGCAGGGCACCCGAGGCCGACAGGGCATCCGAAGTCGGCAGGGCACCCGAAGTCGGCAGGGCACCCGAGGCCGACAGGGCACACGAAGCCGACAGGGCACACGAAAAGGCCCCGGGGACGCGACGGCACGTCCGTACGCGGCGCATCGCGCGTCGTACGTACCCTCGCGACCCCGGGGCCTTCCCTGACGTTGCCGGGCTCTCCCGGCACGACGGGGTGTCCGGGCGCCTAAACACCCGTCCCGCGCGTCGTTGCCCGTCACGCCGCGTTCGAGACGCCCAGTGTCTGCTTGACCTGGGCCAGACTCGGGTTCGTCATGACCACCGCCTCGCCGCCCGTGGTGGGGACCACCTGGACGGTCGGGACCGTCTGGTTGCCGCCGTTCACCGTCTCCACGAACGCCGCCGACTCCGGGTCGTGCTCGATGTTGATCTCGGTGTACGCGATGCCCTCGCGGTCGAGCTGCGTCTTCAGTCGACGGCAGTAGCCGCACCAGGTCGTGCTGTACATCGTCACCGTGCCTGCCATGGGTTCGGCGCTCCTCTTGTCCGTGGTGATCCGGGGATCACGGTCCTTGCTCTTCCTGCCCGGCCGCGCACTCGCCGACGGCCGCGCGCGTACGCGTCCCCGACGAGCGGCGCCAACGCCGTACGACCGCGATGACGTGCGGCGACGCGGACCGCCACCCCGATCATCACGGCTCGGCCGCCGTGCACTGGAAGAACATCCGACGGGCCCCGGCCATTCCCGCCACCCGCGACCGTGCGTGCACGACCGCCTGCACAGGGGGCCCGGCCCGCCCGGCAGGCCGTCGGCAGTCCGCGCGGACGGACGGCCGCGGGCTCCGGCCCGTCGCCGTCCGTGGGCCCGGGGGAGCGGCTCCTCGCAGCTGGGGGCCGGAGGAGGCCCACAGCGAAACGGACGCGACCCGCACGGCGAAGTGAACGATCCCCCGCACGGCGAAGTGGGCGAGCCCCCGCGCGACAGAGTGGGCGAAGCCGTCCCCCACCACTGTCCGTGCACATTCGTACGACCGCGAGCCACCGCCTGTGGACAACTTTCCCGGCCGCCTCTGCCGACCTGGCAGCATGGCAGAGTGACAGCAGCAACGGACTCCACCCTCTTCCCGCAGGCCACCCCGGAATCGCCCTACGCGGCGCCGCCCCGGGACGCCGACGCGGTGCTGGAGGGGCTCGATCCCGAGCAGCGCGAGGTCGCGACGGCGCTGCACGGGCCGGTCTGCGTGCTGGCCGGCGCCGGCACGGGCAAGACCCGGGCGATCACCCACCGGATCGCCTACGGCGTGCGGGCCGGCATCCTGCAGCCCGCCAGCGTCCTCGCCGTCACGTTCACCGCGCGCGCCGCCGGTGAGATGCGCGGCCGGCTGCGGCAGCTCGGCGCCGGCGGGGTCCAGGCCCGCACGTTCCACTCCGCCGCCCTGCGCCAGCTCCAGTTCTTCTGGCCCAAGGCCGTCGGCGGTGAGCTGCCGCGCCTGCTGGAGCGCAAGGCCCAGTTCGTCGCCGAGGCCGCCGCCCGCTGCCGCCTCCGCCTGGACCGCAACGAGCTGCGCGACGTCACCAGTGAGATCGAGTGGTCCAAGGTCACCCAGACGGTGCCCGCCGACTACGCCGCCGCCACCGCCAAGGCCCACCGCGAGCCCCCGCGGGACCCTGCCGAGATCGCCCAGATCTACACCACGTACGAACAGCTCAAGCGCGACCGCGGCATGATCGACTTCGAGGACGTGCTGTTGCTCACGGTCGGCGTGCTCCAGGACCGGCACGACATCGCCGATCAGGTCCGCTCCCAGTACCAGCACTTCGTCGTCGACGAGTACCAGGACGTCAGCCCGCTCCAGCAGCGGTTGCTGGATCTGTGGCTCGGCGACCGGCCGAACGTCTGCGTGGTCGGCGACGCCAGCCAGACGATCTACAGCTTCACCGGCGCCACCCCGGACCACCTGCTCGACTTCCGGACCCGCCATCCGGACGCGACGGTGGTCCGGCTCGTCCGCGACTACCGCTCCACCCCGCAGGTCGTCCACCTGGCCAACGGCCTGCTGGCCCAGGCCCGGGGCCGCGCCGCCGACCACCGGCTGGAGCTGGTCTCCCAGCGCCCGGCGGGCCCCGAGCCGGTCTACACCGAGTACGCCGACGAGCCCGCCGAGGCCGAGGGCGTCGCCCGGCGCGTCCGCGACCTCATCGCCTCCGGCGTCCCCGCCGCGGAGATAGCGGTCCTCTTCCGCGTCAACGCCCAGTCCGGGCTCTACGAGCAGGCGCTGGGGGATCAGGAGGTGCCCTACCAGCTGCGCGGCGCCGAGCGGTTCTTCGAACGGCCCGAGGTGCGCGAGGCCGGGGTGGCGCTGCGCAGCGCGGCCCGCTTCGGCGGCAACGACGCCCTGCTCGACGACGCCGTGGACCTGCCCTCCCAGGTGCGCGCGGTGCTGAGCACCAAGGGCTGGACCGACCGCGCCCCGGCCGGTACGGGCGCGGTGCGGGATCGCTGGGAGTCCCTGGCCGCGCTGGTCCGGCTGGCCGACGAGTTCGCCGGGGCGCGGCCGGACGCCACCCTCGCCGATCTCGTCGCCGAGCTGGACGAGCGGGCCAACGCGCAGCACGCGCCCACCGTCGAGGGCGTCACGCTGGCGTCCCTGCACGCCGCCAAGGGCCTGGAGTGGGACGCCGTCTTCCTGGTCGGCCTCACCGACGGCATGCTCCCCATCACCTACGCCCGGACCGACGAGCAGATAGAGGAGGAGCGCCGCCTCCTCTATGTAGGGGTCACCAGGGCCCGCCGTCACCTGTCTCTGTCCTGGTCGCTCGCCCGCTCGCCGGGCGGCCGTGCCTCCCGCCGCCCCAGCCGTTTCCTGGACGGGCTGCGGCCGGGCTCGGGGGCCGCGGCCCGCCGCACGGCCGGGGGCATCGCGGGGGGCCTGGAGCGGGGCGAGGGTTCCGGCGCCGTCGCGGGCCTGGGGCCGGCGGCCGGTACGCGGCGTCGCACGGCGCGGGGCACCGTCCGCTGCCGGGTCTGCCGCAGGACGCTGACCCAGGCCGGCGAGATGAAGCTGATGCGCTGCGAGGACTGCCCCTCGGAGCTGGACGAGGCGCTGTACGAGCGGCTGCGCGACTGGCGCGCGGAGCAGGCCCGGGAGATGGGGCAGCCGGAGTTCTGCGTCTTCACCGACAAGACCTTGCTGGCCATCGCGGAGGCGGCGCCGGGGACGGCGTCGGAGCTCTCCGCCATCCCCGGGGTGATCTCCCGCAAGCTGCACCGGTTCGGGGACGCGGTCCTCGCCCTGTGCGCGGGGGAGGAACCGTCCGGCCTGCCCGGTCAGCCCGGCGAAGCTCCCGGTGAGGACGTTGGGGAAGGGAACGCCACAGGGGTCGAACCCGATCCCGGAAAGTCATCGGAAAAATAGTTTGCGCGTGCGGAGCGCATCCCCATAGCCTTCGGAACACGGAGACAACGGGCCTTCCGGGAACCGCTGGATCCGTGCTGTACTGAACAAGCTTTGGGCCGTTTGACCGGCCCCCCGAGACGCCGAGAGGAGGCGAGACCAGTGATCAGCTTCATGGAGACCAAGATGACCGATCTTTCGGTCGTCGCCGCCTGCACGCTCGGCTCCTCGCACCAGGGCACCGGTCTGTCCGGCTTCGGCCGGGTTTCCGCCGACGCCGCCGCCCGTCCCGCGTTCCTGGCATCCCTCCAGGTCAACGAGGTCAACGAGCGACCGACCCAGGCACCGGCGGTAGTGGCGATCCAGGCAGCGGCACCCACCGCTGCCGTCGCGGCTCCCAATGGTGCCGGATCCCCGAAGCAGTACCGCAAGCAGCAGGAAAAGTGGGCCTTCCGTGGCCTTGAACCCTGGAGAGATCCAGCCTGATCGGCATGATCAGGTCGGCACCTTCCAGGGCCGCGGAACCCACACCGGGATCCGCGGCCCTTTTGTTTTGCCAAACGCGCCCAGCCACCAGCCGGGCCGAACAGACGAGGAACACACCGCCGTGCAGCTCCAGACGCGCACCCCGTCCGTCGCCACCGACCTGATTCCTCCGCCCGACCTCCAGGAGAACTCCTTGTTGCCCCTCACCGAGCTCGACAACCAGATCGACCGCCTCGGCGCCGCTGTCCCGTGTCGCACCTACGACCCGGAAGTCTTCTTCGCCGAGTCCCCGGCCGACGTCGAGTACGCCAAGTCGCTGTGCCAGACCTGTCCGGTGCGCGAGTCCTGCCTCGCCGGCGCCAAGGACCGCCGTGAGCCGTGGGGCGTCTGGGGTGGCGAGCTCTTCGTCCAGGGCGTCGTCGTGGCCCGCAAGCGCCCCCGTGGCCGTCCGCGCAAGAACCCGGTCACGGCATGAACACCGCACGCACAGGAACGATCGACCGTCCCTCCCAGAGGGACCCCCAGAAGCAGGACCCGACGATGAACCCCTTCCACACCGAAGCCACCGCCCCCACCCACTCGGACGTCCTTGAGGCACGTCAGAACAGGATCCGTGAAATGCAACTCATCCCAGAAGCCCTGGCGCGCGCGCATATACATGAACGCCTCAGGCAGGCCGAGGCGGACCGCCGGGCCGTGCGGTTCAGCCGCGCCCGGCGGATGCAGCGCCGCGCCGAACGCGCGTCGCTCCGCGCCCGCCGCGCCCTGGCCCTCGCCGTGATGCAGTAACCGTCCCCTTCCCGGCACTGCTCCCGGCCCACCGGCCGTTTCTTTCCGCGGGGTCCGTCCAACAGGGCGGGCCCCGCGCCCCGTTGGGGTGGAGCGCACGCGGTGGTGCCGCGGCAGGGTTCTGTTGCGTTGTGTCCCGCTTCGCCGTTCCGTGGGGCTATCGTCTACGGGTGGACCACAAACCCCGCAAACACACGGAGTTGACCACCCGGCCGAGCCGCGAGAACGGTTCGGCCCGCACCGTCCGGCAGGCCCGGACGAGGACGGTGTGTACCCGCTGCGGTGCGACCGCCGAAGGCGAGGCCGTCACCTGGACCTGTTCGGTGGAGGGCGGCGTACGCCGCTACTTCTGTGACAGATGCGCCCGGGAGAACATCCGCTCCATCGAGGGGCGCCTGGACTCGGCGTGGTGGTGACGGGACGGCCGCCGAAGGTACCGGCCGCCCGGCCGGCACCTTCGGGCGGACCGCCCCCGGTCGTCACGGGCTTCAGGCCGGGGTGCCTTCGGCAGCGTCCTCCTGCGCCGTGTCCGCCGGATCAGTGGCGCTCTCCGCGCCGTCCAGATCTCTCGCCTCGGCGGTGAAGCCCGGTACCCATGCCTCCAATTCGTCCCGCAGCCGTACCGTCGCGCCCAACTGGCACAGGACGCCGATGGTGCTGAGCGTCACACGGTGTATCAGGAGGTAGGACGGGGGCAGGTTGAGCTGCCGGCCCAGTTGGTGGGCGGGGGAGCGGGGGTCGGCGATCCGGGCCCCCTGGGCGCGCATCCACCCCCGCGTGAAGGTGAACTCCGGCGCTCGCGCGGGCTCGATGATCGGCAGGAGGTAGTCCAGCACCGCGTCCGGATCCAGCTCGATCGACTCTTTGACGAAGCCCTCCGCGCACAGGTGGTCGTAGACGGCCTCGGCTTCGCCTTCCAGCGTCATCCGCAGGGCCGTGCCGATCGTCGGCGGCAGGCCGTCGGGGAGGCGGTCCACCGTGCCGAAGTCCAGCACGCCCAGCCGCCATTTCTCGGGCGGGCCGTCCGGGGCGTCCCCGGTGAGCAGCCGGAAGTTGCCCGGGTGCGGGTCGGCGTGCAGCAGGCCCGTGCGGGCGGTGCCGGAGAAGAGGAAGCGGGCCAGCAACTGCCCGGCCCGGTCCCGCTCCTCCTGGGTGCCGTCGGCGATCACCTCGGACAGCGGGACGCCGTCCATCCACTCCGTCACCAGGACCTGCTCGCTCTGGTGGACGACCGCGGGAACCAGGACGTCCGGGTCGTCGGCGAATTCCTCGGCGTGTGCCTGCTGGGCCTGGGCCTCCAGGCCGTAGTCCAGTTCCTCGGAGACCCGGTCGCGCAGCTCGGAGATCAGCGGCTTGATGTCCATGCCCGGGATCAGAGGGCCGAGCAGTCGGGCGAACCTGCTCAACTGCGTCAGATCGGAGAGCAGCGCGGCGCCCGCTCCCGGATACTGCACCTTCACGGCGACCTCGCGGCCGTCGTGCCACACGGCCCGGTGCACCTGCCCGATGGAGGCCGCCGCGGACGGTTTGTCGTCGAAGTCCTCGAACAGGTCGCGCCAGTCGGCGCCGAGCCGCTCCGCGAGCACCGCGTGGACGGTGCTGGTCGGCATGGGCGGGGCGGCTTCCTGCAACTTGGTCAGCGCGGCGCGGTACGGACCGGCGATTTCCTCGGGCAGCGCCGACTCGAAGACGGACAGCGCCTGCCCGAACTTCATCGCTCCGCCCTTGAGCTCCCCGAGCACCCGGAAGAGCTGTTCGGCCGTGCGTTGCTGCAGTTCCCGGCCGACGATCTCCGCCGACCGGCCGCCGATCCGTTTGCCGAGCCCCCAGGTGGCGCGGCCGGCGAACCCCAGTGGCAGCGCGGCCAGCTTGGCGGTGCGGGTCACCGCCTTGCGGGGAAGATCAGACATGCGCTCCTCCAACTCACACTGTCCCCAACCGGGGTTACTCCGTCATTGTTGCCTGTCGAGGGCGAATATCCGAGGAATCCTCGGTCGTGGGCGGGGTCGCGGCACCACAAGCGCATTCCGGGTGTGGCGCGATCGGGCGCGTGGTCCAGTCGGTGGAGCAGAAGGTGAACTCCATGCGCGCGCCCGTGCAAGGCGGCAGCCGCCCGTCCAGGAAGGCCAGCGCCTGCGCGGCGGCGAGCCCGGCGACCACCGTGGCCAGCGCGGCATCGCATGCCGGGACGGCCGGTGAGCCGCGCCCCGAACGCCATTGCGCCAGCAAGCGGGGCCAGGCCGCTTCCTCGTCCGTGCGCCGCAGCTCCCAGCAGCGGGCGCACGCCGAGGTGCCCGGCAGCACCAGGGGACCCACCACTCCCGTGTTCTCGATGACGCCCGCGTACAGGTGGGGAATGCCGGACAGCAGGAGCGGCTCCGTCAGCAGGGGATCGGGTGCGTAGGCGGCGAGGCCGTCGCGCGGTGTGAGGACGACCAGCGAGGTGCCCGGCTCGCCGGAGGACGCCGGGCCGCCCGGCGTGGGGCGGGAGCGGCGGGTCCAGGGGGAGAAGCGGTGCACCAGCCGCCGCGCGGCCACATCGCGGCGTTCCCCGACCTGATCCGGGCCGAGGCCGGCCGGGAGGACGTCCCACGGCTCGACCCGGCCGCCGTCCAGCACTTCGACGTTGCCGATCCCCGCCGTGGAGAGCAGGGCCGCGACCGCGGAGCCCACCCTGCCGGCGCCCCGCACCCGCGCGCGCATGGCCTTGCGCGCTCCCATGCGCTCCAATGCGCCCGCCGGCTCGGAATGCTGCACGGAGAGTGAGGCCAGATCCGGGCGCAGCCGGCCGAAGGCCGCCTCGTCCGCCCGCACGGTCTCGGCCCCGGCTCCCCCGGCCGCGGGGGCTTCCAGCAGCCCGGCGTCCCCCAGCCGGGCCACCACGCCCCGCGCCTGCGCGGCCGTCAGATCCAGTGCCCGGGCCTCCTCCTCCAACTGCCGCACGCTGCGCGTACCGTCGATCAGCTCCAGAAAACTGCCGGTCGCCGTGTCGACCGGCCCCAGCACCACCGCGTGTGCCGGAGCCACCCCGAACCGCACGGTGTGCCGGTCCCGCCAGCCGCGCCGCAGCGCGGGCTTGAGCATCGGATGCACGACATCCGCCCCCCCGTCGATCATTGGTCCGTCCCTCCCCGCCCGTCCCACCGCTCGCGGCGGGACGGTTTTCAGCATGCCCGCGGCGGCGTGACTCCGCCGAAAGTTGTCCACAGGTGGACAGCGATAGTCGTACAAGTTCTGCACGCCCTGGCGTGTCAGGGAGTGTTCCGATCACGGAACCTTTTCCGGGCGGGACTTCACGCCCTGCCAACAGGTAACGTCGGGGCGTGCCCGCCGACCCACTGCACCGTGCCGCAGACACGACCCGCAGGAGCGCTCCGAGCCCGCCCGCCCACGGCTCCGGAACGAGCGCGGTCGAGGTGCGCCGGAGTTCACGGCGCCGCCGGACGGTCTCCGCCTACCGCGAGGGCGATCGCACCGTCGTCCTGATCCCGGCCCGGATGTCCGAGGCCGAGGAACGGCGCTGGGTGACGGTCATGCTGGACAAGCTCGCGGCCCAGGAGAGCCGGCGGATGCTGGGGGACAGCGATCTGGCCGAGCGCGCGGAGCGTCTGTCGGGGCAGTACCTGGACGGCCGGGCGCGCCCCGCCTCGGTGCGCTGGGTCACCAATCAGAACACCCGGTGGGGCTCCTGCACCCCGGCCGAAGGCAGTATCCGCCTCTCGCACCGCCTTCAGGGCATGCCGGAGTACGTCATCGACTACGTGCTCCTGCACGAACTCGCGCATCTCCTCGTGCCGGGGCACGGCCCGCGCTTCTGGCGGCTGCTGGACGCCTACCCCCGCACGGAGCGGGCGCGCGGCTACCTGGAGGGAGTGGTCGCCGCCGAGCGGCTGCCCCACGTCCCGGCCGCCCGCACGGAGTGACCGGCGGACGAGCGCCGGCAGACGGATGCCCGTGGTCCGATGGGCCACGGGCATCCGCACGTCAGGGGGCGCCGGTGCCTCGCGGGGCAGGGCGTACGGCTTCCGAGGGCCCGACAGCAGCCGCCCCAAGCCGTTGGAAGGCTCTCGAAGCGGGTTCCTACAGCAGCGCCCGGGTGCGTTCCATGAGGCGGACCACCGAAGTGTCGGCGACCTCCGCCACCTCGTCGTAACCGAACCAGCGCAGGTCCAGCGACTCCTCGCTGATCACCGGCTCGGCGCCCTCGGGGACCACCGCCGCGTACTGGACGTCCAGGTGCCAGGCGCACGGCGTCAGGTGCCGGTCCAGGCGCACCGGCCCGCCCGGCAGCAGCGTCAGCCCGCGGGCGATGCCGGACTCCTCGCGGGCCTCGCGCAGCGCGGCGTCCGCCAGCGTGCCGTCCGCCGGCTCGCAGTGGCCGCCCATCTGGAGCCACATCCTCAGCTTGCGGTGCAGCGTGAGCAGCACCCGCTCGCCGACCGGGTCGATCACCAGGGCGCTCGCCGTGATGTGGCCGTCCGCACACGACCGCCACACGCCGTCCGTATGGGCGGCGAGGTGGTCCAGGTAGGTCAGCCGCAGGTCTTCCTGATCGGTGGACGGCGCGGACCACTCCTTCAGGGTCCGCGTCGCGTCGTCGTGCAGGCTCACTTGCCGTCGTCGCCCTCGCCGTCGGACGTCCCGGGCTCCCGGCCCGGCCGGTCGTCACCGGAGGGCTGCTCCGGCTTCTTCAGGTCCGGCCCCTTGCCGCTCGCGGCCTCGCCGAGCATCTTGTCCAGCTCGGAGAAGTCCAGGTGCTCGCGGTGCACGAAGCCGTCGGGGTCGTCCAGGTCCTGGGCGGTCGGCAGCATGTCCGGGTGCTCCCACAGGCCGTCGCGGCCCTCCAGGCCCCGGGCGTCCGTCAGGGAGGCCCACAGGCGCGCGGCGTCCCGCAGGCGCCGCGGGCGCAGCTCCAGGCCGATCAGGGTGGCGAACGTCTGCTCGGCCGGGCCACCGGTCGCCCGGCGGCGCCGCAGCGTCTCGCGCAGCGCGTCCGCCGACGGCAGGTGCGGCGCGGCGGCGGCGTGCACGACCGCGTCCACCCAGCCCTCGACCAGCGCAAGCGCCGTCTCCAGGCGGGCCAGCGCGGCCTTCTGCTCCGGGCTGTCCTCGGGCTGGAACATGCCCTGCTGGAGCGCGCTCTGCAGCTCCTCGGGGTTCTGCGGGTCGAACTGGCCGACCACGTCCTCCAGCTTGGTGGTGTCCACCTTGATGCCGCGGGCGTAGCCCTCCACCGCGCCGAACAGGTGCGAGCGCAGCCACGGCACGTGGGCGAAGAGCCGCTGGTGGGCGGCCTCGCGCAGCGCCAGGTAGAGGCGCACCTCGTCCAGGGGGATGCCCAGGCCCTTGCCGAAGTTCGCC
Source organism: Streptomyces sp. NPDC003077 (assembly GCF_040611095.1). Lineage (NCBI taxonomy): Bacteria > Bacillati > Actinomycetota > Actinomycetes > Kitasatosporales > Streptomycetaceae > Streptomyces > Streptomyces sp. NPDC003077. The sequence goes on along the minus strand of NZ_JBEXNM010000064.1, from coordinate 13,739 downwards.
ACGTTGCCCGGAAGCAGCGCGGCCTTGCCCGCCGGGCCCAGGGGCAGCCCGACGTCCGTGGAACCGACGACCTCGCCGCCTAGGACGCCCAGCGCCTGCCCGATCTGGGTGCCGAACATCGCGCCGCCCATGGAGCGCATCATCCCCAGCAGCGGGCCCGCCATGGCCTGCATCTCCTGGGGCAGGACGTCGCCCATCGCCATGCCGACGCGCTCGGCGACCGGGTCCACCAGTTCCTTCCAGACCGGCAGGGTCTCCTCGACCCACTCCGCCCGGCTCCACGCCACGACCGTGTGCGCGCCCGAGGGGAGCGAGGTCACACCGTCCAGCCACAGGTCGGCCAGGCGGACCGCCTCCTGGACGGCCGCCCGCTCGCCCGGCGACACGCTCGCGTCCTTGCTGCCGTCCTCGGCGCCCTGGGCCACGGTCTGGCGGGCGATGTCCTTGGCCATGTCCCAGTTCACCGGCCCGCCCTCGTACGAGAGCATCTGGCCGAGCTTCTGGAAGGCGGCGCCCAGGTCGCCAGGGTTCATCTCGCCACCAAGGCCGCCCATGCCGCCGAAGAGCGCCGCGAACGGATTGTCCGCGCCACCGCTCCCGCCGCCGAACCCGAACGGGTTCGCGGGGCCCTGGCTACCTCCCTGGCCGCCCTTCTGCTTGCCGTTGTCGCCGTCCTCCGGCTCCTCCGGCGGAAGGCCGAATCCAAATGGGGTATCACTCACGGGTTTCCTCGGCTCGTAGGGCCGCCGGCCCGGGGCCGACGGCGGCTGCCCGACAACTCCTTCCAGCCTAGACACCCCGCGCGGCTTCGGGGCTCGGTGCTCCGCTGTCATGGTGCCTGCGGCAGGATGGACGCCACCTGGTACGTACGTGTCAGTACGCGTTCGTACTGAAGACAACCGCTGGAGACGCCCGGTGAGTTCCCCAGATCCGTCCGTTCGCGCAGCGCGAAACGTTGCGGCAACGACCGAGAAAGCAGCCGGAACGGCAGGTGACGCCCCCGTGACGGGGCTGCGACGGCCCGTCGTCGCGGTCACCGGCGCCGCTTCCGGGGTCGGTGCCCTGCTGACCCGGGCGCTGGCCGCGTCCGACGAGGTCAAGCGGGTGGTGGCCATCGACGAACGGCGCGGGGAGGCCGCCGAGGCGCACTGGCACGTCCTCGACGTGCGGGATCCGGCCATCGCCGACAAACTGCGCGGCGCCGACGTCGTCGTCCACCTGGCGGTCGACCTCGACCTGGAGACCGACGCCGCGGCCCGTACGGCGTACAACGTGCGCGGTACGCAGACGGTGCTCACGGCCGCCGCGGCGGCCGGCGTCCACCGCGTCGTGCTGTGCACCTCCGCCATGGTCTACGGGGCGCTGCCCGACAACGACGTGCCGCTGGCCGAGGACGCCGAGCTGCGCGCCACCCCCGACGCCACCGGGGTCGGCGACCTCCTGGAGATCGAGCGCCTGGCCCGCCGCGCGCCCCGCGCGCACCCCGGCCTGAACGTCACCGTCCTGCGCCCCGCCGTCCTGGTGGGCGGCACCGACACCGCGCTGACCCGGTACTTCGAGTCCCCGCGTCTCCTGGTGGTGGCGGGCTCCCGGCCGACCTGGCAGTTCTGCCACGTCGAGGACCTGGTCGGCGCCCTGGAGTACGCGGCCCTGGAGAAGGTCGAGGGCGAGCTGGCGGTGGGCTGCGACGGCTGGCTGGAGCAGGAGGAGATCGAGGAGCTGAGCGGCATCCGGCGCATGGAGCTGCCGTCCTCGGTCGCCCTGGGCGCCGCCGCACGGCTGCACCGGATCGGCCTGACGCCCTCGCCCGCCGGGGACCTCGCCTACACGATGCACCCCTGGGTGGTCAGCGGCAGCCGCCTGCACGCGGCGGGCTGGCGCCCCCGGTGGACGAACGAGGAGGTGCTGGCCGAGCTGCTGGAGGAGGTCGCGGGCCGCCACACGCTCGCGGGCCGCCGTCTGGGCCGCAAGGACGCCACCGCGGCGGGCGCCGCCGGTGCCACGGTCGCCCTGCTGGGCACCGCCGCCCTGGTCCGCCGCGCCCGCAAGGCACGGCGGCGCATCTGACGCCGCCGGGGCGGTTGCGGGCCCGGGAGCGCGTGCGGGTCTGGGAGGGGAGCGTTCCTGCGAGCGGGCCGGCTCGCGCTCCCGCGCTCGGGTAGTGCGCGCGCCGGGACGCGCGCGGGCGCGGACGCATCCGTGCGCTGCATCGCAGGCCGTGCGCGCCGTGCCCTCCACCGCCTCCCGCGCCCTGCCGCCCCCGATACATCCTGGCCTGCCGACCGGGCCCCGCTCCCGGCCCCCGTAGCGCCGCACGCTCACCTCCTCGGGCGCCGCTGCCGGAGGCGCCCGCCCCCCGGCGGCCCGAGGAACCGCCCCGCGCCGACGCTGTACGAGCCTCCATACGAAACCCCGGCACGTCCGGTGGAACGGCCATTCCGCGGAACGCCCCAGGTGGGGCACGATGGTCCGCATGTCCGGCACGCATGCCCCCCAGCCACGCGCCCCCCGCACCGACGAGCAGCCCGCCACGGGCCCGGCCCACCCGCCGCGCCCCGCTCCCGACCACCCCGGGGAGCGGGCCGCCGCCGACCCGATCCGCCTCCTGGCCGTCCGGGAGACGCCCCTGTCCGTCGACGAGGTGTTCGCGGCCGTCAGGGACGGCGCCGCGGGCGGCACGGCCCTGTTCGTCGGCACGGTCCGGTCCCATGACGGCGGAGCCGACGTGGACGGGCTCGGCTACTCCGCGCACCCCTCCGTCGAAGCCGAGCTGCGGCGGGTGGCCGAAAGGGTGGTGGCCGACTTCCCGGTCCGCGCGCTGGCCGCCGTCCACCGCGTGGGTGACCTGACGATCGGCGACCTGGCCGTCGTGGTCGCCGTCTCCTGCCCGCACCGGGCCGAGGCCTTCGCCGCCTGCCGCCGCCTGATCGACGACCTCAAGCACGAGGTGCCGATCTGGAAGCACCAGACGTTCTCCGACGGCTCGGAGGAGTGGGTGGGGGCCTGAGCCCTCCGGCCTTTGGGACGGTGCCCGAGCGACGAGGGCGAGCGCCCCGCCCGTCCCCCGCGGGCTCCGCCATAGGGAAGGAACCTTCCGGCTCACCGGCGCGTCTCACCAACGGCTGCGCGACGCGCCGGTGGCGTAACCGGCCCCTGTCGCGGGCGTTGTGCTGTTGAGTGGTTAATCTGCTTATCCGTCGGTGCGGTTGCGCGAAAAGGATCGGGAGGGCCGCTGTGGGTGCTCTTCTCTGGCTGCTGATCCCGGTGCTCGCCGTCATCGCCGCGGCGATCTGGAGTACCTGGGCGACGCGCAACCGCAAGGCCGGCGATGTCGCGGAGCTGGCGGGTTACGCCCGTTTCCGCGAGGCCATGGAGAAGGAGCGTTCCGGCTCCGACGCCGCCTGACCAGCGGGTCCGTCCCGTGAGGACCGTCGCCTGACGAGCCGGCCCCCTCCCGCGAGGACCGCCGCCTGACCAGTCGGCCACGCTTCTCACCGGCGCCGCCTGACCGCACGCCCGTACGGGCGGCCCCGCGATTCGCTTGTCGGACCGGTCCCGTACTGTCGTTCCATGCCACGCCGCACCGCGACGCTGCTCGCCTCGACCCTCATGTTGATCGCGCTGCTCTGCGCCGGAGTGCTCATCCCCGTCCCCTACGGGGAGATGTCGCCGGGGCCGACGGTCAACACGCTCGGGGACCACGACGGCGAACCGGTGCTCCAGATCTCGGGCCACGAGACCTACCCGACCACCGGGCACCTCAACATGACGACGGTCCGGGTGACCGGCCCGCAGTACAAGATGAACCTCTTCGAGGCGGTGTACGGCTGGCTGACCAGGGACAACGCCGTCGTTCCGCAGCGCACGCTCTACCCGCAGGACCAGACCCCGGAGCAGGCCGACCAGGAGAACGCCGAGGAGTTCAGCCAGTCCCAGGAGAGCGCCAAGGTGGCCGCCCTCAAGGCGCTGGACATCCCGGTCCAGACGCAGACGGTCGTGGCGTCCGTCGTGAAGGGCAAGCCGGCCGACGGGAAGCTGCACGCCGGTGACGTGATCAAGGCCGTCGACGGCACGCCGGTCAAGAACCACGGCGAGGTGGCCGAACTGGTCACCAAGCACAAGGCCGGCGAGAAGGTGCGCTTCACAATCATTCCGGCGAAGGACGCCGCGGCGGCCGAGAAGAAGGGCAAACGGCCCGAGGGCGGCGAGAAGGAGATCTCACTCAGCACCGCGTCGGGGCCGAAGGGACGGGCCATCGTCGGCATTCAGGCCGGTATCGATCACATTTTTCCGTTCTCGATCGACATCAAGCTCGCCGACGTCGGCGGTCCCAGCGCCGGCCTGATGTTCGCGCTCGGGATCGTCGACAAGATCACCCCCGAGGACCTGACGGGCGGCAAGTTCGTGGCCGGTACGGGGACGATCGACGAGAACGGCAAGGTCGGCCCGATCGGCGGCATCTCGATGAAGACGGTCGCCGCGCGTGCCAAGGGGGCGGAGTTCTTCCTCACGCCGGAGGACAACTGCACCACCGCGTCGAAGGAGACCCCGGACGGCCTGCGGCTGGTCAAGGTGCGCACCATCGACGACGCGATGAAGGCCCTCGAAAAGATCCGCAAGGGCGACACGGCCCACCTGCCGAGCTGCGCCACGGGCCGCTCCTGACGAGGACCGCGCGCGCCGAAGCGACGTTGTGTACGGTCGCGCCGGCGTGAGGTGGGCCACCGGTCCCGGGCGGCCGAAGCCTCCCGAGGCACCGACCGCGGACGGCCGAAGCCGCCCAGGCACCAGGCTCGTCCGCAGCCGGTCTCAGGCCCGCCCGAGCCCGCGCCCAGCCGACGAGCCCCAGCCGTCCCGAGCCCCCGGAACCGGCCCAAGCCCGCCCCGAGCCCCCGAGCCCGACCGGGCGCAAGCCCGCCGCGCCCCCCAACGCGGACGGACCGGCCCTCAGGGCCCACAAGGGATGCAAGGCCCGCGCCGCCTGCAAGGCCCCCCGGACTCTCAGGGCCGAAAGCACCCAAAACGGCTCAAGCGCTTCAAACGCCCCGAGCCCCCCCAGCCCCTCACCCCTCGAACGTCGCCGCCAGCGCGTCCGCCAGCCCCGGGACCAGCGCGGCCCCGGTCAGCACCTCGGAGGCGGAGTCCTTCTCGCGCAGCCGCAGCGCCGACTCGCGCGCCCCGGTCCGCAGCACCGCCACCGTCATCCGGACCTCCTGGCGGTCCGGGTGCTCGGCGACCCACTTGGCGAGCCGCTCCTCGTCGAGGTCCTCCGGTACGGAGTCCTCGGCGGACGGCGGCAGCATCAGGCGCTCCACGGTGAGCGCGCACCCGATGACCGGGTCGGGCCAGGCGATGGTGGCGAGGAACTCGTCCAGCGGGACGTCGGCGGGGACCTCGTCCTGCTCGATGGGGGTCAGGGAAGTGGTGGCGGAGTCGTCGATGCCGAGCTGTTCGGCGAGCGCCGGCTCCTGGGCGCGGAGCTTGGCCGAGTCGACGAGGGCGAACAGACGGGCGGGCTGGTCCCAGCCGAGTCCGGAGGCGTACTCGTCGATCTCCAGCACGGCGCGGGTCAGGGGGTCGGCGGCGAGCGGGGTGCCGCCGTCAAGGGGGAGGTTGGTCATGTCCAACATCGTGCCTTGTCCACCCCGGAAATCGGGAACCGAGTAAAGCCTTAGTAAGTTGCAACAGTGGGTCCTACTATCGCCGGGCCCGCATACACGACAGCGAACTTCGAGGTGCGCACCTTGGCTTTCCAGATGCCGGACCGCGGCGGAGGCCCGACAGGGCCACGGATCAGAGTCGGCCGACCGTCCCGGCGGATCCGGACCCTGCTCATGACAGTGGGCGTGCTGGCGGTGCTGGCCATGCTCTTCGTCATGTTCGCCGGGTTCTGGACCGACTGGCTCTGGTACCGCTCGGTGAACTTCTCCTCGGTCTTCACCACCACCCTGTGGACCAAGATCGGACTGTTCGCCGCCTTCGGCCTGCTGATGGCCCTGGCGGTGGGGATCAACATCTGGCTGGCGCACCGGCTGCGGCCACCGCTCAGCGCGATGTCCTCGGAACAGCAGAACCTGGACCGCTACCGGATGGGCATCGCGCCCTTCAAGAAGTGGGTGCTGATCGCCGTCACGGCCCTGGTGGGCCTGATCGCGGGCGCCTCCGCCTCCGGGCAGTGGCGCACGTGGCTCCAGTGGGTGAACGGCGTGCCGTTCGGCAAGACGGACCCGCAGTTCGGCAAGGACGTCTCGTTCTACGCCTTCGACCTGCCCTGGTACCGCTTCCTGCTGAGCTTCGGGTTCGCCTGCGCGGTGCTGTGCCTGATCGCGGCGGCGCTGACGCACTACCTGTACGGCGGGCTGCGGCTGACCAGCCCCGGTTCGCGGGCCACCGCCGCCGCCACCGGGCACCTGTCCGTCCTGCTGGGCCTGTTCGTGACGCTCAAGGCCGTCGCGTACTGGCTCGACCGGTACGGCCTCGCCGTGAAGTCCAGCGGCCTGAAGTCGGCCGACGGCTGGACGGGCCTGCGCTACGTCGACGCCAACGCCTACCTGCCGGCGAAGACGATCCTGTTCTTCATCGCCGCCATCTGCGCGGTGCTCTTCTTCGCCACCCTCTGGCGCCGTACGTGGCAGCTGCCCGTGATCGGGTTCGGCCTGATGGTGCTCTCCGCGATCCTCATCGGCGGCCTGTACCCGGCGATCGTGCAGAAGTTCCAGGTCCAGCCGAACGAGCAGGCCAAGGAAGCGCCGTACATCAAGCAGAACATCAAGGCCACCCGCGACGCGTACGACATCGGCGAGTCGGCCGTGACGGGCTACAAGGGCGACTACAAGCCCACGTCGAAGGCGGACCGCGACAAGCTGCGGGACAACGCCGACACCACCGCGAGCATGCGGCTGCTGGACCCGAACGTGGTCTCGCCGGCCTTCCAGCAACAGCAGCAGGTCCGCGGCTACTACCAGTTCCCCTCCACCCTTGACGTCGACCGCTACAAGGACAAGGACGGAAAGGAGCAGGACACCGTCATCGGTCTGCGCGAGCTGAACATCGCCGGCATCCCCGAGCGGAACTGGATCAACGACCACTTCAAGTACACCCACGGCTACGGCGCGGTCGCGGCCAAGGGCACCGAGACCGCCGACGGCGGCGGCCCGAAGTACAGCGAGAGCGACCTGCCGTCGGAGGGCCAGCTCGGGAAGTACGAGCAGCGCGTCTACTACGGCGAGAAGACCACGCAGTACTCCATCGTGGGCGGGCCGCAGAAGGAGCTGGACTACTCCGACGACACCGGCGAGAAGAGCTACAGCTACAAGGGCAAGAGCGGGGTCAACCTCGCCAACCCGTTCAACCGCGCCGCGTACGCGGTGGCCTTCGGCGAGCCGCAGATCCTGTACTCCGGCGCGATCGGCGAGGGCTCGCGGATCCTGTACAACCGCACGCCCAAGGAGCGCGTCGAGGCCGTCGCGCCGTGGCTGACCATCGATGGCGACGCCTACCCGGCGGTCGTCGACGGCCGCATCCAGTGGATCGTGGACGCGTACACGACCAGCAACGGCTACCCGTACGCCTCGCGCACCACGCTCGGCGACACCACCGCCGACTCGCTCACCAACGGTCAGCGCGCGGTCGTGGCCCAGCAGAACCAGGTCAACTACATCCGCAACTCGGTCAAGGCGACGGTCGACGCGTACGACGGCACCGTCAAGCTCTACCAGTGGGACACCAAGGACCCGGTCCTGAAGACCTGGATGAAGTCCTTTCCCAGCACCGTCGAGAAGCGCAGCGCGATCAGCGACTCGCTGATGGCCCACCTGCGCTACCCGCAGGACCTGTTCAAGGTGCAGCGCCAGCTCCTGACGACGTACCACGTCAAGGACCCGGGTACGTTCTACACCGGCAGCGAGCGCTGGCAGATCCCGAACGACCCGACGAACAAGTCGGGCAATTCGGTGCCGCCGTACTACCTGAGCATGAAGATGCCGGACCAGGAGAAGCAGACCTTCTCGCTGACGACCACCTTCACGCCCAACAAGCGCGACAACCTCGGCGCCTTCATGGCCGTCGACGCGGACGCCAAGAGTCCGGACTACGGCAAGATCCGCATCCTGAAACTGCCGTCCCAGACGCCGGTGCCGGGTCCGCAGCTCGTGCAGTCCAAGTTCAACTCCGATCCGACGATCGCCGACGAACTCAACGTCCTCAAGAAGCTGGGCGACTCGGAGATCGAGTACGGCAACCTGCTCACTGTCCCCCTGGACGGCGGCCTGCTGTACGTCGAACCGGTCTTCCTGCGCGGCGCCGGCACCGACTACCCGCTCCTGAAGAAGGTGCTCGTCAGCTACGGCGACAGCAAGCCGGTGCTGCGGGACAGCCTTGAGGAGGCGCTGGACGTGGTCTTCGACAGCAAGGCGGCGGACACCGGCAAGAAGCCGCCGGCCACCGGCGGCGACACGGGCCGCCCGCCGTCGATCGGCGATCAGCAGAGCGTCCAGGACGCGCTGGACGAGGCCAAGAAGGCCATCGAGGAGGGCGAGCAGGCCCGCCGGTCCGGCGACTGGGGCGCGTTCGGCGACGCCCAGAAGAAGATCGAGGAGGCGCTCGACCGGGCCATCGAGGCGGAGAAGAAGGCCGCTTCCGGGCCGGGTTCCGGCGACGGCAAGAACGCCGACGGCAAGAACACCGACGGAAAGAACGCCGACAAGGGGAACCAGAAGGACGGCCAACAGGGCGGCTGAGCCACGGCCCGGCCGCTGAGGCCGGGCCCCGTCCCGCGTCGTGGTAGGGTTGAAATACAACGACGCGGGGTGGAGCAGCTCGGTAGCTCGCTGGGCTCATAACCCAGAGGTCGCAGGTTCAAATCCTGTCCCCGCTACTGAAAAGACGAAGGCCCGGATCCGCTACAGGATCCGGGCCTTCGTCATGCTTACGGATGTGTACGCACCGTGCGTGTTTGTATACGCTGCGTACGCGCATGCTCGTGGTGTGTGCCCCCGGTGGGCGTGGTGTGCGCGGATGTGTGGTCGCTGTCGCGGGCGCCGTACGGGCCGTTCCCGAGGGCGCGCCGGCACGGAGCGGAACCGGAGAGCGAGGGTTTGGCGTGTCTCTGTGTCGGGAAGTCGACAAAACGCTGTAGTGACCTCACTGGCTGCGGTATACGAGGTGTACCCGGGTTACGGGTGGTGCGACGATGGCCCTTATGGGGGACAAGGCGAGGTTGTTGGAGACAGGTACGTTGGCGCACGCGCCCGATGGCGGGCAGGGAAACGACGTGCCGCTGGACGCGATGGACGCCATGGAGGTCGCCGACGCGGCGGACGCGTCCGACGCCGTCATCGAGTCCGGACACCGCCGCGCCGCCGAAGCCGGGGACACCGCCGCCATGAGCGTGCTGGGCGCGCTGCTGCTGCGCCGCGGAGACCTGGACGGCGCCGAGCCCCACCTGCGCTCCGCCACCGCCGCCGGCGACCGGGCCGCCGCCAACAACCTCGGCGTCCTCCTCCACCAGCGGGGCTACGCCGACGAGGCCGCCGGATGGTGGCGGATCGCCGCCGTGGCTGGCTCCGCCGCCGCGGCGCACGCCCTGGGGCGGCACTACCGCGAACGGGGCGACGAGCCCGCCGCCGAATACTGGCTGCGCCAGTCCGCCGAGTCCGGCCACTACCTGGGCGCGTACGCGCTCGCCGACCTGCTGGAGCACCGGGGGGACGTGGGCGCCGAGCGGTGGTTCCGGGCCGCCGCCGAGCGCGGCCACCGGGAGGCCGCCTACCGGCTGGCCCGCATCCTGGAGGAGCGCGCGACGAAGGGCGACCGCGGCCCGCACACCCTCGGCGGGCGCGCCGCCCCAGAAGAGGCCAAGGCCGCGAGCGGTGAGCCGCAGGCCGAGGCCGAGCAGTGGTACCGGCAGGCCGCCGCGCGCGGCCACCGCCGCGCCGCCCTCCACCTGGGCACGCTCCTGGAGGAGCGCGGCGACACGAAGGAGGCGGCGCACTGGTACCTGTGCGCCGCCAAGAGCGGGGAGGCGCGCGCCGCCTGCGCGCTGGGCTTCCTGCTGCGGGACGCCGGGGACGAGGACAGCGCGGCCGAATGGTGGCGGCGCGCCGCCCAGGACGGCGACGGCAACGCCGCCAACGCGCTCGGCGCGCTGCACGCCGACCGCGGCGAGACACAGACCGCCGAGCGCTGGTACCGGGTCGCCCTGGAGGCCGGCGACGTGAACGGCGCCTACAACATCGGGCTGCTCTGCGCCGAGCAGGGCCGGGCCGGGCGCGGCGAGCAGTGGTACCGCCGGGCCGCCTACGCGGGGCACCGCGAGGCCGCCAACGCGCTCGCCGTGCTGCTGCTCCAGCGCGGTGACGCGGCCGGAGCCGAACCGTGGTTCTCCAAGGCCGCCGAGGCGGGCAGCGTGGACGCGGCGTTCAACCTCGGCATCCTGCACGCCGGGCGCGGTGAGGAGCGGCTGGCGCAGCGGTGGTACGAGCGCGCCGCCGAGGCCGGGCACACCGAGGCGGCCCTCCAGGTGGCCATCGCGCACCTGAGGGACGGCGACACCGAGGCCGCCGAGCGCCACCTGCGGTGCGCGGCCGAGGGCGGCAGCGCGGAGGCCGCCTTCCGGCTCGCCGACCTGCTGGACCGCGGGTCGGCGGGGGAGCGGGACGAGGAGAGCACCCGGTGGTACGAGCGGGCGGCACGGCAGGGGCACCGCCGCGCCCAGGTGCGGGTCGGCATGTTCGCGGCGGCGCGCGGGGACGCGTGGGAGGCCGCGAGCTGGTACCGCGCCGCGGCCGAGGCGGGCAGCCGCAACGGGGCGTTCAACCTCGGGCTGCTGCTGGCTCGTGAGGGCAGCCTTCCGGAGGCCGCGCTGTGGTGGACCCGGGCCGCGGAGAACGGGCACGGGCGCGCCGCGCTGCGCCTGGCGCTGCTCGCCGCCCGGCGGGGCGCGCTCGCCGAGGGGCACCGGTGGTGCGCGCGGGCCGTGGAGTGCGGGCCGCCCGAGGTGGCGGAGCGCGCGGCCCGGCTGCGGGCGGCCCTCCAGGAGGAACTGAGCGCGTAAGGGGCGGGTCGCGAGCACTGGCCTGGGCGCGACGCACGGTGATTTGCGCGGGTCGGCGGCCTGGGGTTAGTGTTGGGGCATACCGACGCGGGGTGGAGCAGCTCGGTAGCTCGCTGGGCTCATAACCCAGAGGTCGCAGGTTCAAATCCTGTCCCCGCTACTGAACACCGAAGGCCCGGATTCGTTTACGTGACGAATCCGGGCCTTCGGTGTTTTTCGCGTACGTTTCGACAAGCTGGGGCGACGGGTGGGGTGTGCGTCTCGTCGAGGGGCGCGCAAGGCCCGTACGGGAGGGTGCGGCACGGAAGAGGGCGCGACGGAACGACGCGCGCCGGTGGGTGCGCCTGGCGCGTGCGCTGTCTGGGGCGTGACGGGCAGACCGTGCGGGGTCCGGCCGTCTTTGTGGGCGGTCGGCCTGCCTTGTGGGCGGCCGGGCCGTCTTGTGGGCGGTCGACGCGGAAGCCGGCCGGCCCGGGGTCAGTCGGCCTGGGCGCAGGTCGGGCAGATGCCCCGGTAGGTGACCGTGACCTCGGAGACCTGGAAGCCGAAGCGTTCCGGTTCCGGGAGCGCGGCCATGGGGTTGCCCTCAAGGTGGACGTCGCGGATGGTGCCGCACCGGGAGCAGATCAGGTGCTGGTGATCGTGGTGGGCGTTGGGGTCGTAACGTTTCGCCCGCCCGTCCGTGCTGACCTCGATCACCTCGCCCAGGGACACCAGCTCGCCCAGGGTGTTGTAGACGGTGGCGCGCGAGATCTCGGGGAGTCGTTCCGTGGCCCGGGCGTGCACCTCGTCGGCGGTGTAGTGGACGTGGTCCCCGTCGAGCACCTCGGCGACGACGCGTCGCTGCGCGGTCAGCCGCCAGCCGCGTCCCCGGAGTCGTTCCAGCAGGTCACTCATGCCAATCACCTATCAGTCAGATAAGGAACAAGGGTAGCAGCGGTGTGTCCATCACCGGATCAGGTAAGAAATTCGGGAGCTTCTTGACTTAGACATTGTCCAATGTAGGATCGGCTGCGGCGCAAGCCAAGGGCAGGCAGATCACTCAGGAGGCGCACTGTGTCGGTAGAGAGCACCACCGGACCGCTGACCACGGAGGCCGGGGCTCCGGTCGCGGACAACCAGAACAGCGAGACGGCCGGCATAGGCGGCCCCGGTCTGATCCAGGACCAGCTGCTCATCGAGAAGCTCGCGCACTTCAACCGCGAGCGCATCCCGGAGCGTGTGGTCCACGCCCGCGGCGCCGGCGCGTACGGCACCTTCACCGTGACCGCGGACGTCACGAAGTACACCCGCGCCAAGTTCCTCTCGGAGATCGGCAAGGAGACCGAGGTCTTCCTGCGCTTCTCCACCGTCGCGGGCAACCTCGGCGCGGCGGACGCAGTGCGTGACCCGCGCGGCTTCGCGGTGAAGTTCTACACCGAAGAGGGCAACTACGACCTCGTCGGCAACAACACCCCGGTGTTCTTCATCAAGGACGCCATCAAGTTCCCCGACTTCATCCACACCCAGAAGCGCGACCCGTACACCGGCTCGCAGGAGGCGGACAACGTCTGGGACTTCTGGGGCCTGTCGCCCGAGTCCACCCACCAGGTGACCTGGCTGTTCGGTGACCGCGGCATCCCGGCCTCCTACCGTCACATGGACGGCTTCGGCTCGCACACCTTCCAGTGGAGCAACGAGGCGGGCGAGGTCTTCTGGGTCAAGTACCACTTCAAGACCGACCAGGGCATCAAGAACCTCACCCAGGAAGAGGCCAACAAGCTCGCCGGTGAGGACCCGGACAGCCACCAGCGCGACCTGCGCGAGGCCATCGAGCGCGGCGAGTTCCCGTCCTGGACCGTCAGCGTCCAGGTCATGCCGGCGGCGGAGGCGGCGAACTACCGCTTCAACCCGTTCGACCTGACCAAGGTCTGGCCGCACGCGGACTACCCGCTGATCGAGGTCGGCAAGCTGGAGCTCAACCGCAACCCGGAGAACATCTTCGCCGAGGTCGAGCAGTCGATCTTCTCCCCGCACCACTTCGTGCCGGGCATCGGCCCGTCCCCCGACAAGATGCTCCAGGGCCGCCTGTTCGCCTACGCGGACGCGCACCGCTACCGCGTCGGCATCAACGCCGACCACCTGCCGGTGAACCGCCCGCACGCCACCGAGGCGCGCACCTACGGCCGGGACGGCTACATGTACGACGGCCGCCACGGCAAGGCCAAGAACTACGAGCCGAACAGCTTCGCCGGCCCCGTCCAGACCGGCAAGGCCCTGTGGCAGCCCGCCGCGGTGACCGGCTACACCGGTGAGCACGAGGCGCCCTCGCACGCCGAGGACAACGACTTCGTGCAGGCCGGCAACCTGTACCGCCTGATGTCGGAGGACGAGAAGGAGCGCCTGATCAACAACCTGGCGGGCTTCATCTCGAAGGTCTCGCGCGACGACATCGCCCAGCGCGCGATCGAGAACTTCCGCAAGGCGGACGAGGACTACGGCAAGCGGCTGGAGGCCGCGGTCCAGGCCCTGCGTGGCTGATCAGCGCCTGCCGTAAGACCGAAGAGGCCGGACGCCAAGGGGCTCCGGCCTCTTCGCGTGCCCGCGTGCGGGTCCGTACGCGGGGCGGGCCGGGGCGGTGCCGCTTCTTGCCCCGAGCCGTCCCGCGTCCTCGTACGGATCCCGCGTGGCACCCCGACGGGGCGCC
>NZ_JBEXNM010000063.1:0-54106 GCF_040611095.1 Streptomyces sp. NPDC003077 | reverse complement strand
GCCCCTTTTGGGGGGGGGGGGGGGCTCCGGGGGGGGGGGGCGCGGGGGGGCGGGGCCGGGGGGCGTGGGACGCGGCCAGGGGCGGGGGCCTCACCGCTCCGTCGCCCACAGGCGCCGCATCTCGGCGGACGCGGCCAGCACGTCGTCCAGCGTCCCTTGAGCGTCCACCCGGCCGTCCTTGAGGACGAGCACGTGCCGGGCGGCCCGCAGCAGTGTGGGGCGGTGCGACACCGCCAGGACGGTGGCGTTGCCGTCCAGCAGCCTCGTCCACAGCAGGTGCTCGGTGTCGGGGTCCAGGGCACTGGAGACGTCGTCCAGGATCAGCAGTTCGGGGCGGCGGGCCAGCATCCGGGCGAGGGCGGCGCGTTGGAGCTGGCCGCCGGACAGTCTGAGGCCGCGCGGTCCCACGATGGTGTCCGCGCCGTCCTGCATGGCCGCCAGGTCGGGAGCGAGGACGGCGGTGTGCGCGGCCCGGGCGAAGTGGTGGCCGTCCTCGTCGCGCACGCCCAGGAGGACGTTCTCCCGTACCGACCCGCTGAAAAGGCGCGGCGCCTGGGGTGTGTAGCCGCAACGCGGCGCCACCAGGAAGGACGAGGGGTCGGTGAGCGGTTCGCCGTTCCAGCACACGGTGCCGTGCTGGTGGGGCAGCAGGCCCAGCAGCGCCCGGATCAGCGTGGTCTTGCCGGCGCCGACGCCTCCGGTGATCACGGTGACGCTGCCGCGGACGACCGTCAGGTCCACGTCCTCGATGCCGCGTTCCGCACCGGGGTAGCGGGCGGTCAGACCGTGGGCGGTCAGCTCCTGGAGTGTGGGACCGGCGGGGGCCGCTCCTCGGTCGATGCATGCCACGGACGATGAGGGCCCGGCGGCGAGCCGCGGCTCCGCCGACTTCGGTTTCCGACTCGCAGACTTCGGTTTCGAGCCCGCCGGCTCCCTCACCCGGAAGCCCCCGTTCGTCCCCGTCTTCTCCCTCGTGACCGACTCCCGCAGGCGCCCGCCCAGGAACTCCGTGATCCGCTCCAGCGCCACCGAGACCCGCTGCAGCCGCACCGAGAGCATCCCGATCGAGGCGAGCGCCTCGGCGAGGATCTGGAGGTAAAAGGCGAACAGCGCCAGGTCGCCGACGCTGAAGGCATCACGGTCGGCGAGCGAGGAGGTCAGCAGGAGCACCAGGCCGATGCCGACCGGGGTCGCGTTGGCGATCACCGTTCCCTGCACCCCGGCGAACAGTTGCTCGCGCACCGCGGCCCGGGCCCGCGCCTCGTTCAGCCGCCCGATGTGCGCGGCCACGTGCTCCTCGGCGCCGGCCGCCTGCACCGCCCGCACCGCGCCGACCGCCTCCCGCAGGGCGCCGGCGACCTGGGCGGAGGCGGCCCGGGTGGCGCGCCGGTAGCGCAGGAAGCGGCCGTGGACCGCGCCCGTCACGACCGTGACCAGGATCAGCAGCGCCAGCAGTGCGGTGGTGACGAGCGCGTCGATGCGCATCATGACGGTGACGGAGGCGATGACGAACAGCCAGTGCGCGAGGTTGGTCGGTGACCAGGCGACGAAGAAGCCGGTCTCGTCGACGTCCTCGCCCACCGCCCGCAGCGCCTCCCCCGGCGCCGTGCGCGCGGTGGCGCCGGGGCGGTGCAGGGCCGAGCGCAGCAGCGCCCGTCGCAGCCGGGCCGTGGTGCGGTACTGGACCCGCGGTTCCAGCCGGTTGATCATCACGCCGAACTGGAGGCACAGCCGGGCCGCTTCGACAGCCGCCACCCAGACGATGAGGAACCAGACGCCGCCGCCGTCGATCTGGTCGAAGAGCTGCTGGAAGAGCAAGCCCACGGCCAGGGTGCCGGCCCGCAGCAGCACCCATAGGCAGGTCAGCGTCCAGTAGGCACCGGCCGATCCGCGCAGCACGGCCCCGAGCCGCCCCATGGTGGCGCGCGCCCCACTGCCCGGCACCGTCATCAGCCTTCCTTCATGGTGCGGGGGTCCACCGTGCCGAAATCCGCAGCGTGGGGATTCACCGTGCGTGGGTCCACGGTGCGCGGGCTCACGGTGCGGGGGCCCACCGTGTAAGGATCCGTGGTGCGAGCGTCCGCGGCGCAGGCATCCACAGTGCAGCGATCCACCATGCATCGATCCACCATGCGGTGGCCCACAGCGCGGGGATCCCCGGTGCGGGGATCCCCCGTACCGGAATCCTCAGTGCGGGGAGCCCCGGTGCCGGGATCCCCAGTGCGGACATCACCATTCAGCAGCCCATGGAAGCGCGACCCCGGATCGGCCGCGAGCGCCGTCCGTTCGCCGTGTTCGACCACTGCCCCGCCATCGAGGACGAGGATGCGGTCCACGGTGCTCAGGGCGTGCGGCCGGTGCTGCACCACGATGGCGGTCCGGCCGTGCAGCAGGCGTTCGACGGCGGGTTGCAGCAGCCGTTCGGTGTGCGGGTCCAGGCGCGCGGTCGGCTCGTCCAGCAGGACCACGGCCGGGTCGCGTAAGAACGCGCGGGCCAGTGCGAGCAGTTGTTCCTGGCCCGCGGACATGCCCCGCGCCCCGGCGCCGAGCAGCGTGTCCAGGCCGTCGGGCAGCTCGCGGCGCCAGTCGGTGAGCCCGGCCTCGTCGAGCGCGTCGTACAACCGGCGGTCGTCGACGGAGCGGTCGAAGAACGTGAGGTTGTCGCGCAACGTCGCGTGGAAGACCTGCACCTCCTGGGTGACCAGGGCGACGCGGCTGCGCAGGGCCTGGGTCTGGAGGTCGCGGATCTCCCGGCCGCCAACCGTGGCCGAACCGCGCACCGGGTGGTGCAGGCCGAACAGCAGCCGCACGACGGTGGACTTTCCGCTCCCGGTGCGGCCGACGATCCCCAGCCGCTCGCCCGGGGACAGCCGGAAGGAGACGTTGCGCAGTACCGGTTCGCCGGGCTCGTACCAGAAACACACCCGGTCGAAGCGGGCGCCCAGCGGGCCGGACGGCAGTCGGCCGGTGCCCGTGGGCGGCGCGTCGTCCTGGCGGAGCAACTCTCTGATGCGCTGCACGGCCACCGTCGCCTCCTCCAGGTCCTGGAAGCGGGTGGTGATGGCCAGCAGCGGGCGGCGCAGCAGCATGGCGTACGACAGGGACGCGAAGGTGGTGCCGGTGGACAGCTCGCCGCGGGCGTGCAGCCAGACGCCGACGACGAGGGCGAGCACGACGCTGAGCGCGGACAGGCCCTGCACGGTGGCGGGCCACCTCACCGACACCCGGGCCGCCCGAAGGGCCCTCTGGTAGAGCGTGTTCTGCCGTTCCTCCAGCGCGTCCAGGGTGTGGCCGGCCGCGCCATTGACCCTGAGGTCCTCGGCGCCGGCGAGCCGCTCCTCCAGGAAGCCCAGCAGTTCGGCGGAGGCCTCCTGACGCGCGGCGACGAAGGGCATGGCGCGCCCCACCAGCCCCCGCAGCAGGACGAGGGTGGCGGCGGCGAACGGCGCGAAGACCAGCCCCAGGCGCCAGTCGAGCAGGAAGAGGGCGACGAGGATGCCGACGACCAGCAGGATCTGCGCCAGCACCTCCAGGACCAGGGCGGACATGACGGAGGCGAGCCGGGTGACGTCGCCGTCGATCCGGGCGACGAGTTCGCCGGGCGGGTGCCGCTGGTAGAAGCGGGAGGGCCGGCGCAGGCAGTGGGCGACCAGGTCGGCGCGCAGCCGGTTGGTGCCGCGCCAGGCGAGCCGCGCGGCCACGGTGTCGCTGCCGATGGTCACCACGAGCAGCCCCAGGGCCGCCACCAGGTACCAGACGGCGATCCCGAGCAGCACCCCGGACGGGGACGCGGACAGGGCGCCGTCGATGAACCGTCGCAGCATCTGCGGCGCCACCAGCTGGAGTCCGATGCCGAGGGGGACGAGCAGGGCGAGCAGCAGGACGGCCGGCCGTTCCCCGCGCAGGTAGCGGACCAGCAGGGAGAGCTGCCGCAACGGGCTGCCTGCCAATGCGTCCCTCCCCGTTCGCCGGGCGATGCTCGCCGAATTCGCTGTTCTCCCGGGTGTTGTTCGCTGGTTTCCAAGTGCCGTTGGCCGGTCTCCAGGTGCCGTTCGCCGAGCAGGGCCCTGCGAGCGCCGAGCGCCGTTCTCCCGAGTGCCGTTCGCTGTTCTCCGAGTGCCGTTGGCCGAGCAGGGTTCGCCAAGGGCCGTTCACCGTTCGTCGAGCGCCATTAGCCGGGCAGGGCCTTCCGAGCGCCGAGCGCCGTTCTCCCGAGTGCCGATCTCCCGAGTGCCGTTCGCCGGGCAGGGTCCGCCGAAAGCGGAGCGTCGTTCTCCGAACACCGCTCCCCGGCGGCGGAATGCTCAGCATAAAGTCCCCCACCCGCGTTGGGGAATCATGCCCGCGCGGTCCGGGAAACGAAAGAGGGGCTGCCACACCGGATACAGAAATGCTCCACATACGGAATGCAACCCGCCGTTTTCTAGCGATCATCCGGCGTTTTCCCGTGATCACCCAGGCGCTTATCTGTGATCACCCAGGCACTTATCCGTGATCGATGAGTGCCGTTCCCTCGTGATCAACGGGAGTCGTTTTCTCGTGATCAACGGGAGCCGTTTTCTCGTGATCGACATCCGCCGTTTCCTCACGATCAACGACCGCCGTTTCTCGACGATCAACACCCATCGGGTAACCGTTGCCGATGATTCACCTCACTGTTAGACTCCGCAGGTCTTCTGGCCCCATTGCCTTCGTGCGCCCATCGAGCGCACCGCACGATCTCGGCCACATTCACAGAACACCGCCTTGAAATACCGGGTACTACGGATCGACAAGGGGGATTCGCATGCCGTATGACGCACGCGACGGGGTCGACACGGCCGACACGTCCACGAAAGTGGTGGTCACGGGTGCGGCGGGATTCATCGGGTCCCATCTCGTCAAGGCGTTGCGACGGGCCGGAAAACACGTGGTGGGCATTGATCGCAGACCCGGGTGGGAAGAGGGCGAGATTCCGCCGTCCGACGAGCTCGGCCCCCTCCGCGCGGTCCGCGGCGATCTCGCTTCCGCCAATCTCACGGCCTGTCTGGAAAACGCCTCCGTGGTCTTCCATTTGGCCGCCATACCCGGGGTCCGACCGTCCTGGTCGCATTTCCCCGAGTATCTCCAGTGCAATGTGCTGGCCACTCAGCGCCTGTTGGACGCCTGTGTCGGCACCGGTGTCCCGCGCGTGGTCGTGGCTTCGTCCTCCAGCGTTTACGGCGGCGCGAACGGCGCGATGAGCGAGGACGACGTCCCGCACCCGCTGTCCCCCTACGGGGTCACCAAGCTCGCCGCCGAACGGCTGGCGCTCGCCTTCGCCGCGCGCCGGGACGCCGCGCTCTCGGTGAGCGCCCTGCGTTTCTTCACCGTCTACGGCCCCGGCCAGCGACCGGACATGTTCATCTCACGGGTCATCCGTGCCACCCTCGGCGGCGACCCCATCGATGTCTACGGCGACGGCACCCAGATCCGCGACTTCATCCATGTCTCCGACGTGGTGCGCGCCCTGCTGCTGGCCGCGGGGGCCCCTGACGGCGGCGTCCTGAACGTCGGCACGGGGCACGCCGTCTCCGTCAACGAAGTCCTCGCCCTCGTAGGCGAGTTGACCGGCCGCACACCCGACGCCCGGTACGGCCCCGCGCGCATCGGTGACGTGCGGGCGACCACGGCCGACGTCGGCCGCGCCCGGCACCGGCTCGGCTTCCGGGCCCGGACCGACCTGCGGACGGGGCTGGCCACGCAGATCGAGTGGACCCGGCAGTCGCTCGCCGGAGCACCGCCGCAGCAGGCCGCCTCGTCCGCCGGGATGGTTCCCGGGATGGCACCCACCCACCGGCCGTAACCGCCATGTGCGGCTTCGTGGGATTCACCGACACCGGCGGCGGGCGGGACGCGGCCCGCACCACGGCGGAACGGATGCTGGCCGCCGTCGCGCACCGCGGCCCGGACGGTTCCAGCTGGGGCCACCACCGGGGCGTGACCTTCGCGCACTGTGCCCTGACCTTCACCGATCCGCACCGGGGCCGCCAGCCGTTCACCTCCGCGAGCGGCGCCACGGCGCTCGTCCTGAACGGGGAGATCTACAACCACGCCGAGCTGCGCCGCACGCTGCGCGCGGCGGGCGTGGCCCCGCGCACGGACAGCGACACCGAAGTGCTCGTGGAACTGTACGAGCGGCACGGCCTGAATGTGCTGCGGCA
This sequence comes from Streptomyces sp. NPDC003077, assembly GCF_040611095.1. Classification (NCBI taxonomy): domain Bacteria; kingdom Bacillati; phylum Actinomycetota; class Actinomycetes; order Kitasatosporales; family Streptomycetaceae; genus Streptomyces; species Streptomyces sp. NPDC003077. The sequence continues at coordinate 47,924 of NZ_JBEXNM010000063.1, read as the reverse complement.
GGTGCGCGGCATGTTCGCCTTCGCCCTGCACGACGCGCGCACGGGCACGACGGTGCTGGCCCGCGACCCGATGGGCAAGAAGCCGCTCTACTACGCGCGGGTGCCCGGCGGGATCGCCTTCGCCTCCGAGCTGACCGCCCTGCTGCGCCACCCCGGCGTCCCCCGCACCCCGGACGTCCGGGCGCTGGCCGGGTATCTCACCCTCCAGGCGTTCTGCGCACCCGGTTCCGCCGTGACGGGCGTGCACAAGGTCCGCCCGGGGAGCCACGTCACCTTCACGGCCGGGACTGGGGCCCTGGAGGAGACGGAGTACTGGCGGCCCGCCCTCGGCCCGGCCCCAGCCCCGCTCTCGGTCTCGATCTCGTCCGCCAACGGCCCCGCACCGGTCTCGTCCACCGCCGGTCCAGACTCGTCCGCCAACGGCTCGACCTCGGCCTCGTCCACCAACGGCTCGGCTCCGGACTCGTCCGTCATCGGCCCCACACCGATCTCGTCCGCCAACGGTTCACCCCCGCCCCCTCCAAACGGCCGCGACGCCGCCGCCCGGTTCGAGGAACTGTTCCGCGCCGCCGTCGCCCGCCGCGTCACCAGCATCGACCGCCGGCTCGGGGTGCTGCTCAGCGGCGGGCTGGACTCCAGCGCGGTGGCCGCCGTGGCGCAGGAGATGTCCCCGGACCGCCCGGTGCCGACCTTCAGCGCCGCCTTCGAACAGCGGGATTTCGACGAGAGCGACCACGCCCGCACGGTCGCCCGCCACCTCGGCACCGAGCACCACGTGGTGCGGATCGGCGGGCGCGACCTGGCGGAGGTGGTGGAATCCGAGTACGCGAACGCGGACGAGCCGCTCGCCGACCCTTCCTTGCTGCCCACCCGGCTCGTGTGCCGGGCCGCCCGGGAACACGTCCGCGGGGTGCTCACCGGCGACGGCGCGGACGAGTTGCTGCTCGGCTACCGGTACTTCCAGGCCGAGCGGGCGATCGAGGTCCTGCTGCGGGTACTGCCGGCCCCCCGGCTGGAGGCGCTGGCGCGCGCCCTCGCCCGCGCGCTGCCCGCCCGCACCGGCAACCTGCCCGTCGGCGCGGCCCTCGGCCTGCTGGCCCGCGGGCTGCGCGCGGCGCCCGAGCACCGCTTCTACCTCTCCACCGCCCCGTTCGGCCACGGCGAACCGGCCGGGGTGCTGCGCCCGGACGTCCGCGCGGAGGTGGCCGGGCACGACCCGTTCGCGGAGATCTCCCGGCTCCTGAACGGGCAGCCCGGGCTGACGGGGGTGCAGCGCAGCCAGCTCGCCGTCGTCGCCCACTTCCTGCGCGACGTGATCTTGACGAAGACGGATCGCGGCGGCATGCGCAGCGCCCTCGAACTCCGCTCGCCCTTCCTCGACCTGGACCTGGTCGAATACGGCAACTCGCTGCCCACCTCGCTCAAACTGCGCCGCCTGACCAGCAAGTACCTGCTGCGCCGGGTGGCCGCGGGCTGGCTGCCGCGGGAGATCGTCCAGCGCACCAAGCTGGGCTTCCGCGCCCCGATCGGCGCCCTGCTGCGCGCGGAACTGCGCCCGCTGCTGCTGGACACCCTCTCGGCGCCCGCCCTGGACCGCGGCGGCCTGTTCGACGCCCGGGCGGTGGGCCGACTCGTCGATGACCACCTCAGCGGGCGCCGCGACACCTCGCGCCGACTGTGGGCGCTGCTGACGTACCAGCTGTGGTTCCAGAACCTGACCGCGGGGTCCGTCGCGCCGCCGGGCGCCGCGTTCTCCGGGACGGCTTCCTCGCTCGCGGAAACCGCTTTTCCGTCCTCTGGCGCGTCCCCCACCCTGTCCCCTGACACGTCCCCCGCCCCGTTCCCTGACACATCCCCCGCCCTGTCCCCTGACGCGTCCCCCCTCCCCTCCCCTGACGCATCCCCCATCCCGTTCCCCGCCCCGTCCCCCACTCCCCTCCCCGAAACCTCCTCCGCCCCCGACCCCCTCCCCGAGGAGATCCGTCGTGCACCGTGACCGTTCGCACATTCAGGTGCTGTCGCCCCGGACCTGGGGCGAGTTCGGCAACTACCTCGCCGCCACCCGGTTCTCCCGAGTGCTGCGCGGCGGCGTCGACGCCGAGGTGACCCTGCTGGAGGCGGAGCCGATCCTGCCCTGGCTGGGCGAGGCCGGGGCCGAGATCCGCGAGATCTCGCTGAACAGCCCGGACGCGGCGACCCGCACCCGGCACTACATGGCGCTCATGGACCGCCTACAGAAACGTTTCCCCGCCGACTTCGAGGCCGACCCCACGCCCACCCAACGCACCGAACTGGCACCGCTCGCCGAGCACCTGCGCGCCACCGCGCCCGACGTGGTGGTGGGCACGAAGGGCTTCGTTGCCCGCCTGTGCGTGGCCGCCGTACGGCTCGCCGGTCTGGAGACCCGGGTCGTCAGCCACGTCACCAACCCCGGCCTGCTGCAACTCCCCCTGCACCGCAGCCGCCACCCCGACCTGACCCTGGTCGGCTTCGACTGGGCCAAGGAACACCTGATCGCCGAGACCGGCGCCGAGGCGGACCGGGTGAGCGTGGTGGGCCCGCTGGTCGCCCAGCATGACCTGCGCGATTTCATGACGGACGAGTCCGCCGCGCCCGCGGCCGGTCCCTGGGGCGGTGAGAACGATCACCAGCGGCCCCGTCTGATCGTCTTCTGCAACCGCGGCGGGGACACCTACCTGGAGCTGGTGCAGCACATCGCCACCCACCACCCCGACACCGACCTGGTGTTCGTCGGTTACGACGATCCCGAGCTGGCCCGCCGCGCCGCCAGTGGGGCCGCGCGGCTGGCGCACTGGCGGTTCCACAGCCGGCTCACCCAGGCCCAGTACTTCGACTACATCGACCGCGCCGCCCGCTCGCCCTACGGGCTGCTCGTCTCGAAGGCCGGGCCGAACACCACTCTGGAGGCGGCCTACTTCGGCATCCCCGTACTCATGCTGGAGTCGGGACTGCCCATGGAGCAGTGGGTGCCGGGGCTGATCCACGAGCACCAGCTCGGCCGGGCGTGCGCCACGCCCGAGGACCTCTTCCGCACCGTCGACGACTGGCTCGCCCGGCCCTCGGCGATCGCACTGCACAAGAAAGCCGCGATCGGCTTCGCCGAGTCCGTGCTGGACCAGGAGGCCGTGTCCGGCCGGATCGCCGAAGCCGTCCGTCCTCTGCTGGAGCAGCCGTGACAAGCATTCTGCGGCCCGTCGCCGGGGCCGTCCCGAACCAGGAAGCCGCGTCCCGCCAATTCGCCGAGCCCGCCCCGAGCCACGACACCGCGCCCCGCCGATTCGCCGAGCCCGCCCCGAACCAGAACACCCCGCCCCACCGGACCGCCAACCCCGCCCCGACCCTAGACGCCACATCGCACCGAACAGCCAACCCCGCCCACCCCCACCCGGAGCAGCGATGACACCCGTTCTGCGGCTCGTCGCCGGGCCGGACGGCGTGCGGGTCGACGGCGACAAGGAGGCCCGGTTCGGCCACGCCCTCGGCGGGCGGGGGCACCGGCTCGGCGACGGACCGCTTCCGGAGGGCGTCTTCGCCGCCTGGGAGTGGGACGGCGAGCGCCTCCTCGTCCGCAACGACCGGCACGGCATGTACCCGCTCTACTACCGCGCAGACGCCTCGTCCGTCGCCCTGTCCCCCGACCCGCTCGCCCTGCTGCCGGTGGGCGAACCGGCCGCGCTCGATCACGACGCGCTGGCCGTCTTCCTGCGCCTGGGGTTCTTCCTCGGCGAGGACACCCCGTTCGCGGCCGTCCGGGCGCTGCCGCCAGCCGCGACGCTGACGTGGGACCGGCACGGGCTGAGCCTGGAGTCGTCGCTGCCGGTGCCCGGTCCCGCCGGTATGACCGCGGACGAGGCCGTCGACGGCTTCGTCGAACTGTTCCGGGCCGCCATCGTGCGGCGGCTGCCGGACGGGCCCTACGTCATGCCGCTGAGCGGAGGCCGGGACTCGCGGCACATCCTGCTGGAGCTGTGCCGCCAGGGCGCGCCGCCCCGGCTGTGCGTCAGCGGGACGAAGTTCCCGCCGGACCCGGGGGCGGACGCCCGCGTGGCGGCGGCGCTGGCCGCGCGGCTCGGCCTGCCGCACCGCACGCTGGACCGGCCGCGCTCGCAGTTCCGGGCGGAGCTGGCCGCGAACCCGGCCCAGGGCATGGGCACGCTGGACGGCGCCTGGATCCGGCCCGTGCTGGCGTACCTGCGTCGGCACACCGCTGTGTCGTACGACGGGATCGGCGGCGGCGAGCTCGCGCAGAACCCCAGCATCGACCTGATCCGGAGCACCCCCTACGACGCCGCCGGCCTGCCCGGCCTGGCCGACCGGCTGCTGACGGCCGGGCGCACCGGGCAGCACGTCGAGTACCTGCTCGGCCCGCGCACCAGCCGCCTGTGGACCCGCGAGCGGGCCCGCGCCCGCCTGGTGACCGAGCTGGCCCGGCACGCCGGGGCCGCCTTCCCGCTGGGCTCGTTCTTCTTCTGGAACCGCACCCGGCGTTCCATCGCCCTCGCGCCGTACGCGATGGGCGCCGGCCGCACCGTCATCCACGCCCCGTACCTCGACCACGCCCTCGTCGACCACCTCTCCTCGGTGCCGCACCGCTTCCTCATCGACGGCACCCTCCACGACCAGGCCCTGCACCGCGCCTACCCCGAGCACGCCGCGCTCGGCTTCGCCTCGGCGGTGCCGCAGCGCCAAGGCGCCGTGCTGTTCGCGCACCGGCTGGCGTACCTGGTGCGGCTGCTCGCCCACGGGCTGTACGCGGAGCGCGACTGGTGGCGCGGCCCGGAGCGGGTACTGCCCCGGCTGCTGGCCGCCGGCCGCGGGCCCGGGGCCGCGCGGCGCGTCAGCCGACTCCAGCCGCTCGCCCTCTACCTGCTGCAACTGGAATCCCTCACGACCGGCGACCCCGGCCGCCACATGCCCCACACGTCCTGACGCCACCACAAGGACGCCGCACGACCCGCACGCCCTGACGCCGACGCAAAGACGCCGTCGCAACAACGCGCCACCACCGCAAGAACGCCGCAAGAACGCCGCGAGAACGCCATTAGGACGCGCACACAACCCCCACTCCCCGACGCGCCACCCCAACGACGCGCCACCACACCCCAACGACGCCCCACCCCAAGGACGCCACAAAAACGCCCCAAGGACGCCGCACGACCCCCCACGAGGAAGGGACAGCATGCGGAAGACACTGCCCGTCATCAGTACCGGCCTGCCAACGGCGGCGGGCGGCTGCTCGTCCGTCGCCGAGGCGCCCGCCCGCTCGGGGCTGCCGCGCTGGCGCCGGCGGAACCTGCGCATCGCGCTCGTTCGCCACCACGACCTGTGCCTGAACACCCGCCAGATCAGCCAGATCCAGCGGCGGGCGGGCGTCCTGCCACACCTCGGGCTCGGCTACATCCACACCGCCCTGAAGTCGGCCGGCTTCCACAACGTCATCCAGGTCGACACCCCCGCCCTCGGCCTCGACAGCGAGGGGCTGCGCAAGCTCCTCGCCGACTTCGGGCCCGACCTGGTCGGCGTGAGCACGACCACGCCCGGCCTGCCGGGCGCCGTCGAGGCGTGCGAGGCGGCCAAGAGCACCGGCGCGAAGGTCATCCTCGGCGGCCCGCACACCGAGGTCTACGCGCACGAGAACCTGTTCCACGAGTGCATCGACTACGTCGGCGTCGGCGAGGGCATCACGATCATGCCGGAGCTGGCCGAGGCGCTGGAGCAGGGCGAGAAGCCGGAGGGCATCCGCGGCCTGGTGACGCGCGACCACGACGGCGGCGCCGCGCCGATGGTCAACCTGGAGGAGGTCGGCTGGCCGGTCCGCGACGGGCTGCCGATGGACCGTTACTACTCGATCATGGCGCCCCGGCCGTTCGCGACGATGATCTCCAGCCGCGGCTGCCCCTTCAAATGCAGCTTCTGCTTCAAACAGGCCGTCGACAAGAAGTCGATGTACCGCTCCCCGGAGGACGTCGTCGGCGAGATGACGGAACTCAAGGACCGGTGGGGGGTGAAGGAGATCATGTTCTACGACGACGTGTTCACCCTGCACCGCGGCCGGGTCCGGGAGATCTGCGCGCTCATCCGCGAGCAGGGGCTCAAGGTCCGCTGGGAGGCGCCCACCCGCGTCGACCTGGTGCCCGAACCGCTGCTGGAGTCGATGGCCCAGGCGGGCTGCGTGCGGCTGCGGTTCGGCATCGAGCACGGGGACCCGGAGATCCTCCAGCGGATGCGCAAGGAGAGCGACATCGCCAAGATCGAACGGGCCGTCACCGCCGCGCACAAGGCCGGCATCAAGGGCTTCGGCTACTTCATCGTGGGCTGGCTGGACGAGACGCCGGAGCAGTTCCGCCGCACCGTCGATCTCGCCCGCCGCATCCCCCTGGACTACGCGAGCTTCTACACCGCGACCCCGCTGCCGGGCACCCCGCTGCACACCGAGTCGGTGGCCGCCGGGCGCATCCCGGCCGACTACTGGGACCGGTTCGTGCGGGGCGAGTTCGACGCCCGGATCGGCTATCTGGTGCCGGACGCGCAGCGCCGCGCCCAGGCCGCCTACCGGGCGTTCTTCCTGCGCCGCGAAATGGCCAAGCCGCTGCTGTCCCACATGATCAGCACCGGTCAGTGGCGCAACACGCTGGACGGCCTGCGCAGCCTGGCCCGCTCGACCTCCAACACCGACCGTGACTTCTGAGACGCAGGAGACGCGGGAGATGGAGGGGCCGGTGGGGTCGGTGAAGCCGGTGAGGCCGGTGGAGTCGCCGGAACCGACCGGGTCGGTGAAGCCGGTGCGACCGGTGGAGTCGCCGGGACCGGCCGGGTCGGTGCGCCAGGCGCCGCCCGTCCGCCTCAACGAGCCCCTGCCGGCCCGCAGACGCCGACGCGCGGGCGAGCCCTTCCTGACGCGCCACGTGCGGGCCACGATGGCGCGCGGATTCCGTCCGCCGCCGTCATGGTCGGTACCGGTGCGGCACGTACTGCCGGACGGGGCGACAGTGACCAGTGACGCCCCGGACGGAACAACGGTGACCGGCAACGCGCGAAACGGAACGACGGTGACCGGCAGCACCCCAGCCGGAACAACACTGACCACCGACCCCCAGGCCGCCGCGCACGCCCTCCGCACTCATGCCACCCCCCTCCTCGCCCTCATCACCCCCACCCTCGTCTCCCGAGGCACCCTCACCGAGCAGGAGCAACGGCTCGACGCCCTCCTCGACCGCGTGGCCGAAACGATCCAGGAGCACCCGGCCGCCCCCGTCGCGCTGTTCCTCGGCATGCAGTGGTCCTCGGCCGCGGAGGAGGACGAGTCCCTGCGACGGCTGCGGACGCTGGTGCGGCGGGCGGCGGACCGGCTGCCCTCCCTGCCCGTCTGCGGCCTGTCGCTGCCCGGGCCGGGCAAGCCGCGCACGCTGAACGCCGCGATCGAGGTGGCCGAGCTGCTCGGCTGCGCGGGGGTGGGCTGGGTCGACGACGACGTCACGCTGGACCCGGGCTGCCTGGCGCGGCTGGTCGGGGACTTCCTGGCGGCCGGCTGCCGGGGGGCGTCGGGTGCCACCAAGATTCCGCACACCAAGGAGTTCACGACCTCGCGGCTGCTGGCCACCGCGAAGGCCATCGCCGCGCCCGCCACCAACTACCCGCACGGCTGCTGCATCCTCGTCGCCACCGACGTGGTGTCCGGCGGCATGCCCGGCCGGTACGTCTCCGACGACGGCTACGTCTGCTTCCGGCTGCTGGACCCGGCGCTGCCCGACCCGCTCGCCCACCTGCGGCTGGTGCCGGACGCGCGCTGCCACTACTACGTGGCCGGGCCCGCGGGCGAGACCCGGCGCCGGATCCGCCGACTGCTCCTCAACCACCTCGTGGACCTCGCGGACTGGCCGCTGCCCGTGGTCCGGCACTACTTCCGCGAGGTCCTGTTCGCCGGGATGTGGCCGCTGACCGGCTTCGACGCCTCCCTCGGCCGGCGCCGCGGCGCGCAGAAGGCGGCCATCAAGTGGCTGTACTTCCTCTGGTTCGCCGGCGTGGGCGGCGAGCTGTACCTGCGCGGGCTGACCGGCCGGCCGCTGCGCCGGATCGAGTGGGCCCCGTACTCGGTCGTCCGCACCGTCACCCCCGCTGAGGAGCGCTGATGAAGGTACTGTCCCTCCACTCCGCCGGCCACGACACGGGCGTGGGCTACTTCGAGGACGGGCGCCTGGTCTTCGCCGTCGAGACCGAGCGGCTCACCCGCGTCAAGCACGACCACCGCAGCGACATCGCCCTGCACCACGTCCTCGCGCAGGAGTGCGTGGATGCCGACGGGATCGACCTGGTGGCCGTCAGCACCCCCGTCCGCAGCGCGCTGCTGCGCATCCCGGATCTGGACGAGGCGATGCGGCGGATCAATGCCGGTGCTCCCCACCACCGGACGGTGTGCGACCTGCTGGGGCGGCGCGTGGCGTGCGTGGTCGTCTCGCACGAGGTCTCGCACGCCGCGCTCGCCGCGCACTACGCGGGGCACGAGGACGGCACCGTCGTCCTGGTCAACGAGGGCCGCGGGCAGGTCACCCGCAGCTCGCTGTTCCGCGTGGACGCCGGTCGGCTGGAGTGGGTCGCCAAGGACCCGCTGCCCTGGTACGGCAACGGCTTCGGCTGGACCGCGATCGGCCACCTGCTGGGCTTCGGCAAGAGCCCCAGCGTGGCCGGCAAGGTGATGGCCCTCGGCGGCTACGGTGAGCCCGACCCGCGCATACGCGAACAGCTCCAGGCGGTGGACCCCCAGGTCATGCACGATCTGGAGCTGGCCGAACGAGTACGTGCCGAGTTGGCCCGGCGCCCGGAGTTCAACCCGGAGTTCGAGACGGCCGCGCACGTCGTCGCCACCTTCCAGGAACTGTTCACCGAGGCCGTGCACGCCGTGCTGGACCGGTACGTGCTCCGCACCGACGAGGGGGTGGGCCCGATCGCCCTGGGCGGCGGCTGCGCCCTGAACATCGTCGCCAACTCGGCGCTGCGGCACGCCTTCGGCCGGGACATCGCGATCCCGCCCGCCTGCGGCGACGCCGGGCACCTGGTGGGGGCCGGGATCTACGCCCTCACCTACGTCCTGGGGGAGCGCGCGGAGCCCGTCGACGTGTACGGCAACGGGCTCGGCGAACCCGCCGCGGCCACGCACGAGACGTTGCGCGCGGCCGGGCTGCGGCCCGTCCCGTACGACGGGGCGACGGTCGCCCGGCTGCTGGCGGAGGGCGGCGTGGTGGCCGCGGTGGAGGGCGCGGCCGAACTGGGACCGCGGGCCCTCGGGCACCGCTCGCTGCTGGGCAGCCCGGCGGTGCCGGGCATGCGCAAGCGGATGAGCGAGAAACTCAAGCAGCGCGAGTGGTACCGCCCGCTGGGCGCGGTGATGCGCTCGGAACGGTTCGCCGGGCTCTATCCGGACGGACACCCGTCCCCGTACATGCTGTTCGAGTACCCACTCCCGGAGGGCACCGCCCCCGAGGCCCGGCACATCAACGGAACGTGCCGCATCCAGACCGTGGGCGCCGACCAGCCCCGCCTCCACGCACTGCTCGGCGACTTCGAGGCGCTGACGGGCGTCCCCGCGCTGATCAACACCTCGCTGAACGGTCCGGGCCGGGCCATCGCCCACACCGCCCGGGATGTCCTGGACGACTTCGGATCCGCCGATGTCGACCTGTTCGTCTTCGACGACGTGATGGCGCGCCCGGACGCCACCGCCCGGACGTGAGCGGAGCGCCTTGGGCGTGAGCGGAGCGCCGGCCCGTCCCTGACTGGGGGCGGGCTGGCGGTCAGCACACTTTTAAGGCGTAAGGCGTAAGGCGTAAGGCGGTACGGCGGTACGGCGATACGGCGGTACGGCGGTACGGCGTCTTCAGTCCGTCACATGCCGCGGCAGCAGCCGCTCCCGCACGTCATCGGTATACAGGTCGATGACGTGCACCAGCCCCGCCCCCACCGGCTGCTCCCGCGCCGCGTCGAGTGCCTGGGTGCGCAACCGCTCCAGCAGTGCCGCCACCTCCCGCGTGGGCACGGCGCCGGTGCGTATCAGGTGGCCGAGGTTGCCGGCCCGCTCGCCGTTGCGGTCGTAGTCGGTCAGGTCGTCGGCGATCGTGATGATCGTGCCGAACGCCTCGGCGAACCGCCGGGCGGGGCCCACGGCCTCGGCGGCCCGGCCGCACAGGGCGGCGAGTGTGCCGTAGCAGCCGAGGAAGCGGGCGCCGTAGGTGCTGGCGTGGGCGTACCACTCGTCCAGGTCCCGCGCGCGTCGGCTCTTGGTGCGGATCTGGCCCGTGCAGACCATGGCGAAGTCGCGTTCGAGCAGGTCCGTCACGTCCCGGGCGTCCTCGGCCAGGGCGCACATCTCGCGCACCGCTGTCAGATGCAGGTGCAGGCACAGGCAGGCGAGTTCGACGCGGTTGAGCCCGGTGTCGTCGTCCATGAGGTCGTCGAGCAGTTTCATGGCGACGATGTCCAGGACGAGCGCCCGCGCGACCCGGGCCCGCAGCTCCGGGTCGGTGATCCACTCGGTGAGGAAGTGCGGCACGCGCAGGTACAGGCGCAACGCCGCGGTGTGGGCGACGAGTTCCGGGGAGCCGCCGTTGTCGGCGACGAAGCCGGTGACGTGGTCGCGGTTGGCGGACTCGGTGGCGAGCATCGACGTGGTGTAGTCCTCGGGCAGCACCGTGGTCACGGCGCCCCCCGGCCCGTCAGCTCGGCGAGGGTGTCCCGCCAGTCGGGGTGTTCGAGCGCCCCGGCGAAGCCGACGAAGTCGGCGCCCGCCTCCAGGTAGCGGGTCACGTGCGCGCGGCGGCGGACGTTGCCACTGACGAACAGGATCTGCCCGTCGTCCAGCCCCTTGCGGAAGTGGCGGACCACCTCGACGGGGACCTGGGCGTTGCGCGAGTACAGGTACACCATGTGGAACCCGAAACTGCGGGCGACCGCGAGGTACTGGTCCATCTGCCGCGTCGTGGAGGTGGCCACCGGCTCGGTCCCGAGCAGGTCCCCGGTGCGGCTGTCCTCGCCGAAGGTGAGGGCGACGGTCAGCAGCAGCTCCGGCCAGTCCTCGTGGTCCACCCTGGCGGGCAGGGTGAGCAGGGTCTCCAGGTAGCTCTTCCACACGTAGTAGTCGTCGCGCGAGCCGAGCAGCGCGGGCAGCACGATCGCGTCGGCGCCGCGGACCAGCGGGAAGCCGATGCCCTTGCGCGGTGGAAAGTGCAGCAGCACCGGCAGCGAGCTGGCCTCCTTGACCGCCGCCACGTACGGGTCCATACGGCTCTCGAAGGACTCGTAGTCGGTGCTCGCCAGGATGAGCGCGGGATAGCCGAGTTCGTCGAGCGCCTCGGCCTTCCGCACCGCCTCGTCCTGAGGCACCTTGAACGGGTCGATGATGTGCACCGGCCCGGGAGCGCTGTTCCGCAGCCGCGCGAGGACGTCGGCCCGGCTCAGCAGGGGTGGTGCGGCCGGGGCCTTCGTGCGCCGAGCCAGCAGCGGTGACGTGTTCACCCGGAGTTCCCCCTCGTCGTCTGGTCATGGCGGACCGCGCCGGCGCGCCTGGTCCGCGCGGCGTGGCAGGGCTGTGGCCGGGGTCACCGCTTCGGCACGGCTCAGGTGGGCAGCACGGCGGTCCGCGGGAGATGACGGGAGGTCTGTCTCCCCGTCCGGCCAGGCCACAGGTACGCCGCGAGAAACGGTGTCCCGCGGCGGTGTGCGCGTGGTTCTCGACGCCGGGCGTGTGCGTCGTTCTCGTCGTCCGGTGTGTGCGTCGTTCTCGTCGTCCGGTGTGTGCGTCGTTCTCGTCGTCCGGTGTGTGCGTGGTTCTCGACGCCGGGCGTGTGCGTCGTTCTCGTCGTCCGGTGTGTGCGTCGTTCTCGTCGTCCGGGCGCGTGCGTCGTTCTGGACGTCCGGTGTGTGCGTCGTTCTCGCAACCCGGCGCGTACGCCCCCATCCTCACCCGGCGCGTGCGCCCTCCTCGTCACCCGGCGCGTGCGCCGGGCGCGGTGCGCGTGAGGTGGTGGCGGCGTTCCCGAGGTGCTCCGGGCGGTGGCCCCGGCCGTCGGAGTGGTCTCGGGCGGGCTGCGGGCTTCAGCGGCTTACGGGGCCCGGCCGCGGCAGCGCGTCCCGGGGCGTCGGACAATTCCCCGGGGAAGGCGGCGGCAAAGGCCGCCGGAAACGGACGCGGGCCGCGAAGCCCGTACTCGTCCCGCCGGCCGCCCGCGTCAGCGCCGAGCGGCGGAATTCCGTGGCCCGCGCCGGAGACCGTTCGCCGGAATCGCCGGATCGGGCAGGCAGGGCGCGTTCGCCGGAATCGCCGGGCAGGTCGGACACGGAGCGTTCGCCGGAAACGCCGGATCGGGCGGTCACGGCCCGTCCAACGGATTCGCCGGACCGGTCTCGTTCGGCGCGATATCCGGACAGGGCAGACACGGCTCGTCCGACACAATCGCGGGACAAGGCACGTCCGACGCAATCGCCGGGCAGGGCTCGTTCGGCGGAATCGCCGAGGGGTAATCGCTGCGCACCGTTCACGTACTCTCCTTTCGGCGGAGAGGCGACGAGCCGGGCCACCGTGCCGGCGCGCGGAAGCGGTGGCGGCAGGGCGATTCCCCAACCTTACACGTGTTCCTATCCGTGAGGTAGGGGTGAATGGGAGCGGCACGAAGGCGGCGCGCGGCGGAATACGGCCGAGGGCCGGGAGTGTCCCGGCCCTCGGCGTTGGCGTGAACTCGCGGCGGATTCAGACGAATTGCATGTGGGCGCGGCGCCGCAAACGCAAGGAGACGATGGCGCCGCTCACCAGCGCCAGCAGCGCGCACACCACCACGGCGTGCGTCACTCCGGAGCCGAACGAGCCGCTGGCGTCCCCGTCGACGGCGTACGTGATGATCTCCCGGGTCGACCAGAAGGGCAGCGCCTTGGCGGAGTCCTTGGCCGGGTCGATCACCATCTGGGCTCCGATGATGGAGATCAGCAGCAGGCTGCCCTCCAGGTCCCGGGGCACGGCCAGGCCCAGCAGCAGCCCGAGCGGCACCGCGACGACCGACGTCAGGGCCATCTCCACCGCGACCGCCGCCGGGTGGGCCACGTCCTGGTCCACCAGCACGACCACGGTATACAGCGCGGAAATCAGCAGCCCGGCGGCCACGAGCGCGAGCGTGCGGCCCAGGTACAGGTGCCGGGGCCGGAAGCCGGACAGGGCGAGCCGGGGCTCGACCTCGCGACCACCGACGGCCGAGAAGAGGGCCGCGGTGCTCACCGCGAACCCGACGCCGAGGCTGGCGAACCGGATGGCCTGGCCCGCCTGGTCGTGCCGCCCGAGGTAGAAGACCAGGGGGACGAGCAGCAGCAGGCCCAGCACGCCGCGTCGGCGCAGCAGTTCGCGCAGGGTCATTTCGGCCATGCGGAGGGTACGGTTCATCGGCCGGCCCCCTGGCGGGCGGGGGTGAGGTCGAGGACGGTGTTGACCTGGTCGAGCTGGTTGAGCATGTGGGTGACGACGACGATGGCCTTGCCCTCGTCGCGCCAGCGCCAGACGTTCTGCCAGAAGTCCAGGTAGGAGCCGCGGTCGAAGCCCTGGTAGGGCTCGTCCAGGAGCAGCACGTCGGGGTTTCCGAGGGCGGACAGGACGACGTTCAGCTTCTGCCGGGTGCCGCCCGAGAGGTCCTTGGCGAGGGTGGCCCGGTCCACGGACCAGTCGAGTCCGGCGGCGAGTTCGCGGCCCCGGCGGTCGGCCTCGCCGCGGCTCATGCCGCGTCCGGTGCCGAAGAGCGTGAAGTGTTCGCGCGGCTTGAGGAAGCCCATGACCCCGGCGTTCTGCGGGCAGTAGCCCAGGCGTCCGGTGATGATCACGCGGCCCGCGTCCGGGGAGAGCAGTCCGGCGCAGATCTTCAGCATGCTGGACTTGCCGGCCCCGTTGCTGCCGACGATCGCGGCGACCTCTCCGGCGCGCACCGTCAGGTCGACGCCGTTGAGGACGCGACGGCGGCCGTAGCTCTTGACGATGCCGCGCGCCTGGAGCAGGACGTCGTGTCCCGCGGGCCCGGACGCCCTGGCTAACTGCTGTTCCGCACTCGCGGAATACCTCATGTATGTCACCTTTCCTGGTGTTGCCCGCCGCGAATGGTGCGGAATGCCAGCCGTTCTGGTTCCGGGCATTTCGGTCCGCGGAGTCGGGACGCCGCTTCCCGTGGCGTTAGCCTGCCACAGCCGGTTCCGCCGCCCCTATCCGGTCCTATCCGGTGACGCCGCTACGGAATGTGCACAAACGCACACGGGCCTTTTCGGGTCGTCCCCGGTCCCCCGCTCGGCCCGTCACGGCGGGCGCCACCGGGATTCGGCCACCGCGACGCGCCCAGCCCGACCCCGCCGACTGTGCGGGCATTCACCGAATCATCGCAAGCGGAACACCGGCATTTCGGCCAGTCGGGAAGAAGAACCCGGCAACCTTGTGATCACTTGACGGCGCGCGTTAACCTGCGCCCGTCGAAATCGGCCGCATTCTGTGCATCGCACGCATCGCACGTCATTCACGCCGGGCGTGAATTCCCCCGACGATCCCCGACGACCGTGAAAAGGCAGCTCGGGGACGGGAAGACCCGGTATCGGAAGACCTGGCAACCGTACGCGAACCGTCCGGCGAAGGGACACGGATGCGCGGGGGCACCGAGAACGACCGCACCTGGTGGCAGCGCGCCGTGGCCCGCGGCTTCGACCCGGCGCCCGCGCCGTGGGGGCCGGTGACGGTGGTGCGGGCCGGAGAGACCGTCCCACCCGAAGAACGCGAACGGGCCGCGAAAACACCCGAGGAGTACGAACAGGCCGCCGAAACCCTCGCCTCGCGGCTCCCCCACGGCGGACTCGGCGTCCTCCTGCCCAGCTACGTCGCCCGCTGCGACGCGCCGGCGCACACGACCGCGTTCCACCACCTGCGCGGCGCACTCGCCGAGGTGCGCGCCGCCCACCCCGACCTCCCGCTGACGGTGTGGCTCGGCATGCAGTACGGCCCCGGCGAGTACGAGGAGGCGCTGCTCCGGCTGCGTCGGCTCACCGAACTCGCCCCCGCCGACACCGTCGGCTTCGCGCTGCCGGGCCCCGGCAAGCCGCGCACCGTCAACGCGGCGCTGCACCTGTCCCGGCACCTCGGCCACACCGGCTGGCTGTGGACCGACGACGACATCCAACTGGCCCCCGGCTGCCTGCCCCGCCTGGTCACCCGCTTCCGGGAACGCGGCCACACCGGCGCCGTCGGCGCGCAACTGACCGCCCTGTCCCGCCCGTCGGCGGCCTCGCGGACGATGGACCGGATCTCCGGCGTCACCGTCCCCCCGGACGCGTACCCGTCGGCGGCCTGCATGCTCGTCGCGACGGACGTGGTGGCCGGCGGCATCCCGGCCCGCCGCCTCGCCGACGACGGACACGTCCTCTTCGAACTCCTCGACCCCGACGCGCCCGACCCCCTGCACGACCTGGAGGTACTGCCCGACGCCCGGGGCAGCTTCTACCGCGTCAGCCGCACCCACGACACGCTCCGCCGACTGCGGCGCTCCCTCTACAGCCACGTGACCTGCACATCCGACTACCCGTGGGCCACCTCGCGGACCTACCTCACCCGCATCCTCTTCCACGGCCTGTGGCCACTGGCCCCCTGGGACGGCAGCGGCGGCACGGCGCGCGGCCTGAAGCGCTGGACGATCAAGGCCGTTCACCTGACCTGGTTCTGCGCGGTGGCCGGGGAACTCGCCGTCCGCGGACTGGCGGGCCGTCCGCTGCGGCAGGTGGCGTGGGGGGACGAGGGCGACTTCCAGAGCCCGGCAGCCGAAGCAGGTCCGGGCGGGGGCGGGGTGAGGCCCGGACGTTCGGACGGGGGTGGGGGGACGCACGCGGACGTTCGGACGGGGGTGGGGTGACGCGCGGGGCACCGGCGGATGCGGTCACACCGGGACGTTGACGGGCGGTGGTCTGGGGGGGGTGACGGACAGGCGGTGGCCTGGGGGGTGACGGACGGACGGTGGGCCGGGGGGTGACGGAAGGTGGCCCGGAGACGGCGACGGAGGCGGCGCACCGGAACGCCGAAAGGAAACCCCGACAAAAACCCCCAACAGACCCAGCACCACCACAACGCCGACGACACACAACGGCCGCCCGCACGGCGGCCAGGGGAAGGGAGACGCACGGGTGCGGGCTGCAACGGGCACCGAGGCGGCGGTCACCGTCGTCCTGCCCCATTACGACTGCGCGGACTACCTCGGCACGGCGGTGGCGTCGATCCTCACCCAGGACCGCCCCGACCTGCGGCTCTTCGTGGTCGACGACCACTCGCCGGACGAGGCGTGGCGGGCCGCGCTGCGCCCGTACGCCGACGACCGGCGCCTGACCGTGCTGCGCACCTCCGAGAACGTCGGCCACCTGCGCATCAAGAACAAGGTGCTGGAGCGGGTGGACACCCCGTACCTCGCCTTCCAGGACGCCGACGACATCAGCCTGCCCGGCCGGCTGCGCCACCAGCTCGCCCTGCTGGAGCGGAGCCGGGCCGACCTGGTGGGCTGCGCGTACGAGTTCATCGACGCGTCCGGCCACGCGACCGGGCGGCGCCGGATGCCGCGCAACGGCAACCTATGGATGCGGCTGGGCCGTTCCACCGTCCTGCTGCACCCGTCGACGGTCGTGCGCAGCGACGTGCTGCGGCGGCTCGGCGGCTTCGACGGGACCGCCCGCCTCGGCGCCGACACCGACTTCCACCTCCGGGCGGCCCGGCTGTACCGGCTGCGCAGCGTGCGCCAGGTGCTGTACCGCTACCGGATCTGGCCGGGTTCGCTGACCCAGGCGCCCAAGACCGGGTTCGGCTCCGCCGAGCGCCAGGCCTACACGCGGACCATGGTCGACCGGGAGCGCCGCCGGCACGCGGCCCGCGACCGCGAGGAACTGCTGTCCCTGCTGGTCGCCCCGCCCAACGACATCGACTTCACCCTGGAGTCGGTCCCCGTGGGCGGGTGAGGCCCGTGTCCACCCCGCCCCCGCTGGAGGTCGTGGTCGCGGCGCCGGAAGGCGACTGGGAACCGGCCGTGCACAGCCTCCTGCGCCAGTCCCTGCCGCCCGCCGGGATCACCGTCGTCGGCCCGGCGGAGGGGACGGACGCTCGGGTGCGCTTCCCGCCCACCGGGATCACCGTGATCGGCCCGGCGGACGGGACGGACGCCCGCGTGCGCTTCGTTCCCCGCGTGCCCGAAGCCGTCGCCGCGGCCTGCGTCGAGGCGGCGCGCGACGCCCGGACGCCACACGTCGCCTTCCTGCACGGCCGGGACGAGGCGCTGCCCGACTGGCTCCGCCAACTCGCCCACGCCGCCGCGACCGGCGCGGGCCTGGTGGAATGCGGCCTGCTCCGCCTCCGCCCGGACGGCCTGGTCGACGGCATCACCATCCCGCCCGCCCCGCCCGGCCTCGTCACCAGCGGCTACGCCGTACGCCGCGACCTCCTGACGACCGGCGGGGGCAGCGCGGCCCACGTGACCCTCCCCGCACTGCTGATCCGCCACCACGCCGACGCCGCCCGGACCGCCGCCACCGGCCCCGTCCGGGTCAACACCACCGCAACCACCGGCACCCCC
Organism: Streptomyces sp. NPDC003077; assembly: GCF_040611095.1. Classification (NCBI taxonomy): domain Bacteria; kingdom Bacillati; phylum Actinomycetota; class Actinomycetes; order Kitasatosporales; family Streptomycetaceae; genus Streptomyces; species Streptomyces sp. NPDC003077. The sequence goes on along the minus strand of NZ_JBEXNM010000063.1, from coordinate 30,300 downwards.
CGGGCCAACACCACCGCCGCCACCGGCACCCCCCGGATCGACGCCACTCCGGCCGCCCGGGCCGAGGTCCTACGCGGCACCCGCCTGACCGGCCCCACCCCAGGCACACCCCTCCCCATGGAACCTCCGGAACCTCCGGAACCCCGCCCCCACAGCACCCCCAACCTCATCTCCGTCGTCATCCCGGTCCGCAACGGCGCCCGCACCCTCCCGGACCAACTGCGCGCGCTGGCCGCCCAGACCTACACCGGGCCCTGGGAAGTCCTCGTCGTCGACAACGGTTCCACCGACGCCACCCGCGACGTGGCCGAAAATGCCCGCTCCTCGCTGCCCGAACTGCGCGTGATCGACGCCGCCGACCAGCCGGGCGAAAGCCGCGCCCGCAACCGAGGCGTGGCGAGCGCCCGCGGCGACTTCATCGCCTTCTGCGACGCCGACGACCAGGCCGACCCCGGCTGGCTCGCGGCCCTCGCCCGCGCGGCGCGACACGCCGACCTGCTCGGCGGCAGCCTGGACAGCAGCGTGCTCTCCCCCGCCCACATCGACGAGCAACCGCAGCCCATGACCCAACAGCCCGACTTCCTCCCCTTCGCCCGCGGCGCCAACTGTGCCGCCTGGAAGGACGTACTGACCACGATCGGCGGCTGGGACGAGCGCTACCGCGCGGGCGGCGAGGACATGGACCTCTCCTGGCGCGCCCACCTGTGCGGCTACCGGGTCCGGTACGTCCCCGACGCCCGCATGCACTACCGGCTGCGCGACGAACTGAGCGCCCTGGCCCGGCAGAAATGGAACTACGGCAAGTCGGGCGCCCGGCTGTACGCCGCCTACCAGAACGCCGGCTTCGAACGCCGCGCCGGCCGCGTCGTCCTCGCCAACTGGTCCTGGCTGCTCCTCCACACCCCCGACCTGCTCCACTCCCCCGCCCGCCGCCGCCGCTGGATCCGCTACACCGCCCGCCTCGCGGGCTTCCTCGCCGGCAGCATCCAACAGGGCGTCAGATACCTGTGAACCGAAATCGCTATGGGCACCTGCGAGCCGCTACAGGTACCTGCGAAGCCACTACAGGCACCTGCGAACCGCCTACAGGCACCTCCGAGCGAGAGAGAGGGCGCTACAGGTACGTGTGAACCGCTATCGACACCCGACACCTGCGAAATCGACACCCGGCACCTGCGAACCGCTACAGATACGTGCGAGCCACTACAGATACGCGTGTGTCGCTACCGGAAGCGGGCGACGAAGCGACGCTGCCACGGGGTCTCCACGGCGCGCGGCGCGTAGTGCTTCCGGACATAGGCGACGGCCTCGTCATTGGGCACGCCGTCCAGCACCGCGAGGCAGGCCAGCGCCGTGCCCGTCCTCCCGTAACCACCACCACAAGCGACCTCGACGCGCTCGCTCGCGGCACGCTCCCAGGCCTCGCGCAGCGCCTCACGCGCGGCGGCCCGGTCGGACGGCAGCCAGAAGTCCGGCCAGCGGATCCAGCGGGCTTCCCAGGCGACCGGTGGCGGCGCATGGCCCAGCAAGTACACCGCGAAGGCGGGCTCGGGCCCCTCCGGAAGCGGTTGCCGCAGTCCCCGGCCGCGCACGAGCCGTCCCGAGGGCAGCGGTAACACCCCCGCCATCGCGGGCTCCCACGCAGTGATCATGAAGCCGAGCCTAGTCCCGGGCATTCGGCTGCACGACGGATTCCGCGCAATTCCCGTTCACCTTTGCACCGAAAGGATCCTCACGGTGCACCCGCGTGACCATTTGTCACACGCCGACCGAAACACCCCGACCCGACACGGCCGAAAAAGCACACCCGCACCTTGACGGAAAACCACTCGCAACTTGGCCGGAAAACCACACCCGCCCCACCCTGAAAAGCACAGCGGCGCGGCCGGAAAACCGCTCGGCACCAGGTCGTTCACCACCACCGCCCCGCGGTGGGAACGACCCGACATCAAGGCACCGTTCGGCCCGGCCGCGCCTCAGCCGATCACCACGTCACACGTCGAACCGTTCCCAGGTCCTTCGTGGCGCTCACGGTGATCGCCTCAGCCCGCAGGCTGCGCCAACAATAGCAACAACGCAACATTTGTTGCCGTTATTGGAACGGATTCGGTCTGTCGGCCGACGCAAGGGAACAGGGGCATCCCCGTCAGGACACGCGGACGACGGCGGCGCGCTGTCCACGGGGTACTCCACCCCGGTGATATCCACCCCCGGAGCCCGGCTCGGCCGGAATGCCCCATGGCATCCGAAGGTCCCCTGAGTAGGTTGGGCGGCACGGTCCCGCCCTCCGACCGCGGCCGGGCCCTCGCAGGAACCGTTCCGGTCGAGTGCCGAAAGGATGATCGCCATGCCGCTGGTGGGCGCATACGAGCCGAGTCCGACGCAGTGGGTACGTGATCAAGTCGAGCTGTACGAGAGCAGCGGCGGCACGCAAGGGACGACGATACGCGGACTCCCCGTCGTCATCATGACCAACCGGGGCGCCAAGAGCGGCAAGCTCCGCAAGACCCCGGTGATGCGGGTGGAGCACGAGGGCACGTACGCCGTCGTCGCCTCGCTGGGCGGCGCCCCCCAGCACCCGGTCTGGTACCACAACCTCCTCGCCGACCCGCGCGTGGAACTCCAGGACGGCCCGGTGCGCCAGGACATGATCGCGCGCGAGGTGACCGGCGACGAGAAGGCCGTGTGGTGGGAGCGCGCGGTGGCGGCGTTCCCCAACTACGCCGACTACCAGAAGAAGACCGAACGCAAGATCCCCATCCTGCTCCTGACCCCGGCCGAGACACCACACAACTGACGCCGACCGACACGCCACACAGCTGACGCCGGACGGCCCACCCACCCGGCAGGGCCGCGTCACCCCCGCACCCCCGCACACCACACAGCTGACGCGGCCTGCCGACGGGAACGGCCCCGCCAACGGCCCCCAACAAGCGCCGACGCCACGAGCGCCGCCGTGGTCGACGCCATGACGCCGGCCACGGAAGGGCCTCGGCTCCGGCAAGACACCGGCCCCGGCAAAGCAGCCGACTCCCGGCAAGGCAGCCGACTCCCGTCAAGGCAGCCGACTCCCGTCAAGCACCCGTCACTCCGCCGCCCGGCCCACGACCGGCCCCTGACCCGCCCGTAAAAACGGCCCCTCCCGCCCACCGAGAAGGCCCGTCAAGCAGAGCACCTCACGAAGAACCGGACGGACGGCCCCGTCAAGAAGAGGCAGAAGGACGGGCGGCGGCCCAAGCCGCCTCGATCATCCGGAAGATCTCATCGAGCGCCGCCTCCGGATCGGCCGCTTCCCGGGCCAGCGAATAGGCGTCGATCACGAACCGCGCGATCGTCCGGCAGACCGTCGCGTCCGGCCCCAGACCCAGCTCGGCGGCGATCGCCGCCGCCAGCGACTCCGCGTGCCGCAGCCGCATCGATTCCTCGTACTGCCGCAGGGCGGGCGATGTCTCCACCATGCGCCAGATCGGGGCGGCGCCGTCCGCCGTGCAGTGCCGCACCAGTGCCTCGATCTCGCGGCGCAGCGCGGGGATGAGCGGTTCGTGCGGCGCGCGCTCGGTGACCGCCTGCGCGAGGCGGTGTTCGAAGCCCGGGTCCTGCTCGAACACCAGGGCTTCTTTGGAGGCGAAGTGAGCGAAAAGGGTGGTGACGGCCACGTCGGCCTCGGCGGCCACATCGCGGATGCCCACCGCGTCGTACCCGCGCTCCAGGAAGAGCCGCAGAGCGGCGTCGGCGATCTTCTGGCGGGTCGCGGCCTTCTTGCGTTCGCGGCGTCCGGGCGGCACGGTCATGCCCGCACACTACCAAATACGAATCAGTAACGACTACAAAACGCTAACCGTTAGTGTTACGGTCCGAGGCATGAAGAAAGTGAGCTACTCCGAGTTCGGCGGCCCCGACGTCCTGCACCTCATCGACGCCGAAAAGCCCCAACCGGGCCCCGGCCAGATCCGCATCGCCGTACGAGCAGCCGGCGTCAACCCCGCCGACTGGCGGGTCCGCGAAGGCCAGGTCCTCAAGGCCCACCCGCTCCAACTGCCCGCCGGTGTCGGCCAGGACGCCGCCGGGGTGGTGGACGAGATCGGCGAGGGCGTCGAAGACGTCCGGATCGGCGACCACGTCTTCGGCAGGGGCTCCAGCACCTACGCCGAGTTCGCCGTGCTGCGGGCCTGGGCCCGCATGCCCGAGGGGCTGACGTTCGAAGAGGCCGCCGGATACCCGTCCGTGGTGGAAACCGCGCTGCGCGTCATCCGCATGGTCGGCGTGCGGCCCGGACAGACCCTGCTGGTCAGCGGCGCCTCCGGCGGCGTCGGCTCCGCCGTACTGCAGATCGCCCGCGACCGCGGCATCACCGTGATCGGCACCGCCGGCGCCGCCAACCAGGACTACCTACGCCACCTGGGCGCCCTCCCCACCACCTACGACGACGGCTGGGCCGACCGCGTCCGACAGCTCGGCCCCATCGACGCCGCTCTCGACCTGGCCGGCGCCGGCGTCATCCCCGAACTTGTCGAACTCACCGGAGACCCGCGAAAAGTCGTCACCATCGCCGACCTCGGCGCCCCCACCCTCGGCGTCCGCTTCGCCGACACGACCGGCGACGTCCCCGCCGCCCTCGCCGAAGCCGTCGACCTCATAACCCGAGGCAAACTCCACATCCCGATCGAGAAGACCTACACCCTCGCCGAAGCCGCCTCCGCCCACATCGACAGCCAAGCCGGCCACACCCGCGGACGCCGGGTCATCGTCGTCTGAAAACCGGCCACACGGCCCGGCAAGCGGACTCCTCGGCGGTAGCGGTGGATCACACGAAGGCACCCCGCCCTGCATCGGGCGCCTCTGGCCGTACCCGGGTGCTGCGTCGCCCACTTGGTGCGAGCATCGCGTGAGGCGGGCGGACCCTGGTGCGGGAGCGACACTCAGACAGTGAGGAGAGAACGGGCGCGCTCGTCGATTTCGGTGACGCAGCGCGGGCCGCGGGTGCGGTAGCGGGCGAGGTCGCGGCGCAGGCCGGCGAGGACCTTGCTGATGCGGGCGGAGGCGATGCCGTCCATGTGGTCCAGGGCCCGGTGCCAGGTGACGCACGCCTGTTCGATGGAGCCCTGGGCTGCTTCGCTCTTGGCCTGATCGGCGAGGTTGAGGGCGATGATGCGGCCATAGGTGTCGGCGGGGCGGCCGGCGGCGGCACGAGCGTAATACTGAGCGGCGTTCCGCGGATCGCCGAGGGCGGAGAGCGCCTTCGCTGTGCGGTTGTGCACGGTGGGGCCGATCGGCCCCCAGGCCATGGCCCAGAACGGGGGCGGATCGCCGGTGTCAGCCTCCAGGCAGGCGTGTGCCTGGTCGATGACGGCGGCGGCCTGGCGGCGGCCACCGCTCTTGGTCAGCGCGTAGGCGTGGGTGATGCGGAACAGAGCCTCGACGGGCGGAGCGACGCGGCCCTTGACGCGGGCCAGACTGGTCTCGGCCAGGGCCAGGCAGTGCTGCACCGGATGAATCCGCATCCCCTGGTGCGCCATGGTGCGCATGACGAACGCCTCGTGTCCGAGAATCCGTGACTCATCAGCCAGCGCGAAGCACTGGAGGAAGTACCGCTGAGCAAGACCCTGTTCCCCGGCGTCGTACGCCTTCCACCCCGCCAGATGGACGCCGGACGCGGCGGCGGACAGCACCTCCGCGCGGGCGTCCTCAGTGCGGAAGCGTCCCCGGCACAGCGGGGCGACTTCCGAGGTGAGGTACTGAGCCAGGGCGTAGCGGCCGTGCGCGCCACCGTGCCGCTCGTCCAGCTCGGTGAAGGCCGAGACCATGTCGCGGACGGCGGCGGCCTCAGCCAGTCCGGCAACGGCGCCACTGCGGACGGCGGCGGCACGACCGGCGTGGTCGCGCAGGCTCTCCAGGGGCAGGGCGGCGGCGGCCACGGAGTAGGCGGAGGTGGAGAGGAAACTACGGCGGTTCACGTCAGCCCTTCCGATCAGCGTCAAGGTCTCGACGGGGTCTGGGCCAAGGGACAGCCCCAGCCTGTCATCTGGCGGCCCGCCGGTGGGGGATCCCAGGCCCAGCGCGTCGACTGTCACCAGCCGCCCGAGCAGCCGAGAGAGGGCTTCGGCGAGGTAGCGGGGGGTGGCGCCGGTCGGCTGGGCGCCGCAGAGCCAATGTTCGACAGTGGACCGGTTGGTGCGCAGCGTCTGGCCCGCCTCGGCGGCGACCCGGCGGACCGTTCGAGCGACGGTGTCGTACGGCAGGCTCCGCTCGTCCAAGAGGGCTTTGAGGTGGGTGTTAGGGGAGCGTGTGGGCATGGCCGCCTCGCCTCGGTATACGCGATATACATCCCCGCCTTCCGCTTACGGTACCGGCCAACTCCCTATGCCACTTGAATCGTTGGCGGGACTCGTTCCGCTTCGGTCCGGCCTTCGGGCCGACAGACGGGGCCCTGTCCGTCCGCCGCACGCCCGTCAGGGGCGGCGGGGACGCGAGTGAAGGAGGAGAGATGGAGCAGACCACCACGCAGGCGGCCATCTACGAGGCGCCGGAGGTTCTGGACGCCGGCGACGTCACGGCGGTGACGCTGGGCTCGAACAACTTCGACACGGCCGACGACACGGAATACGAGAAGACCCCGGACATGACCTGAGCTGGGTGGTCGGGCCGGAGCGCCGTCGGCGCCCCGGCCCGACCCGTCTGCCGGTGGCGCGTAGCGAAGGGAGCGATGGATGTTCAGGTGGTGTACGGGGTGGGCGGGCCGGTCCACGCCGCAGCGGCGGCCCTTGGCCGGGCGACCGGTGCCGGGCTGGCGCGCGGCGTGGTCGGTGGGCTGGCCCACCGACCGGGTACGGACGGCTCGCGCGCCCGATGCCGCGCTGGCCGTGATCGGCCAGTGCGGTGCGACCGACGCCCAACTGGCCGCCGCGCTGGGAGCGGTGCGCGCGGGCCGGTGGCACGCGTTGACCGAATGGCCCGGCTCCTATCTGATGCTGGCCGCGCACGGCCCGCTCACCGTAGTCCTCGGGGACCTGACCGGGCAGCACCCGCTGTTCTGGCGGGCCTGCGGCGAAGGGGTGTGGTGGGCGAGCGCCGCCGTACCACTGGCCGCCGCAGACCCCACCGATGTCGACGAGGTCGCGCTCGCCGCGCACCTGGCCGCCGGGCAGCCCGACCTCCTGGCCGACCGGGCGCTGGTGTGCGGTGTCCACCGTGTGCCCACGGGACATCTGCTGCGCCTGGAAGGCGGTGGCGCGACCGTTGCGCGGTATGAGCCGGTGGAGTACCCGCCGGTCCCGATGGCGGAGGGCTGTAGCGCCGTGGCCGCCGTGCTCCGGGAGGCCGTCGCTTCCCGCCTCGGTGAGCGTGCGGTGAGCTGTGATCTGGCGGGGCTGGACTCCACCACCCTGGCCTGCCTGGCCGCCCAGAACGATGCCGGCCCGGTGACCGCGACGACCTTCACCCATCCGCGCCTGCGCGATGACGACCTGGCCTTTGCCCGCCGCACCGTGGCGGCCGTGCCGGGCCTGCGCCATCGGGTGGTCACCGGCACCGCGGACACCGTGTACTACAGCGGACTGGAGGACCTGGAGTGCCTGCCGCCCACCGACGCCCCCACCCCCTACACGGTCACGGCGGCCATCAAGCGGGCGGTGCTGACCGCCGCCGTCGACCGCGGGCCGGGCGGCGTGCACTTCACCGGGGCCGGGGGCGACACGGTGCTGTCCGCCGTCGACTACCTGCCCGACCTGCTGCGCGCGCGGGCCTGGCGGACCGCCTTCCCCCATGCCCAGGCCCGCGCCCGGCTCGGCCGCACCTCGCCCTGGAGCGTCCTGCGCCGGGCCTGGCCCGCCGCCCGCACCACCCTCCCGGATGCGGTGCGGGCCTCCGCCGCCGAACTGCGCTGCCCGGCCCATGCGTGGGACCCGGCTGCCCGGCGGCCCCCCGCTTGGGTACCGCTGCTGGCCACAGCCGCCTGGATGACGGCCCGGGCCCGGCTGCGGCTCGCCGACGCCCTCGATGAGGCGGCCGGCGGCCTCGACGCGGCGCCGCGCACGCTGATCGGGTGGACCGACCGGCAGGACCTGCGCCGTCTGGGCGCGAACCTGGCCGGGTGGCGGGCCCTGGCGCAGGCGTTCGGGGTCGAGGTGGCCGCCCCCTACCTGGACAACGAGGTCGTCCGCGCCTGCCTGGCCATCCCCGGAGAGGAACGCGGCGCCCCGGGCCGGTACAAGCCGCTGCTGGCCGCCGCCTTCCCCCACGGTCCCCTCCCCGACTTCGTCCTCGCCCGCACCACGAAAGGCTGCTTCAACGGCATCTCCTACGAAGGGCTGCGCGTGCACGCGCCGACCCTCCGCGCCCTGCTGGGGCCGTCCTCCCGCCTGGCCGCCCTCGGCCTCCTCGACCCCACGCCGGTCTCCGCAGCCCTTCAGCGGGCCGCCGCCGGGCAGCGCGTCCCGCAAGGCGCCCTGCACCTGGCGGTCGCAACCGAGGTGTGGCTGCGCCAGCTCGACGCCCAACTCCGGCCCACCGCCTGGTGGCAGGAGGTGAACCGCCGTGCGGCTGCATGAGCACGCCCGCCCCGTTCTCACCGACGAGGGCGGCGCCATCCTGAATGAGCGCACGGGCCGGTGGACGCACCTGACGCCGACCGCCTCAGCCGCCGTGCTGCTGCTGTGCGCGAGCGGCACCACCGAGCAGGCCGCCGAACAGTACGCCGCGCGCTACGACCTGTCGCGCGAGCGCGCCGCCGCCGACATCGCCACCGTCCTCACCGCCCTGGTCACCGCCGGGCTCGCCGCCACCGGCACCGCGGCCCCCCGGCGACGGTGGCACCGACCCACGCGGGAGGCGACGTGACGCTCGTCCAAGCACGCCCCACCGTGGCGGCCGGGACGGTCACCGAGCGGTGCGCGGCCCGGCTCGGCCTGCTCCTGGCCGTGCTCCTGCTGCGGCTGCTGCCCTTCCGGCACACCCTCCGCGTCGTCCGCCTCGCCCGGCGCCTGGGCCGCCGCCCCCTGCCCCCCGACCGCGCCGAGGACCTGGTCACGGCGGTGCGGCACACCGGCCGCCACTGGCCGCTGCGTCTCGCCTGCCTGGAAACCAGCCTGGCCAGCGTCCTGGCCGCCGCACTGCTGCGCCGGCACCTGGCCTGGTGCCTGGGCGCGCGGTTCGTCCCACCCCCGGTGGAGTACCACGCCTGGGCCGCGCTGCCCGGCCACGGCCCGGTCGGCGAGTACACGGTGGCCGGTTGGCACCACCACACTGCCCTGACGATCTGAGCCCCGCCAGGCGTGTCCTTCGCCGTCCGCCCCCGGTTGAAGCCCACGAGCCCTCCCCGAAGGAGTCGACATGAGCACCGCATCCGCCGTTGACATCCCGGTAGCCCCCGAAGTCGCCGAGGCCGCCGAGACCGTGCCCGAGAAGCACTACACCCACCACGCCGGGCGCGGGCCCACCGTTCACCGCACCAACCCCGTCTTCGTCCAGCGCGACATCTCCAGCCTGGCGGTCGCCGAGGGGATGAACGTGCTGGAGATCGGCACTGGGTCCGGCTACTCCGGTGCCCTCCTGGCCCGCCTCGTCGGCCCGGCCGGGCAGGTCACGAGCCTGGACGTCGACGGCTATCTGACCCGCTGGGCCAACCTCATCCACCACGAGCGCGGCCTGACCACCATCCGCTGCCACACCGCCGACGGCACCGCCGGGTACCCCCGCTCCGGGCCGTACGACCGCATCGGGGCATGGTGCGCCCCGCCCCTGCTGCCCCGAGCGTGGGTGGACCAGAGCGCCGCGGACGGGCGGATCGTCAGCACCCTGCCCATCGCGCCCGTGCCCGACCTGTCCGTCCTCGCTCATATCCGGGTGATCGACGGCGTCCCGACGGTGGAGGGCTTCACCGGCGGCAACTACATCGACGCCACGCCCGCGCCCAAAGCCGACCTGAAGGTGCCGGGCCGCTGGATCGATTGGGAGATCCGTACCCCCGAGCACGCCTGGGTCTCTCTCGCCTGGCGCGAGCGGGACGACTGGCACCACTCCGGCGCCCGAGCCACCCTGGAACGCCTACGCCACCCCGGCCACACCGAGCAGGCCCGGGACGCGTCGCCCTCGTGGGGCGCGGTGCGGTGCTGGGCCGCCGCCACCGCCGACCCCGGCCTGACCCTGGCCCAACTGGCTCCCGACCGTATGGCCGTCGGCCACTCCACACCCACCTCGGCCGCCGCCCTCACCCAAGACGGCACGATCCTCGCCGATGCCTCCGACTCCCCCTCCCTCACGGCCCTGCGCGCCTGGATGACCGGGTGGGAGAAGGCGGGCCGCCCGGCCACGGGCACCTTCCTGCCCCGCCTCGTCGCCGCCGATCACGGCCAGGGCCTCACCGGCTGGGACCTGCGCCTGAGCCCACCCGAGGCGTGAGCCCAGGCATCGGTCGCACCACGTCGCACACGTCGCACCACGCCGCACACCACCACGTCGCACACGTCGCATCACGTCTCGCCTGGACGAGGTGCGCAGGCGCTGTCGGCCGCTGTGGTGGCGCCGCGCCACCTACGAGGCACCGCGCCCCCTCACCCGCCCGGTAGGAATCGATCAGCCGCGATCCCCGTTTGCCGCACCGCCCATGTGCCCGGCCGGAACCGCCCGCAGGCTGCGAAAGCGTCGCAGGTGACAGTAAGCGGGTGACGGGCGACGGCCGGCGATCCCCCGATCAGCCCGTCACCCCCCGTTCTTCCCGAAGCGGGCGACCGCCTCCAGGACCGCGTCCCGCATGGCGGGGCTGCCCGTGTGGCCCGAGTCGTCGATGACCTTCAGTTCGGCGTCGGGCCACGCCTTGGCCAGTTGCCAGGGGGCCTGGAGCGGGGCGCCCAGGTCGAGTCGGCCGTGGATCAGCACCGCCGGGATGCCGGCCAGGCGGTGGGCGTCGCGCAGGATCTGGTTGTCCTCCAGCCAGGCGTCGTGCGCGAAGTAGTGGGCGCAGATACGGACGAAGGCCATCAACGACTCGTCGGACCGGTCGCTGTAGTTGCCCGGCTTGCCCAATGTCTCGTGGGCGATGACGGCGTCCTCCCACGTGGCCCAGTCGCGTGCCGCCTTCTCTCGGACGGCCCGGTCCGGGCTGTTCAGCAACCGGTTGTAGGCGGCCACGAGATTGCCGCCCCGGTCGGCCTCCGGCAGCGCGTCCCGGAAGGCCTCCCACGGGCCGGGCAGCAGGCGCCCGACGCCGTGGTAGAGCCAGTCGGTGTCCTCGGACCTGGTCAGGGTGACGCCGACGATGACGATCTCCGAGACCCGCTCCGGGTAGCGCTCCGCGTAGGCGAGGATCAGCGTCGATCCCCAGGAGCCGCCGTACAGGAGCCAGCGCTCGATGCCGAGGTGTTCGCGCAGCCGCTCCATGTCGGCTATCAGGTGCTCGGTGGTGTTGTGTTCCAGGCTGACGGCCGGGTCGGAGGCGTGCGGCAGGCTCTCGCCACAGCCGCGCTGGTCGAACAGGACGATCCGGTAGACCTCGGGATCGAACGTCGAGCGGCTGCCCCGCCTTCCGCCGCCCCCGGGGCCGCCGTGCACGCACAGGGCCGGCTTCCCCTCCGGGTTGCCGCTGGTCTCCCAATAGATCCGGTTGCCGTCACCGACGTCGAGGAGGCCCTGCGCGTACGGCTCGACGGGCGGGAAGGGCTGAGCCATGGCGGCATCCTCCTGAGGGAACGAGCCCCGGCGTAAGGGCGGTCGTCGCGGGCGAACTCGTGAGGTTACCGGCATTTCGCGCGAGTGCGTTCGTTTATCGGCGGGCAGGTGGTGGGGCTGGTTGCTCCACGGGCAGTCGCCTGCCCCGCCTCGTGCTCCGGAAAGCACCGCCAGGCCCCACCCCGTTCCTCCGTACCCTCAGGCCCCCGCTCGGTCTACGACATCGCCGACGTCCACACCGTCCCGCGCGCCTCGTACTCCGTCATCGTCTCCACCCCGATCGCCGCGTCCGCCCCCAGTTCGCGTCTGACCAGCCAGAGCCCCAGCTCCAGCCCCGAGCTGATGCCGCCCGCCGTGACGAGATCGCCGTCGTCCACCACCCGGGCGTCCTTGACGACGCCGCCCCGCGCCCGCAGCTCGTCCTTGGCCCCATGGTGGGTCGTACAGGGGCGTCCCTTGGTCAGCCCGGCGGCGGACAGCAGGATCGCCCCCGTGCACAGCGAACTGATCGTCAGCCCGCGGCGCGGCGCGGCGGCCAGCGCCCGGGGCAGCACGCCACGGTCGATCTCGGCCCAGACGCCGGGGCCGTTCCGGCGCCGGTAACCCCCGCCCGGCACGACGATCACGTCCGCCTGGTGCGGCGCCCAGCCGTGGTCCACCCGGACGCTGGTGCCGTAGGCACCGCGCACCGTCCCGGGCGCGCCCGCCGTGACGTAGCGGACCTCGACCCCGTGCGGGCTGTGCATGCCCGCGGCGGAGAAGATCTCGTAGGGGGCGGCGAAGTCCAGCTCCTCGACGCCGTCGAACATGACGATGTGTACGCGCCACGGCCCCTTCCGCCGCGACGCGGCAGCGGCCGTCGCGGTGCGTTCGGCGGCGGTGCGTTCGGCGGCGGTGGTAGCGGCCTGTGCGGTGGTCGCGGTCAGCGTGCCGGCCGCCGCCAGTGTGGCGGTGCCCGCGGTCGCACTGCGGAGGAAGTCCCTGCGTTCCACTGTGTGTCTCCTGTTGTCGGTACGGGGGTTTCGTACGAGGTCGGTCCGGGTTTCGTACGAGGTCCGTGCGAGGTCGGTCTGAGGTCCGTACGGAGTCGGTACGGGGGTGTGGGTTTTGTGGTGCGGGCGGCTGCCATGAGGCGGGTAGGCCCGCACCGGTGCCGCTGCTCCGTACGGGCAACAGCCCCCCGAACAGCGCGTATTCAGCCTCGCAACCGTTGGCAGGACCTGACAGCAGCGCGGATGACCAGGTCCGATAGGTTCCTGCCATGCACACGGTCGGTGGCAGGCACACGGTGGCAGGCACACGGTCGGTGGCAGGGCGAGGGACCGTCGGTGACAGGGGACGGTGACGGACGCCCGTTCGCCGACCGACGGCCGACCACGAGAACGGCCACGGGCACGGCCACGGGCACGCGCACGGCCACGGCCACGGGCACCCGCACAACCACCGGAAACCGGTCAGCCCTCCGCAGGCACACCGTCTCCGTCCTGGCCCCGAAGGGCGTCGTCGGCTTCGACCTGACCATGGCCTGCCAGGCGTTCGCCATCGCCCGCCTGCCCGATGGCTCGTCGCCTTACGAGGTGCGGGTCTGCGGCGACGACACGGTCGCCGTCACGGCTGCCGGGGTGCGGTGCTTCGAGCTGACGCCGCCGCATCCGCTGCAAGCGGCCCTGACGGCGGACACGATCGTCGTTCCGGGCCTCGAAGCCGGTGCCCACGCGCGTAACGAGGAGGTGTGCGCGGTGCTCCGGACGGCCGCCGCCCGGGGCATCCGGATCGCGTCCATCTGCACCGGCGCTTTCCTGCTCGCCGAGGCGGGGTTGCTGGACGGGAGCACGTCGACGACGCACTGGCGGGCGGCGGAGCGGCTGGCGCGGGAGTACCCGGAAGTGACGGTGGATCCGGGCATCCTGTTCGTGGACAACGGTCAGATGCTGACGTCCGCCGGTGTGGCGGCCGGTCTCGACCTGTGTCTGCACATCATCAGCCGCGACCACGGCGCGGCGGTCGCGGCCGGCGCGGCGCGTGCCCTGGTCGTGCCGCAGCGCCGGGACGGCGGCATGGCGCAGGTCCTCCACCACCCCGGCGCCGAGCAGCCGGATCCCCTCCACACCACGTTGGACTGGCTCCAGCGCAACCTGCACCGCCCCCTGACCCTCACGGCCATCGCCCGGCGCGCGGGGATGAGCGTGCGGCACCTCCACCGTCGGTTCAAGGCCCGGACCGGGGCCACACCGCTGCAATGGCTGTTGTGGGCCAGGATCGAACGGGCCCGCCAGCTCCTGGAGACCACCGACCTGCCGGTCGAGAACATCGCCGGCATCTGCGGCTTCGGCTCGGCGGTGTCGCTACGGACGCACTTCCGTCAGCGCCTGGACACCAGCCCGACCGCGTACCGCAAGGCCTTCCGCGCCGACTGAAGGCGACGGGCCGGGCACGTCATCCCCCGTCAGAACCGAGCTTCGGACGCGGATACCGATCCCGCGGATACCGATCCCCCGGATACCGATCCCGCAGATACCGATCTCCCTCCACGGAGACGGCCGCGCTCAATGGCGGGACGCCCGGGCGCGGTCGAGCAGGGTGACACCGACGGCGGCCAAACCGATCTGAATCAGCCACTCGATCCAGTCGACGCCCTTGGTGTCGGCCACGCCGACCGCCGCCGCGATGCCGGAGCCGACGAACGCTGCCGCGATGCCGACCAGGATCGTCCACAGGATGCCGATGTGCTGCCGGCCCGGAACGACGAGCCTGCCGAGTACGCCGATGACGATGCCGATCACGATGGCGCTGATGACGCCCGAAATCTCCATGTCGCCTCCATCTGGGGTGTGTGCGGTCATCCGTACGCGTGCCCGCTGCGAGCGCCGGACACTCCGGTCGGTGGTGCGCGGGCCCGCACTCGGCGGAAAACGGCGCGCACCGTGGCATTCGAGCCCAGGCCCGTCCAGTTGGCCCCGAAGCGGGGCACGAGCAGCCTCGCAACGTGACACGAACGGCCCCGGAGCGGGGCACGAATGGGCCCGTTGCACAGGTGGCTCGACGCGGACAGCTCCCCGCCCTATAGCGGACAGCTCCCCGCCCTTTACCAGCCTGTTCGGCCCAGTCTGTCTCTCTAGCCTTCTACACTGCTGTAGTTTCAAACCCTGGCGACGCCCGACGGCGTGGCTCGTATGAGCAGGTAAAGGGCGAGGAGGAGAAACCGTGGGCATCAATCTCTCCAAGGGACAGCGGATCAGCCTGGAGAAGTCCGATGGAGGTGCCCTGCGAGTGGTGCGCATGGGCCTCGGCTGGAAGGCGGCGCAGCGGCGCGGGTTCCTGGCCAAGCTGACCGGGCCCAAGGAGATCGACCTCGACGCCTCGGCGGTGCTCTACGCCGGGCAGCAGGCGGTGGACGTGGTCTTCTTCCAGCACCTGATCAGCGACGACGGTTCGGTGCGCCACTCCGGCGACAACCTCGTGGGCGGCGCCGGGCAGGGCGCCGACGACGAGTCGATCGTGGTGGACCTGGAGCACGTGCCGTCCCAGGTGGACCAGATCGTCTTCACGGTGAACTCCTTCACCGGTCAGACGTTCGTCGAGGTGGAGAACGCGTTCTGCCGCCTGGTGGACGAGAGCACCGGCGACGAACTGGCCCGCTACACCCTGTCCGGCGGCGGCACCCACACCGCGCAGATCATGGCCAAGGTCTACCGCTCCGGGAACGGCTGGCAGATGGCCGCCCTCGGCTCCCCGGCCAGCGGACGGACCTTCCAGGACCTGATGCCGGCCATCGCCGAGCACCTGTGACGGTCGGGCCGGGCTTTCTCGGGTCGGCCTTCTGAGTCCTATTCATTGGGTCGGCCTTCCGAGTCCGAGTCACCGCGAAGAACACTGTGGTCACTGCGGAGAACACCGTGGTCACCGTGAAGAACACCGTGGTCACCACGGAGAACACCGTGGTCACCACGGAGAACACCGCGCTCGGCCCCTGGCGGGCACCGCACCCGGGTCCCGGCCGATTCCAATATCTACAGTGCTGTAGATTCAAGGTCGGGATGCGAGGTCCGTCATGGGCCCGCAGTCCCGTACCGGAGCCGGAGCGCACCAGGAGGAGAAGCGTGGGAGTCTCACTGTCCAAGGGCGGCAACGTCTCGCTGAGCAAGGAAGCACCCGGACTGAGCGCCGTCCTGGTCGGCCTCGGCTGGGACGTCCGGACGACCACCGGAGCCGACTACGACCTGGACGCCAGCGCCCTGCTGTGCGACGAGAACGGCAAGGTCCTCTCCGACCTGCACTTCGTCTTCTACAACAACCTCACGAGCCCGGACGGCTCGGTCGAGCACACCGGTGACAACCTCACCGGCGAGGGCGAGGGCGACGACGAGACCGTCAAGGTCAACCTGGCGGCCGTGCCCGCCAACGTCAGCAAGATCGTGTTCCCGGTGTCGATCCACGACGCCGAGAACCGCGGCCAGAACTTCGGCCAGGTCCGCAACGCGTACATCCGCGTCGTCAACCAGGCCGGCGGCGCCGAGATCGCCCGCTACGACCTCACCGAGGACGCCTCCACGGAGACCGCGATGGTCTTCGGCGAGCTCTACCGCAACGGCGCCGAGTGGAAGTTCCGCGCGGTGGGCCAGGGCTACGCCTCCGGCCTGCGCGGCATCGCGGCCGACTTCGGCGTCAACGTCTGAGGTGGCCGACCGGCGCGCCACGCGCCGGTGACGGCTGACGGCCGTGGGGCGGGCGACCGCCCGGCGGCTGTCGGACGGACGGTCGCCGAACGGTCGCCGAACGGTCGCCGGGCGGACGAACGCCTGGCGGCCGTGTGGGCGGACGAACGCTTGACGGCCGTGGGGCGGACCAACGCCCGGCGGCCGTCGGACGGACGAACCCCCGGCGGCCGTCAGCCCGTACGGCCACCGACCACGACAACCCGACGACGACGAAAGACGAAACAAGAAAGCAAGACGGACAGACCGCCCCACCACCCCGACACCAAGCCCCCGTCACCAAGCCCCCGACACCGAGCCCCCGGCAACAGCCCCCAGGCCCGGCCTCAACACATCTCCACACCCCGCGAGACCAGCACCCCGGCGACGCCCGTCCCGGCCCGACCGGACGGGAAGGCGCACCCCACCGCCCCGTCACCGCGTGCACCACGCCCTAAACTGGGCCCTTGCCCAGTGAGGGTGACGTGCCATGTGGACGGGAGAGTAACGGTGGCCAGGAGCGCTGGTGACTTCGAGGACCCGCCCGCCGAGGTTCTGCACGAGGCCGCCGCGGCGTTCGGGCTGCTGGCCTCGCCGGCGCGGCTGCACATCGTGTGGGCGCTGGCACAGGGCGAGAGCGACGTCAGCGGGCTCGCGGAGCGGGTCGGCGGGGCGTTGCCCGCCATCAGCCAGCACCTGGGGAAGCTGAAGCTGGCGGGTCTGGTCCGGTCGCGCAGGGAGGGACGCCGAGTGGTGTATCTGGTTGACAACCCCGACGTGGTGACCATGGTCCAGTGGCTGATCGGGCAGCTCTCGGAGCGCACCGCTCCCGAGCGGTCCCCAGGGCACGTACGTGGTCTGGGCGCCTGACACCGCCGAAGGGCCCGTATCCGTCCCCACCGCCGCGCCGCGTTCCGGCGGCCCGCAGGCGGCCGAGTCCGCGCCGACGAGGAACACCGCCGCCGATACGGCCCACCTGACCGTGCTGGAAACGCTGCGCCGTCTGGACAGCGGGCCGCGCGGTCTGACGGAGGCCGAGGCGGAGGAACGCCTGGGCCGTTACGGCGAGAACACCGTGGCGGGGCAGCAGCCGCTGACCTGGCCCCGGCGGCTGCTGCGCAGCATGCGGGACCCGTTCACGACGGTGCTGCTGTGCCTGGGGGTGGTATCCGCCCTCGTCGCGTCCTGGGGCACGGCGTGTGTCATCGGCGCCTTGGTGGTGGTGAGCTGCGTGCTGCGGTCCGCCGGGGAGTACCGGGCCGACCGTTCGATGGCCGCGCTGCGGGAACTCGTCGCCACGACGGTGACCGTGCAGCGGCGCGCTTCACCCCGCGAGGCACCGCGTTCCCGGGAGATCCCCGTCGACCAGTTGGTACCCGGGGACGTCATCCGGCTGGGCCCGGGCGACATGGTCCCGGCGGACGTGCGCTTGCTGCGGGCCGGTGGGCTGACGGTGCATCAGGCGGCGCTGACGGGCGAGTCGGTACCGGTCGCCAAGCATCCTTTGGACGCGCCGCCGCCGGCCGTTTCGGACGCCCCGCGTCCATCCGCTTCGGGCACCCCACGTCCAGCCACTGCGGAAGCACCGTCAGTTTCGAACGCCCCGAACCCAGCCGCTGCGGAAGCACCGCGTCCAGCCGCTTCGAAAACCCCCTCGGCCTCGGACATCCCGAACCCATCCGCTGCGGAAGCACCGTCCCCCCACCCTCCACCGCTCCCCACCGACACCTCCCTGTTCGATCAGCCCCACCTCTGCTTCCAAGGCAGCAGCGTCGCCTCCGGCAGCGCGAGCGCGGTCGTGATCGCCACCGGCCCGGACACCCGGTTCTCGGGCACGTACCGGCGCGTGGGACGGCAGGGCCGGGACACGGCCTTCGACCGTTCCATGAACGGGGTCGCCTGGATCCTCATCCGCTTCATGCTGCTCACTCCGCCCCTGGTGCTGATGGCCGGGGCCGCGGTGCGCGGGCGGGGGCTGGAGACGCTGCCGTTCGGGGTGGCGGTGGCCGTGGGGCTGACGCCGGAGATGCTGCCGGTGATCGTCACGATCGCGCTGGCCAGGGGCGCGGCCCTGCTCGCGCGGGGCCACGAGGTGATCGTCAAACGGCTGCCGGCGCTGCACGACCTCGGCGCGATCGACGTGCTGTGCGTCGACAAGACCGGCACCCTCACCCAGGACCTCCCCGTCGTCGCGTGCTCCCTGGACGCCGACGGACGCGAGGACCCGCAGGTGCTGCACTGGGCGGCCGTCAACAGCTGGTGGACCCTGCACCTGGTCGATCTGCCGACCCCCGACGCGCTGGACGAGGCCATCCTCGACGCCGTCGAGAAGCAGGACGGCACGCGACAGGACGGGGAGCGGCAGGACGGCACGCGGCAGGGTGACGACCAACAGGACGCCGCCCAACAGGACCCCGATCAGCAGGACGCCAACCAACAGGACGCCGATCAGCCCGGCACGGCCTACGACCGGATCGCCGCCTACGAAGGCATCGCCGCCCTCCCCTTCGACCCCGTCCGCCGCAGTTCCTGCGCCGTGGTGCGCGATCCGGAGCATGCGGGCGGCCCTCACACCCTCGTCGTGAAGGGCGCCGTCGACGACGTTCTGAAGCGGTGCGTCCGGATGCGCACCGGCGGCGGGGAGGTGGAGTTGGACGCCGCCGCGCGCGAGCTCCTGCGTCACCGTGCCGCGGAACGGGCGGCCGACGGCCTGCGGCTGCTCGCCGTCGCGCTCGCCGAACGCCCCGCCCGCCTCGGCTCGTACACCGCGTCCGACGAGCGCGAGCTGACCTTCCTGGGGTTCGTCGGGCTGCGCGACGCGCCGGCGCCCACCGCCGCCGAGGCGCTGGACGGGCTGGCGCGCCGCGGCATCGCCGTCAAGGTCCTCACCGGCGACCACCCGGGCACGGCCGCCCGCGTCTGCCGCGACCTGGGACTGGACCCGGGCACCGTCGTCACCGCCGACCGGATCGACGCGCTCGGCGACGCCGAACTGACGGAGCTGGCCGCGCGCACGACGGTGTTCGCGCGCTGCGCGCCCGAGCACAAGGCCCGCATCGTCGGCGCCCTGCGCGCGGGCGGCCACACCACCGGCTACCTCGGCGACGGCGTCAACGATCTGCCCGCGCTGCACGCCTCCGACGTCAGCATGTGCCCGCGGTACGCCGTCGACGTGACCCGCGAGACGGCCGACGTGGTGCTGGCCGCGAAGGACCTCACCGCCATCGACCGGGCCGTCGTCACCGGCCGCCGCAGCACCGCCAACATCACGGGCTACCTGCGCGTCACGCTCTCGTCCAACTTCGGCAACGTGATCGCGATGCTCGCCGCCGGGCTGATGCTGTCCTTCCTGCCGATGCTGCCCGTGCAGGTCCTCGTTCAGAACCTGTGCTTCGACGCGGCCCAGCTCGCCCTGGCCTTCGACCGTCCGCCGCGGGACGCCGCGCGCAGGCCCGTCCTGCTGCGGCCCGGCGGCCTGCTCCGCTTCCTCACCCTCTTCGGGCTCCTCAACGCCGCCGCCGACCTGGCGACCTTCGCCGTCCTGACGCTGACCACGCGCGGCACCGGCCCCGAGGAGGAACAGGTCTTCCACGCCGGTTGGTTCACCGAGAACCTCCTCACCCAAGCGCTCGTAATGCTCCTGCTCCGCACCGGCCGCCGCCGCGCCGAAGGCCGCACCCCCGGCCCCATCCGCCTCGCCACCTGCGCACTCGCCATCGTCGGAGTGCTGCTGCCGCTCTCCCCCGTGGCACCCGTCCTCGGGATGACGGGCCTGCCGCCGACGTATTACGGCCTCCTGGCAGCCGTCCTCACCCTGTACGGGGCGGCGCTCGCCATCGTCCGGAACCGTTACGACCGGCGGCACGCGTCCGGCACGGCCGTCGCGTCCTGACGGCCGCTCCCGGTCCGGCCGCCTCAGCCGTCGTTCGGCACGCGGTCTTGCGGATCATCGCTGGGCGGTTGCTCGGCGACAAAAGACCCTTTGCCGCGCACGGTGACGACGAGCCCCCGTTCTCGTAGTTCCCGTGCCGCACGCCGGGCGGTGAGGCGCGCGACGCCGTACTCGTCGGCGAGGTGATTCTCCGAGGGGATGGGCCGGTCCGGCGCCAGTTCCCCGGTCGCGATCTTTCATGCGCTCGTGTCAGCCAACTGCGCGTAGAGCGGCCTGGCACTCATCGGGTCAAGCTTGGACAGCGGCTTCGGGTCAACTTGGACTGAGGCTTTTCCGTATCGCTCAGTGGTTTCTCCCGATCGCTCAGCGGCTTTTCCGTGTCACTCATACGCCCAACGTAGAGATGTACCGACCTCACCGATCGAGTGCGCGGCTCCTTCAGCCGTTCGGTGCGTGCTCTTCGGGGCCGTCGTCGGTCGGCTGCTTGGCTCGTACGAAGGTGCCCTTGACGGGGACGGTGATGACGAGCCCCTGATCACGAAGGTCGCGAACAGCCCGGCGAATGGTGTTGACCGCCACGCCGTACTGCTCGGCAAGATCACGTTCGGCGGGCAACCGGGCCCCGACCTGCAGAACGGTTGGGTGACACGCGCGCAACTCGGTGGCATCCCGCTCTGAAGCCCACCATCAGCCCGACCCGAAGGACGCAGTAGGTTGGCGGGATGAGCGATCAACGGGCTGTGGAGACGGCCTGGCACCGCCTCACGGACTGGCTGAAGGCGAATGCCCCGGTCTCATACGCCTCCCTGCTGCCGCCCGTCCCGGAGCAGACCATCGAGGCTGTCGACGCCCATCTGAGGCAGCACCTCGGCTTCGGTCTTCCCGCCGAGTTGGGCGATCTCTGGCGGCTGTGCGGCGGTGTGGAACACCAAGACATCGAGGCCAGTGCGGAAGCGGGCGAGGTCGGCTCGGGGGAGTTCTTGCCCGGCGGGATGCTGCTCGGCCCGGCGGATGCGCTCAGGGTGCGGATGCCCGAGGCCGGTCGCGGCGACGGGTGGGGCGCCGCGGTGGTTCCGTGGCTGAGCGGCGACATGGCAGGCCCCGAGTACGGGCACTACGTGGGCGCGGACGGCGTCGGCCGCTGGTCGATGCCGGACAACCTGGCCTGTGACGAGCCGAGCCATCCGTCGATCGCCGCTTACCTCGATGCCGTGCACCGCACGCTCACCGAAGGGCCGGCCGATGCCATGGGCCCGGATGTGCCCGGCCTGGTGTGGGGCTGCCTGATCTGGGACGACCCCGAGGAGCCTCGGTTGGACGACGCGCTGGAGCACTGGCACCCCGTCCACTGACCCTTGCCCCCGCCCGGGCCCGCCTGGCCGACGGGAAGGCCGCGCACGCGCCACCCGGGCTGATCGACGCGGCTCGACCCGGACGAGGAACCGCTGTGTCAGGGGGCGGACCATGGTGCCGGGAGGGGCGAAGCCACAGTGTCAGGAGGGGCGGAACCGCGGCGAACCCGGCCCGGCGTCGCGGGTACGGCCGCGATACTTGCCGCCATGACGTCCACACCCGACGCCGCGCCGACGCCGTTCTCCCACATCAAGATCCGCGTCGGCGCCTTGGTGTTCTGTGGCGACGACGTCGCCCTCATCCGCCGCGACCGCCCCGACGCCACCCACTACACCACCATCGGCGGCAACGTCGAAGAAGGTGAACCCCTGCCCAGCGCCCTCCGGCGCGAGCTCGCCGAAGAGCTCGCCCTCGACATCGACCAAGCCGACGGCGGCGACCTGATGTGGATCGTCGATCAGCGGGTCTCCCGTCCCGGCCCCACGCCGCCGCCGCGCAAGCTGCACCTGATCTACCGCTTCCACCTCACCCCGGATGTGCGCGCCCGGCTCGCCGTGCGGGAGTACGACGAGTTGCCCGACGGCACCCACGAACTCGGCACGATCGAATGGGTGGACTACCGCAAGACCATCGATCTCCCGTTGTTCCCTCCGCGGCTCGGCCCGGCGCTGGCCGCCCTGCCCTCCCCGCACGCCACCGTCGCCGACGCCGCACTCCCAGCCGTGACGGACGACAACTACACATGGCGTTAGGGCCTGTCTGTGGTTGTGATCACTGGCCTTCCAAGAGCAGCAGCCCACGGGGAATCCGAAGAGTGAGCCACCGCGATAGAGCCGTAAGTCCTGGTGATATCCGGCGCCCGCGATCTCCCGGCCCCGAGCGCCACCCCACCGCGCCCAACCAGGCGCTCTCAACGCACCCTTATCCGTTATCCGTACGACAGATCGGAGCACGGATCGTCATCGGCCGACCGGGCCGCGTCTGCGAGGCGGGCGGGGAGGTCGGTCGGGGTGGCGGAAGGGGTGGTCCCGGTCTCGGGCCGCTCGTCCGCGTATGACTGTCCCAGCGTGATGACGACGCCCGCGGTTGCGGCCGGTTCCAGTCGGCTGCCGGGGAAGAGCTGGGCGACGGTCTCGGCCTGATTCTTCTCGCCGGGGCCGTAGGTGACGAGGGTGCCGGTGTGGTCCTGGGTCGTGGCGGTGGCGGTGTGGGTGACGGTGAAGCCCGCGTCCTTGAGCGCGTCGGTGGCGCGGGCGCCCAGCCCCCGCACCGTCGTCCCGTTGTAGACGGCGACGGCGATGCCCGCGCCGGAGACGGTCGCCCGCGGAGTCGGGGAGGGGGACGAGGAAGCCGGGCCGTTCCCGTCGCCCTTGGACGGGCCTCCCGCGTCCTTGCCGTCCACCGTCCGGTCGGCCTTCAGCGCCGCCCACAGCGCATCGGCGTCCGGCTGGACGATGGCGACCCGGTTGCCCTGGTAACGCCAGGGGAGCGTGAGGAACTTGATGTCGTGGAGGTCGATGTCCTTCATCGACATGGCGAACGCGAGCAGCTTCGCGGCGGAGCCGAGCCCCGGGTCGACCGTCAGGGACTCGGTCGCGGCGTTCGCCAGCGGCAGCAGGGTCGTCGGGTTCAGGCCCTCCTCCTTGACCTTCTTGAACAGGCCGGAGACGAAGGTCTGTTGCCGCTTGATGCGGCCGATGTCGGAACCGTCGCCGATGCCGTGCCGGATCCGTACGTAGTCCAGGGCCTTCCGGCCGGAGACGGTCTGCGGGCCCTTGCCGAGGACGAGGTTCCCGCGCGAGCCGCGGTGGGGGTTCAGGTCGCCCTCGTACACGTCCTTCGGAACGCACACCGGCACCCCGCCGACCGCCGAGGTCATCTTCGCGAACCCGGCGAAATCGACGACCACGGTGTGGTCCACCCGCAGCCCGGTCAGCTTCTCGACGGTGTTCTGGGTGCAGGCCGGGTTGCCGTGCGCGGTTTCCCCCACGGAGAAGGCGGAGTTGAACATGGCGCTGGTACGGGGCTTCGTCCAGGAGCCGTCCGGCAGGCGGCACGGCGGGATGTCCACCAGGGTGTCGCGCGGGAGCGACACCGCCACGGCGTGCTTGCGGTCCGCGTAGACGTGCAGCAGGAAGGCGGTGTCCGAGCGGCCCACCTCGCCCTCGCCGCCGCCGAGGTCCTGATTGCCGCCCGACCGTGAGTCGGAGCCGATGACCAGGACGTTGCTGCCGCCCGCACCGGCCTCGGGACGGTCGCCGCTCACCCCGTCGGCGTCGAAGGTGGTGATGTTGCCGTCGAGCCGGAAGTAGATCCATCCGGCCCCGGCGACGAGCAGCACCAGGAACGACAGGCCGAGTATCAGGACGAGCCTCGCGCGCCGCGCCCGCTTGCGCCGCCGGCCACCGGCCCGGGGGCGGGGGCGGGAGCGGCCACCGGCCCGGGCGTCGGAGCGGTCACCGGTGGTCGGGGGGTCCGAACGACCGCCGGCCCGGGCGTCGAAGCGGCTACCGGACCGATCGCCGGAGCGACCATCCGTCCGATCGTCGGAGCGACCACCGGCCCGGATATCCGAGCGGCCACCCGCCCGACCGGCGCGGCGCTCGCCGCGCGCTTTGTGACTGTCCGTCATAGGAGCACCTTCATCCGCCTCGTCCATGCGGCCCGCGCGACAGGAGGCGGGTTGGGACCGATCAATGGTTGTACAGTTGCGCAATGTAGCAAGTAAGCAAGTGATGAAGTGAAGCGGCGGGCGGTCCTTGAGATCCCCGAAGCCTTGACGAGAGGAGGACGGGAGACGTGTTCTTTCGCAACGGCCTGGAGCCCTGGCACCTACTGGTCACCGGAATCGTGGTGATCCTGCTGTTCGGCTCCAAGAAGCTGCCCGACACCGCCCGCGCCCTGGGCAAGTCGCTGCGCATCCTCAAGAGCGAGACGCGGACGATGAAGGAAGAGCAGCAGGCGACGACGGCGACGGTGGTGGTGAAGGCGGAGGGGGCGACAGCGCAGGCGGAACCTTCCGCGACGCCTCCGGGGATGACGACCGCGACACCCTCGGGGACGACGAGCGCAGCACCCTCAGGAACGACGACCACAGCGCCCTCAGGGACGACGAGCGCAGCACCCTCAGGAACGACGAGCGCAGCACCCTCAGGAACGACAACCGCAGCACCTACAGGGACGACGACCTCGGCACCCTCAGAGACGACGGCCCCCGAACCGCGCATCATCCGTGTCGTCCCCGGGGGCGTCACTCCCACCCGGCCCCAGACCGGGCACGGAGACGCCCCCGCCTCAGCCGGTAACTCCGGCCCGCTCAAAGACTGATCCGCGCCCGCGCCCCGAACGCGCCCACAGCCGTCGCGCGACTCCGAGCCCCCGCCCCACTCCCCCGTAAAGCTCACCGCCCAACAAAGCGCACCACTCCACGACACATACTTCATGGATTGCGCAATCAGGGAACCATTACCGGGTGCCCCTCGTTGGACCAAGCGAGCGACGGCTCACGCGAAGGCGCCGGCCTTCCACCCCGCAGTTCCGTACTCGTGCACCGTAGGAGAGACAGCAGCCATGGGCGTCAGCCTCAGCAAAGGCCAGAACGTCGTCCTCAACCAGGACGGCACCCCGCTCGCGGACGTCACCGTCGGCCTGGGCTGGGACGCCGAGCCGACCGGCGGCGCGGCCTTCGACCTGGACGCGTCCGCCATCGTCTGCGGCCCGGACCAGAAGGTTCTCTCCGACGACCACTTCGTCTTCTACAACCATCTCACCAGCCCCGACGGCGCCGTACGGCACACCGGCGACAACCTGACCGGCGCCGGCGAGGGCGACGACGAACAGCTTCTGATCGATCTCGACCGACTGGACGACAAGGTCGGTCAGGTCGTCTTCACCGTCTCCATCCACGAGGCGGCGGCCCGCGGCCAGAGCTTCGGCCAGGTCCACGACGCGTACATACGTGTCGTGGACAACCTCACCGGCCGGGAAATGTGCCGTTACGAACTCTCCTACGACGCCGCCGGGGAGACCGCGATGGTCTTCGGCGCGCTCTACCGCCGCCAGGGCGAGTGGAAGTTCCGCGCCATCGGCCAGGGCTACGCCACGGGCCTGGCCGGCATCGCGACCGACTACGGCGTCAACATCGGCTGACCCGTCCACGTCACGGGCGGCGGGGGGTTTGGGGGCGGGCGCCATGTCGGCGGACGGACAGCCCCCAGCGACAGGGAGGGACAACCATGCAGGGACGCGATCAGTTAGGGCCACAAGGGCCACAGCTGCGGCCGGAGGACAGACACGTTTTCGTGGGGCTGGTGGACCGCGCGCTGGATTCCACGGAGATCCAGGAAGCCGTACGGCGCGCGGGCGGCGCGATCGATCCCGCCCGCCTGCGTACCCGCGCCCTCCGGCAACGCGCCACGATCGCCGGCGCGGCGGACACCGAGTACCGCGCCTACCTGCGGATGCTTGCGCAATCGGAGGGGGCGGAGAAGGCAGAAGGGACGGAGGAGGCGGAGGGGGCTGAGGGAATCGCGGGCCGACGGGAGCCGGCGAGCCCCGAGGCCCGTCCGGCCCATCCGGCCCGTCCGGCCTTCGGCAGCGGACTGGTGCCCGCGCTGGCCGTCCTCGTACCGACCCTGTCGGCCATCGCCGCGGCCGTGTTCCTGCTGATCGGCTTCGGGATGCGGCTCGTCGGGACGCAGGCCGAGTTCGCGGACGAGTTGGTGTTCGCGGGCTTCACGGCGGCCGGGGTGGCCGGCGTGATCGCGCTGGCCGATGTCGTCTGGCTGCTGAGGACGGCCCTGCGCAACCGGTCCACGGGGCAGCAGGGGGCTACTACGGGG
Source organism: Streptomyces sp. NPDC003077 (assembly GCF_040611095.1). Taxonomy (NCBI): domain Bacteria; kingdom Bacillati; phylum Actinomycetota; class Actinomycetes; order Kitasatosporales; family Streptomycetaceae; genus Streptomyces; species Streptomyces sp. NPDC003077. The sequence continues at coordinate 3,859 of NZ_JBEXNM010000063.1, read as the reverse complement.
GCCATTACGGGTGCTCCCGACACGGGCCGTGATGACGAAGAGAGCGGGGGCCGTGGGGAGGGTGACGACGCCGGATCCACCGTTCCGGCGAACGCCCACCCTGACGCGAACCCCGACGCGAACCCCGACGCAGCCGCCGACACGAACCCTGACGTGCGGCGGGCTCGCGACACCTGGCAGCAGGCCCTGCTGGAGCGCGGCATCCTCCCGTTCCTGCGCCGGCAGCTCGCAGCGACCGGCCCCGCGCCCAGCCCCGGCACCACTCCCAGCCCCGACCCCAAGCCCACCGGCCCCGGATACAGCGGCCCCGCCTTCGGCCGTCCGGAGTTCGGCCGCCCCGAGTTCGGCAGTCCTGAGTACGGCCGCCCGGGATACGGCCGCCCCGAGTTCGGCAGCAGCCCGGAATTCAGCAGCCCCGACTTCGCCAGCCCGGATTTCGCCAGCCCCGACTTCACCGGCCCCGACGCACCCCGTACGCGATAACCCCAACGCGACCCGGACGCGACACCCCCAACGCGCCCCGCACGCACACAAGCGACCTCGCGGGCACACAAGCAACCTCGCGGACACAAAGACACCCGCAAGCGCAAAGACACTCACAGGCACAAAGACACCCGCAAGCGCAAAGACACTCACAGGCACAAAGACACTCGCAGGCGCGAAGGCAAAGGGATCTCGCACAAGCAAGCGATCTCATCCCCCGACCGGTTACAGTAGGTGATACGGCAGGCGGCCACACCCGATGTGCCGACGCCCTGCCGTGTCGCCGACATGAGCACATGATCGTGTCGCCGACATGATCGCGTGAGCACGTGATCGTGTCGCCGACATGAGTACGTGAGCACCTGGGCGCACCTGGACACCCGGGCACCTAAGCAACGGATACGGAGTCATGGTCTACACCGTGGGGGCGCGAGCTATCTGCGCCGAGCTGGAGAACTGAGAACCACTCAGTCCTCGTTCTCGGCCCGGCTCGGCGTGTGATCCACCCCACCGTCCACGACTCTTCCGTGAGGCCATGCCGCCATGCGCTCGACGCAGATCCGCCAGACGTTCACCGATTTCTTCACGTCCCGGGGCCATCAGTCCGTCCCGTCCAGCCCGCTGGTGCCGGACGATCCGACGCTGCTGCTGGCGAACGCCGGGATGAACCAGTTCAAGCCCTACTTCCTCGGCGAGGTCGCCCCGCCCTTCCCGCGCGCCACCAGCATTCAGAAGTGCGCGCGCACCAGCGACATCGAGAACGTCGGCCGGACCAACCGGCACGCGACGTTCTTCGAGATGCTGGGCAACTTCTCCTTCGGCGACTACTTCAAGGAAGACGCCATCGCCTACGCCTGGGAGCTCGCCACCCAGGGTTACGGGCTGGAGAAGGACCGGCTCTGGATCACCGTCTTCGAGGACGACGACGAGGCCGAGCGGATCTGGCGCCGCGTGGGCGTGCCGGCCTCGCGCATCCAGCGGCTGGGCATGGTGGACAACTACTGGTCCATGGGCGTCCCCGGCCCCTGCGGGCCCAGCTCGGAGCTGAACTACGACCGCGGCCCCGACTTCGGCCGGGAGGGCGGCCCGGCCGTCGACGGCGAGCGGTACGTGGAGCTGTGGAACCTCGTCTTCATGCAGAGCGTGCGCGGTGAGGGCGACAAGAAGGGCGGCTTCCCGATCGTCGGAGAGCTCGCGCACAAGAGCATCGACACGGGGCTGGGACTGGACCGGCTCGCCGCCGTCCTCCAGGACGTCCCCAACGTCTGCACCACCGATCTGCTGCTGCCCACCCTCGGCACCGTCCAGAAGCTCGCCGAGCGCGACTACCCCGGCGAGGGCGAGGAGAAGGTCTCCTTCGAGGTCGTCACCGAGCACGCCCGGTCGATCGCCTTCCTCATCGCGGACGGGGTGCTGCCCGCCAAGGACGGCCGCGGTTACGTGCTGCGGCGGCTGATGCGCCGCTCCATCCGCCACGCCCGGCTGCTGGGCATCGACGGTCCGGTGCTGCCCGCCGTCACCGCGAGCGTGGTCACCCACCTCGGGGACGTCTGGCCCGAGCTGTCGGCGCAGGCGGCGCTGATCGAGCAGGTGGTCACCGCCGAGGAGGAGTCGTTCGGCCGCACCCTGGCCCAGGGCACGCGGCTGCTGGACGCCGCGATCAGCCGTACGCGCCAGGACCGGTCCGGGGCCCTGCCCGGCGAGACGGCGTTCGAGCTGGCGGACACGTACGGGTTCCCGCTCGAACTCACCGTGGAGGCGGCGCGGGACGCCGGGCTGACGGTGGACGAGGACCGGTTCGCCGCGCTGCTGGACGAGCAGCGCAAGCGCGCGAAGGCCGGGGGCAAGGCGAAGACCGCCGAGGCGCTGCGGAAGATGGACACCTACCGTGAGGTGGCCGCCGGTCTGCCGCGGACGGAGTTCCTCGGTTACGAGCACCTGACGGCCGAGGTCACGGTGATGGGGCTGCTCACCGGCGGGTCCGTGGCGGCCTCCGCCGGTCAGGGCGCCGAGGTGGAACTCGTTCTGGACCGTTCGCCGTTCTACGCCGAGGCCGGCGGCCAGATCGGCGACACCGGCACGCTGACCACCGGTGACGGCACCGTCGTACGGATCACCGACACCCGCTACGGCCTGGAGGGCTTCCGCGTCCACAGCGGGCGCGTCCTGCAAGGGGAGATCCGTACCGGGGACATCGGCGAGGCGCACGTGGACGCCGACCGCCGCAAGGGCCTGACGCGCTCGCACTCGGCGACCCACATCCTGCACGCCGTCGTCATGGCCACCCTCGGCGACCACGCCCGCCAGCAGGGCTCCCTGGTCGAGCCGGACCGGCTGCGATTCGACTTCGCGCACTTCGCCGCGCTCACGCCCGAGCAGCTCTCCCGTATCGAGACGGCCGTCAACGGACATGTGCTGGACGACCCGCACGTGCGGGCCTGGTACGCGGACCGCGCCGAGGCGGAGGCCGCGGGCGCCATCGCGCTCTTCGGCGAGAAGTACGGCGAGACCGTCCGCATCGTCGACATCGGCGACTTCTCGCGCGAGCTGTGCGGCGGCACGCACGTCGCGCACGGGTCCCAGATCGGCACCTTCCGGCTGCTGGGCGAGTCCTCCATCGGCTCCAACCTCCGCCGCGTCGAAGCCCTGACCGGCCACGACGCCCTGCACAACCTCGACACCGAACGCCGCCTGCTGCACGAACTGTCCGGCCTGCTCGGCACCCGCCCCGCCGACGCCCCCGGCATCCTGCGCAAGCGCCTGGACGCCCTGGCGGAGGCGCAGGAACGGCTCTCCCGCCTGCGCGCCGAGGAACTGCGCCACCAGGCCGCCCTCCTCGCCGACCGGGCCCGGCCCGCGGGCGAGGGCCGGCTCGTCGTCCAGCGGGTCACCGACATCGCCCCGGACGAGCTGCGCGGCCTCGCCACGGACACCGTCCGCCGCCTCCCCCACGGCCCGGCCGCCGTCATCCTCGGCACGGAACACGACGGCAAGGCCCTCCTCGCCGCCGCCGTCTCCCCCACCCTCCACGACACCGGCGTCCAGGCGGCCCGGCTCCTCACCACCGCCGCCCGCACCGTCGGCGGCGGCTCCGGCGGCCGAGGCCCCGTCGCCAGCGCGGGCGGACGCCATGCCGAAGCCCTCGATCGGGCGCTGGCGGTGGCGGGGGAGGAAGCGGGGCGGGTGATGGGTGAGGGATGAGGCCGCGCCATGTGGGGGTGCGCAGGCGTGGGGCTTAAGGGGCCGCGTACGGGAGTGAGAGCGGCTCCGGGAGGTTGCCCATAGCGGCGGCCTCGCCCCGCCGGACCGCGTACCGGTCACCGATCCCCCGGGCCGTACGTCGGCCACGGACCGTACGTCGGCCACGGACCGGCCG
>NZ_JBEXNM010000062.1:0-54262 GCF_040611095.1 Streptomyces sp. NPDC003077 | reverse complement strand
GAGTGTGTTCTGAGGTGTGCTATCCCTATCTACCGGGGCGGGGCGGGCGGGCGGCTGGACGCGTCCGGCGGCCGGCTTGGCGGCGGTGGTGGGCGGGTCGGCGGCGCCGCCTGCCGCCGTGCCGCAGCCCGCGAGCAGCAGGGTCAACGCCAGTACGGCGGCGAGGAGTCCGCCGGGTCGCGTCCGGCCCCGGCAGGACTCCCGAAGGGTCGCTGTCACTGTCCCGCCTTTCTTCTCGGCACCGTGCCCGGGGGCGGGGTTCCGGTGGCGGTGTTGCCTCCCCGAGCTGGATGTGCATTAGGTTAGCCTTACCTAACTACCCGGGTGGAAGGGGTTCCTGATGCTGTTGCCCGCACGGGCCGGAGAGGCGGGAGATTCCGGAGGCGGTGGCGACAGACGCCGAGGCCCCGGACGCCGTGCCATCGGGGAGCACCGCGCCGTGCCCGTCGGGGACGGTCGCGAGCACTCCGGGCAGGGAAACGGGGCCGGCGGAAGGGACTGCGGGCACGCCGGAAAGGGCCGCACGCACGCCCCTTTGCCTCGCCACCGGCACGCCGCCGCCCGAAGCCGCCGTCCCCCGCTCGTCCCCCTCCTCACCATCCTGATGGCGGGGTTGCTGGGCGCCCTCCTGCCCGCGGGTGCGGCCCGGGCGGAGGGGCGCGCGCTCTCCGGCGGGCGGCTCGACTGGGGGATCAAGTCCTCGTTCCAGGCGTACATCACCGGGCCCGTGGCGCACGGCGGTTGGGCCCTGACCGGAGGCGCGGCCACCGTGGGCAACAGCCGGTTCCGCTTCCCCTCGGCCACCGGTTCCTACGATCCGGACAGCGGCGCGCTGACCGCCGCGTTCGCGGGCGGCGTCCGCTTCACAGGCCACCGCCGGCCGGACGGCACCCACGAACTCGACCTCACCGTCGGCAGGCCGAAGGTCGTCGTCTCCGGCGGCAGGGGCACCCTGTACGCCGATGTGACGAGCAAGGCCAAGGGCACCGGCGAGGTCACCTCGGCCGAGGCGGTGCCGCTGGCCTCCCTCGACCTCGCCGCCGTGGACACCCGCGGCGGAGGCACGCCCATCGGCCTCACCGACGTACCGACGCGTCTGACGTCCCAGGGGGCGAAGGCGTTCGCGGGCTACTACCCGGCCGGAACGGCGCTGGACCCGCTCAGCCTGTCGGCGGACGTCCGGACGACGGCACGTCCGACGGCCCCGCCCACGGAGCCCCGGGACCCCGTTCCCCCGGGCACGATCGCCGACGCCGCCGTGGACTGGGGCGTGCGCCGCACCTTCCGCGAGTACGTCACCGGGAGCCTGAACCGGGGCGCCTGGACGGTGGCCGACGGCGCGCGGGACGGCGGCGCGCTGTTCCGCTTCTCCCGGGGCTCGGGGACGTACGACGCCGAGAACGGCACGGTGAAGGCGGAGTTCGCGGGCACGGTGCGGTTCACCGGTGAGCACCTCGACCTCGCGCTCGGCAAGGTCGGCGTCACCGTCGAGGACGGCGAGGGCACCCTCTTCGCGGACGTCACCACCGGCGGCTCGGTCGCCCGGCACCTCCCGCTGGTCACCTTCCGGGCCGGGAAGCCGGCGCCCAAGGGCGGGCTGCTCACCGTCACCGAGGCCCCGGCAAAGATCACCGCGGCGGGCGCCCGGGCCCTGGGCGGGCTGTACCGGGCGGGCACGGACATGGACCCCGTCTCCCTGTCCGTCGCCCTCGACCGCCGCGCCGCCCTCCCCGCGCTGCCCGACGCCGGCAGCGGCCCGGCGCCCACCGGCGCCCCGAAGTCCCCCGGCCCGCCGCAGAAGACCGGTGCCCCGCACAAGCCCGACCCGGACCAGGTGGCCACCGCGGCCTCGTCCTCGTCCGTGCCCCCGGCCGTCCTGTCCGTCGCGGTCGCCGGCGGCCTGCTGCTCGTCGCCGCTGCGGCCTTCCTCACGCTGCGCTCCCGCCGCCGACGGGAAGCGCGCGCCGGAGCCGGTCCGGACGCGCCATGACCGGTCCATCCCCGTCATCGCTGCGGCACGGCGGCGAACGGCGCCGCCGTTCCGGCCATGGCGACTGACCCGGCGTCATCCCCTCGCGACCGCCCTGTCCCGCACCAGCGCGACGGATCCGTCCGTGCCCTCGCAACCGAGCCGTCCCCGATCCCCACACCCGTCCCCCGGAGACCGTCCCGCCCCCGCCCCGGCAACCGGCCCATTCCCATCCCGGCAACCGGCCCATTCCCGTCCCCAGAGATCGACCCGTCTCCATCCCCCAAGACCGCCCCATCCCCATCCCGGCTCGACCTCCGTCCTCCGAAGGAGCACCCACGCCCATGACCGCCATACGCCGCTCGCTCGCCCTCGCGGCAGCCGTCGCCACCGCCGCGGCCACCACCGCCCTCGTCCTCCCGGCCACCGCCCTGGCGGCGGACGGCGTCCAGGCCGCGCCCACCCTGGAGTTGAAGGACGGCACGCTCGAATGGGGCGTCAAGAAGTCCTTCCGCGACTACGTCACCGGCATCGCCCACGGCACCGTCACCGCCACCGGCGGGGCACGGCAGGCCCCGGGCAACGGGCCCTTCACCTTCACCGGGGGCACCGGCACCTACGACCTGGCCACGCACGGTGTCGCCGCCGCTTTCCAGGGCAGCGTCCGTTTCGTCTCCCAGCCCCACGGCTTCGACATCCGGCTCGCGGACCTCAAGGTGTCCACCCAGGGCACCTCCGGCCGCATCACCGCCGACATCACCGCGGCCGGCGCCACGCGGAACGACGTCCCGCTGGCCACCTTGAACCTGACCGGGATGAAGCCGGGCAGCGGCCCCGGCGGCGCCGTGACGTTCGCCGGGATTCCGGCGAAACTCACCGCCGAGGGCGCCAAGGCGTTCAACAACATGTACCAGGCGGGCCAGGAACTGGACCCGGCCACCCTCTCGGTCAAGGCCGCCTCCGCTCCGCCCTCCCCGGCGCCCGCGCCCGGACGCCCCACGGATCACGGCACGCGGCCGAGCACCGAACCGGCGACGCGTCCGGCCACCGAGCCGTCCACGCGGCCGACCGGGCATGCCGCGCCGGAGCCCGAGGCGAAGCCCACCCCGGCGTGGACGGCCACCGCCCGGCCGCAGCCCGGTCCCAGTGGCGCCGGTACGGGGGCGAAGCCCGCCGCCACCTCCGGCAAGGTCGTCGACGGCGCCGCCACCTGGGGCGTGAAGAAGTCCTTCCGCGACTACGTCACCGGCCCCATCGGCGGCGGCACGGTCCAACTGGCCGGAGGCGCCGTGAAGGCCGGCGACGGTTACCGCTTCCCGAAGGGACACGGCACCTACGACACCGGGAAGTCCACGGTCACCGCCGCCTTCAACGGGAGCGTCCGCTTCCTCGCCCACGCGGGCGCCCTGGACATGACATTCCGCGACCTCACCGTGAAGATCGACGGGACCAAGGGCACCCTCGTCGCCGATGTGACCAGCAAGTCCCGGGCGACGGGACGGCCCGTGCACACCCCCGGCCTGACCGTCGCGAACCTGAAGGTCCCCGCCGGGGCGGTCACCGTCAAGAACGGCGTCATCGCGCTGAACTCCCTCCCCGCCACGCTCACGGCCGCCGGCGCCAAGACCTTCGAGAACATGTACCAGGCGGGCCAGGCGCTCGATCCGGTGACCCTCGCCGTGTCCGTCGGCGCCGGCGCCCGGCTGCCGGGCGGCAGCGGCGCCCTCGAAGCGCGCTCCGACGACGCCGGAGCGGGCGGTGGCTCCGGGGCGGTCGCCACCGGGGCGCGGTTCAGCGGCGGGTCGGCGGGCGGGCCGGACACCGCCACCCTCGCCGCGACCGGCGCCGCGATGCCGAGCGGCGTGCTGGCCGGCATCGCGGCGGCCCTGGTCGCGGCCGGCGGCGGCGCCGTGTACGCCGCCCGCCGCACCGCTTTCTGAGGGACGCCGGATGTCCTGACCGTGCCGGGCCGGTTGCCTGAGCGGACCGGTGCCCCCCGCCACCCGCCTCCGGGCACCCGATCCCCCGGCCCGGTCAGGGCCCCCTTCCGTCCGAAACCCCCGGCCTGGCCCCCGGAACCGGCCGGTGTGTCAGCCCCGTCCGCTCACCTCCCCACGTATCCCCACGTACTCCCGCAGGTGCCGCGCGGTGAGCGTGTCGCCGTGGGCGACGAGATCGGCCGGGGTGCCGCTGAAGACCACCTGGCCGCCGTCGTGACCGGCGCCGGGGCCGAGGTCCACGATCCAGTCGGCGTGCGCCATCACGGCCTGGTGGTGCTCGATGACGATGACGGAGTTCCCGTCGTCCACCAGGCGGTCGAGCAGGGCGAGGAGCTGGTCCACGTCGGCCATGTGGAGCCCCGTGGTCGGCTCGTCCAGTACGTACGTCGCGGCCTTCTCCGCCATGTGGATGGCGAGCTTGATGCGCTGCCGCTCGCCGCCGGAGAGGGTGTTGAGCGGCTGGCCGAGCCGCAGGTAGCCCAGCCCGACGTCGTTGAGCCGCCCGAGGACGGTGTGGGCCTGGCCGGAGGGGAAGAAGGCGTGCGCCTCGGCCACGGACATCCCCAGGACCTCGCTGATGTCCTTGCCGCGCAGCTTGTACGTCAGCACCTCCGGGGTGAACCGCTTGCCCTCGCACTCCTCGCACACCGACGCCACCCCGGCCATCATCGCCAGGTCGGTGTAGACCAGCCCGATGCCCTGGCAGCGGGGGCAGGCGCCCTCGGAGTTGGCGCTGAACAGCGCGGCCTTGACGCCGTTGGCCTTGGCGAAGGCGGTACGAATGTGCCCGAGCAGACCGGTGTACGTGGCCGGGTTGGAGCGGCGCGAGCCGCGGATCGGCGACTGGTCGGCGACGACCACGCCCTCCCGGCCCGCCACGTAGCCGTGGATGAGGGAGCTCTTGCCGGACCCCGCGACGCCGGTGACCACGGTCAGCACGCCGAGGGGTATCTCCGTGCTGACGTCGCGCAGATTGTGCAGGTCGGCGTCCTTGATGTGCAGGGAGCCGCGCGGGGTGCGGACCGTTTCGCGCAGGCGCGCCCGGTGCTCCAGGTGCCGCCCGGTCAGCGTCCCGGAGGCGCGCAGCCCGGCCACGTCACCGGCGTAGCAGATCCGCCCGCCGTTCTCGCCGGCGCCCGGGCCGAGGTCGACCACGTGGTCGGCGATCGCGATGACCTCGGGTTTGTGCTCGACGACGAGCACCGTGTTGCCCTTGTCGCGCAGCCGCAGCAGCAGGTCGTTCATGCGCTGGATGTCGTGCGGGTGCAGGCCGACGGTGGGCTCGTCGAAGACGTAGGTGACGTCGGTGAGGCTGGAGCCCAGGTGCCGCACCATCTTGACGCGCTGGGCCTCGCCGCCGGAGAGGGTGCCGGAGGGGCGGTCCAGGCTGAGGTAGCCGAGGCCGATCTCGACCAGGGAGTCCAGGAGGTGGCGCAGGTTGGCGAGCAGCGGCCCTACGGACGGGTCGTCGATGGTGCGCAGGAAGGCTGCGAGGTCGCTGATCTGCATCGACGAGCACTGGGCGATGTTGACGCCGTCGATGGTGGAGGACAGCGCGGCCTGGCTCAGCCGGGCGCCGCCGCACTCGGGGCAGTCGCCGAAGACCACGGCGCGGTCCACGAAGGCCCGGATGTGGGGCTGCATGGACTCCCGGTCCTTGGCGAGGAACAGGCGCTTGACCTTGACGAGCAGCCCTTCGTAGGTGGTGTTGTGCGTGGCGTTCTTCACCTTCGTGGCGGGCCGGTGGAGGAAGTCCTCCCACTCCTGCTCGGTGAAGTCCTTGAGCTTCTTGTCGGGGTCGTAGAAGCCGGAGCCCGCCATGACCTGCCAGTACCACGAGTCCACGGCGAAGTTGGGGACCGTGATCGCGCCCTCGTTCAGGGAGCGTTCGCGGTCGACGAGCTGGTCGAGGTCGATGTCCGAGACCTGGCCGACGCCCTCGCACCGGGGGCACATGCCCTCGGGGTTGTTGAAGCTGAAGGCGTGGGAGGTGCCGATGTGCGGCGTGCCCAGGCGGCTGAAGACGATCCGCAGCATGGTGTACGCGTCGGTGGCGGTGCCCACGGTGGAGCGGGAGTTGGCGCCCATCCGCTCCTGGTCGACGACGATCGCGGCGCTGAGGTTGTGCAGCGCGTCCACGTCCGGGCGGCCCAGGCTCGGCATGAACGACTGGATGAACGCGGTGTACGTCTCGTTGATCAGCCGCTGGGACTCGGCGGCGATGGTCCCGAAGACGAGGGAGGACTTCCCCGATCCGGACACGCCGGTGAAGACGGTGAGCCGGCGCTTGGGCAGGTCCAGCGACACGTCGGCGAGATTGTTCTCCCGCGCGCCGCGGACCTGGATGACGGTGTGCTGGTCCGCGGCGGCCGACGAACGGCCGGGCTGGGCGGCGGGCATGGTTCCTCACTCCTCATACGGCGGTGGGGCGTTGGCACCTGTGGATCCTGGATCCGAAGAAATTTCCGATCGTGCGGACACCCTCTCATTGACCACTGACAATCCCGTCCGCTTGCATGCTCCCGAGCCCTCCGCGCAGGGCGGGGGCGGGGTAACTGGGGGGAATCATGCGGAAGTTGTTGGGTGCGGCGGCGTGCGCCGCGATCCTGACGGGGTCGGCGGTCATCGCTCCGGCGGGGCGCGCGGAGGCCGGGCCCGCACCGCGCGTCGAGCGGGTGAGCACCGCCGCGGACGGTGCCCAGCTCGACGGGACGTCCCGGTCGGCGACGCTCAGCGCCGACGGCCGGTACGCCGCCTTCTGGATCAAGGAACCCGACGGGTACTTCCACCAGCTCATGCTCAAGGACCTGGTCACCGGCGCCCTGACGCGGGTGCCGGGCGGCGTCTCCTACGGCACCCACGCCACCGCCCTTAGCGCCGACGGCCGGTACCTCGGGTTCGGCGCGGGCACCTACCGGGACAGACCGCGCCTGTACGACCGGGTGACCGGCGAGGTCCGCGAGGTATGGCCCCAGCAGGGCGCCGGAGGGTTCGAGTACGGCAGCGTCACTTCCTTGAGCGCCGACGGCCGGTACGCCGCCATGGTGCTGTGGAACCGGAACGGGAACTCCCCGGACGCCGTCTTCGTCCGGGACCTGGTCACCGGCGCCGACGAGCGGATCAGCCCGTCCGACATGCCGGGGCGCACGCCGTATGCCACGGGCGGCGGCATGAGCACGGACGGCCGGTACGTCGCCTTCGGCGTCGTCCAGCGCACCCAGGACGTCCCGGACCCCGCCGACGTCTTCGTGCGGGACCGCGCCACCGGGGAGGTCCGCCAGATCGACGTGACGCACGACGGGGCCCCTGCCGACGGGCCGAGCCGCCCGGTGGCTATGAGCGCCGGTGGCCGGTACGTCTTCTTCCACTCCTCGGCCGGCAACCTGCTGCCCGAGCCCGCGACCGGGGAGTGGGGCTACGTGCGCGACCTGCGGACCGGTGGCACCGAGCGGGTGGGCGCGGAGGGGGACCGGATCGCCGCGGTGAGCGGGGACGGGCGGCGGGTGCTGCTCGCCCGGGGCGGCGGGCTGCGGCTGCTGGACCGGAACAGCGGCGCGGAGACGGTCGTCGCCGCCGAGGGTACGGCCGTGCCCGGGGCGTTCGGCGCCCGGGGCCGGGCGGTGCTGTTCAGCTCCGCCGCCGCGGATCTCGTCCCCGGCGACACCAACGGCGTGTCCGATGTCTTCGCGTATCGGGCGCGTGGGCACCAGCGGGGTTGACGGAGCGTGGACCTCACCGGGGTTGACGGGGCGCGGTACGCGTTCCGTGTCTCCGGGTAAGCGGGCACCACCGGAGTTGAGCGGTCCCCGTGCGTGTCCCTACCGGAGTGGACCGGTCCCCGTGCGTGTCCCCCGGCTTCGCGTACGCGGGCACCATCGCGGTCGTGGCGGATGGCGGCCCGGCCGCCCGGTCCCCGAGCGAGGCACCCCGCGTACGTCTCCGCTGTCGACGGGGCACCCCCGCCCACCCTCAGGGCCGGGCCCTTACCGGAAGGGCCCGGCCCCACCGTCAGAGCGTCACCGGCCGCGGCGCGGGGCCGGCCGGCGCCGTCAGGTTGCCCGAACGGTGCAGCCCGTACAGGGCCGCGGCGCAGGCGAGGCCGAGGGCCGTCAGGACGGCCCAGGGCAGCGCGGACAGGCCAGCGGCGCGGGCCGCGTCCAGCGCGACGCCGGTGAGCAGGTTCCCGAGGGTGATGCCGATGCCGCAGATGGTGTTGTAGAGCCCGTAGTGGGTGGCCACCATGCGATCGCCGCTCAGGCGGACGATGGTGTCCATCTCGAAGGGGTACGCGATCATCTGGCCGAGGGCCAGCAGCAGCGCGGCGAGCGCCGGCGGCAGCGCGGCGAGCGCCGGCGGCAGCGCGGCCAGCAGCCACCGTCCCGCTCCCCCGCCGGGCACCGGGACGGCCGTGGCGAGCAGCAGGGGGACGAACGCGAGCCCCATCACCACCAGCCCCCAGGTCAGCGCCCGGCCGTCGCCCCATCGGGCCTTGCACCAGGCGGTCACCCGGGTCTGGCCCAGGACGGTGCTCAGCCCGGACACCGCGAAGAGCACCGCGACGGCCACCGTCCCGGCCTCCCCGTCACCGCCCAGTCGTCGCACCTCCAGGGGCAGGGCCAAGTAGACCTGGAAACTCAGCACATACGAGCCGATCATGGCGGCGGAGAAGAGCAGGAAGGGCCGGTTGGCCGCCACCGTGCGCCATTGGGACAGCACGCCCGTCCGCTCTCCCGGCGACCGCTCGTCCGTGGGCCTGCGCGCGGCCAGCGCCCGGATCTGGACGACGCTGAGCAGGCCGAAGACGGAGGCCGCCACCAGGCAGGTGACGCGGAAGTCGACGCCGGTCAGCACCATGCCCACCAGTGGGCCGAGCAGGATGCCGGCCTGGTAGAAGACGTTGAACAGGGCGAACGCCTCGACCCTGCGCTCCCCCGCGTCGGCCGCGAGGTAGGCGCGCACCGCGGGGTTGAACAGCGCCCCGGCCAGTCCGGTGGCCACGGACGCGGCGATCAGCGCGGGCAGCGCGTCCACGAAGCCGAGGACCGCGAACGCCACCGTGCGCAGCACGCACCCCGTCACGATCATGGTCTTGTAGCCGAGCCGGTCGGCGAGCGTGCCGCCGACCAGGTACATGCCCTGCTGGCTGAAGTTCCGTACGCCCAGGACGAGTCCGACCGCCCAGCCGGCCAGCCCCAGCGTTCCGGCCAGGTGCTGGGCCAGGTAGGGCATCAGCATGTAGAAGCCGAGGTTGATGGTGAACTGGTTCGCCATCAGGAGCCGCACCGTGCCCGGATACGAGCGGAACTGGGCCAAGGTTCCCTTCACCGGGTCTCCTCCGAAGCGGCGGGGGCACCGGAAGCGGCGGGACCGGGTACGGCCGGGTCGGAACCCGGTATGGCCAGGTCGGAGCCGGGGTCGCGGACCGGCACAGACCCGGAACCCGCGAGCGGGTCGGCGACCTCCGCGCACCGCGTCCACCGGTGGACCTCCTTCTCGTCCTGGCGGCCGATCACCTCCGGTTCGGCGGCCGGTGGCGCGTCCAGCAGCCCGTGCCGCTCGCAGTACGCGTCGTCGTACACCGTCCCCAGGTAGCGCTGCGGCCCGTCGGGGAAGACCGCCGCGATACGGGTCGCGGCGGGCAGCGTCCGGGCCAGCCAGCCCGCCACCAGGGCGACCGCGCCCACGCTCCACCCGCCGGTGGCGTAGTGCGAGGAGGCCAGCCGGCGGCAGGTCCACACGGCTTCGGCAGGGGCGACCCAGTGCACCTCGCTGAAGTTGCCGTACGCGACGTTGCGCGGGTAGATGCTCGACCCCAGTCCCCGCATCAGCCGGGCGCGGGCGGGCTGCCCGAAGATGGTCGAGCCGATGGTGTCCACGCCCACCAGGCGCAGCCCCGGGTAGAGCTGGCGCAGCACACGGGAGACGCCGGCGGAGTGGCCGCCGGTGCCCACGCTGCACACCAGGACGTCGATGTGGCCGAGTTCCGCGGCCAGTTCGAGGGCGAGCGGGGTGTAGGCCGCGATGTTGTCCGGGTTGTGGTACTGGTCCGGGCACCAGGAACCGGGGTGTTCGGCCAGCAGGCGGGTGACGCGGTCGCGGCGGGCCTGCTGCCAGCCGCCGGCCGGATGGGGCTCGTCGACGATGTCCACCTGGGCCCCGTAGGCCGTCAGCAGCCGGGTCATCGACTCCTCCAGGCCGGGGTCGGTGACGAGGGTGACCGGGTGCCCGTGGACCATTCCGGCCAGGGCGAGCCCCAGGCCGAGGGTGCCGCTGGTGGACTCGATGATCCGGCCGCCGGGACGGAGCGCGCCGCGGGCGCGCGCCCGTTCGACCATGTGCAGGCCGGCCCGGTCCTTGATCCCGCCGGGGTTGAAGCCCTCCAGTTTCGCCCAGAAGCCGCGGCCGGCCGGTGCCAGCGGTTCGGACACCCGCAGCACGGGGGTGTTGCCCACCAGCCCGGACAGGGCGGTGCGGGCGGGCGGGACGGCGGGGTCGAGCAGGGATGGCAGAGAAGGTCGCATCGTGTTTCCGCTCTCGTTCGATGACTGCCGGGTGGGGTCGTCTCGCGTGCGGCCACGCGGTGGGGCTGCGCCCCGGCGCGGCACGGACACGCGGCAGCCGCTGGGTCGGCTGCGCGGATCGGTCTAGATCCGCCACCGGCAGGAGGCGGTGAGCACGGCCCGCCCCGGACGGACCGGCCGGGCCCGCCGCGCGGCGCGTCGGGCCGTGGGTTCCCGTGCGGTCAGGTGCGGGGCGACGGCGGCCGGCGTGGCCAGGAGGCCCACGGCCACCAGCGGGTCCGCGAGCGTCTGGACGACCCGGGTGAGCGCGTTCAGCACGCACCCCGGCTCGTCGGGCGGCACGTCGGGGAGCAGGGGCCCGGCCGCCGCCGGTACGGACGCGGGATGGGCCGAGGCCGTCGGTTCGGGGCCGTCGAGGATGTGGTGGCTACCGCCGTGCGTGACGAGGCACATCAAGGCGGCCAGCAGCAGACCGCCGATGAGCGCGGCGGTCGTCCGGCGGGGCCTCGGCGCGCGGCGCGACCGGAGGCCGGGGGGACGGGGCCCGCGGCCTTCGGTCGCGGCGGCGGGGAAGGGCCGTAAAGGGGCGGAGACTTGTACGTGGGCGGAGCCCTGGGAAGTGGCTTGCGAAGTGGCTTGCACGGAACCTGCCCGTGGGGAAGCGGATAAGGGAGCAGGGAAAGGGAAGGGCACGGGTCCTCCGGGGAATGGCCGCTTTCCCTAGTGCCGCGCCGGTGCGGGGCGTCAGGAAAGCGGTACTGCGTCAGCAGGACTGATCGGAGAAGACGTGAAAAGGCAACGGAATCCCTCGGCGCGGGAATCCGGGCGCACGGCAGCGCCATTCGGCGATGGGTTGACCGGGAATTCGACGCCTTTCCGGCTTCCCGCGCCGGGCCGGGCCGGGAGAGCGGGAAAACGGGAATCGGGCGGGGGCGTCGCGCGGCGCGGCGACGTAAGGCACCGTGTGCGGTGGTCCCGTAGGAGTCCGGGTCCGTCCGAGCGCCTCCGGGACGACCGGGAGGGGTTCCGCGTTCGCGGGCCTAAACCTGCTGGACGATCGAGCTCTTGGCGTCCGTCCACGGGGTGTCCGCCCCGGCGCGCCGGTCACCGGGGAACGGCCCCGGCAAGCCGGCGGGCGGAGCGGTGTCCCCGGCCACGGGGGCCAGGCACGGCGCACCCAGTACCGAACCCTGCTGGGGGAGGCCGGAGACGCATTCCTCGCCGGTGTGCGAGAAATCGTCCCCGTCGCTCGGGGAGTTCTCCGGTCCGGTGCGGTCGGGCCATTCGGCGTCGGTCGCCGACGTGTCCGGGGACGAGGCGAGGGCAGCCGCGGTCGTTCCCGTCAGGACGTGGCCTTCGGCGTTTTCGGCGCTCATTCCGTGCGAGAGCATGATGCCGGTCAGCAGGAAGGCCAGCCACAGCAGCCGCAAGGGACCGGCCGTAAGGCGGGTCCGCGGCGTGCCGAATGACGACCGGGCCGTAACCATGCCGTGATCCTAGCGAATTACCGGCTCCGCGCCACCGTTGTCCGGTATTCGGGAAATACAGGGGAGGTAATCGGCCATGGCCGCGGGGAGGAATGGCGTTCCCGCCGCGTGGAGGGGTGGTGCGGCAGCCCCGGCCGGGACGGGGCCACCACACGCAAGAGGGCGTCATTCATCCGGCGAGACACGGCCACAGGGTCACGGCCGTGCCCCACCACGCCGCGTCATCGCGGCCTGGTCAATCGGCGGCGCCCCCGCCGAGCTTGCGCTCCATCCAGTCGACTCCGAAGCGGACCACGGCGCCGGCGTCGAACAGGAAGCTCCGCGCCGCTCCGACCGTGCCCCGCACCCCGATGCCGGCGGCCAGCATGTCCTGGGCGATCACCTCGAACGGCCACACCCCCTCGGGCACCACGGAGGAGTAGTCGAAGGCCCCGTCCTCGGAGTCGATGTCGTGGAAGCGCCGCCAGACGCGGCGGCCGTCGACCATGATCGGCTGCTCGTACTCGACGAAGCGCTTGCCGGGCGCCTCGGCCAGCGCCTCGGCGTGGTGCAGCAGCGTCATGGAGTCCAGCGGGGCGCCGAGCAGCAGCACCCGCCCGCCCCTCTCGACCAGGCGCGCCAGGGGGCTGCCGGGTCCGTGCGGGCCGTCCCAGGGGTGGTCGGCCATCAGTTCCCCGGCCGCCGCACCGAGCGCGGCGAAGCTGGCGTCGGGGTGCCGGCTGCGGACGGCCCCCGGCCAGCGGCGCAGCGCTTCCGGGAGTCGGCCGTTGTTGTGGTCGGCCTCGCTCAGCTCCGGGTCGTAGGCCGGGTGCTCGGCGCGCAGCGCGTCCTGCCATTCCTGCGGCCAGTGCACGAAGTCGTACGGAGGCGCGTCGTTCCAGCCGCAGGTCACCATTAAGGTGCCCGACGCGCCCACGACGTCGCCGAGCGCTCCGATGATCGTCGAGGGGCCGCCCGCGACGTAGCCGAGGGCGGACATCTCGGTGTGGAACATGACCACGTCGCCCTCGGCGAGGCCGAGCGCCTTCAGGTCCCGGACCAGTCGGCCGCGGGTGACCGGTCCGTCGGAGCGTTTGAGCAGTTCCTGTTCGTCCATGCCCGGAACCTAACGCCGACGAGCGAGTCGTTCGTCAGTATTTCCCCACCGTCTCGCTGCCTTTCGGCCAGGTGAGCCCGTTCCCTGATCCCCTCCCGCGCGCCCCTCAGCCCGGATCCGCGGCCGACCGCGCCCCGCGCGCGAGGAGCCAGGCAGCCAGGGTCTCGTGGCCCTCGCGGCGGGCGACGTCCAGCGCGGTGAGCCCGTCGAAACCGATCCAGTCGACGTCGCCGCCCCGCTCCAGCAAATACGCGGCCACCGCCCGCTGCCCTCCGAGACAGGCGCACCACAGGGCGTCGGTGACGTCCTGGGCGTCGGGAGCCGCCTCGGGATCGGCGAAGTACGCCTCGACGCGGGCCGTCTCGCCGAGGGCCGCGGCCTGCCACAGGGTGGTGCGCGCGCCGCGCTCCACCAGTCGGCGCGCCGTCCGCCACTGCCCGAACGCCACCGCGTCCGCCAGGGGCGTCCCGTCCGCGATCACGGCGCCGTCGGCCTCGATGTCGGCGCCCGCGTCCAGGAGGACGTCCAGCACCGCCACGTCGTCCGTACTGGCCGCCCAGTGCAGCGGCGTCTCGGTGTGCGGGCCCACGAACCGGGCGCCGACGTCGGCGCCGGCCGCGATGAGCGCCGCCACCACCTCCTTGCCCCGGGGGAAGTGCCCGGGCCAGTCGGTGGCGATGTGCAGCAGCGTCCGGGATTCCTTGCCGTCGCCCATCCGGGCCGTGACGAGACCGGGGTGTCGGCGCAGCAGCGTGCGGAGTCCGGTGACGTCGCCGGTGCGGATCGCCTCCACCGCGGCTGCGGCGAGCGGTTCCCGCGGGTCGAGCAGTCGCACGTCCATGGGGCTTGCGTCCTTCCGTCCGGCCGCGACACGGCACACGAAACCCACAACGATAAGGTAAGCCTGACCTTACCTACCAGCCAGACCGAATCTACCGGTCGTCAGACCGACTCGATCCAGACCGCCCGAACGCCTCTCCCCCTGCACCACGGAACCGGAGACCGCCCCGATGACCGCCATCGCGCCCCCCGCCGACACGCCCCGTCACCCGCCCCGGACGCCGCGCCCCTCCCCCGTCCCGCGCGTCACCGACGAGCGCGTGGTCCACCGGGCGGCGGAGCTGCCCGCGGCGGACTTCTGGCGGGCGGTCGAGCGGGAGGGCACGCCGCTGGTCGGGCCGGACCCCGAGGGCGCGGCGGACCACGCCCTCGTCACGTTCCTGTGGCGCGGCTCCCCGGCCACCCGCGCGGTCCTCGTGACGCCCAACAAGCTCGCCGACCCGCGCGATCCGGCCGGCAACCTCATGGAGCGCGTTCCCGGGACGGACGTCTGGCACTGGTCGGTCCGGATGCGCCGGGACTGGCGCGCCACCTACACGCTGTGCGTGGACGAGGGCGACGGCCCCGCTCCCGGCGACTCCGCGTACCTCCCGTGGCTGCGCACCCGGCAGCGCCCCGACCCGCTCAATCCGCGCGCCCTCGCCCCCCGCTGGGGCGGCACCCCCGTCCCGTACGTCGAACTGCCCGACGCGCCGCGCCCCGAAGGCTGGCAGGAGCGGCCCGGCGTGCCCCGGGGCACCGTTTCGGAACACACCGTGCCCAGCGCCCTCCTCGGCAACAAGCGCCGGGTGTGGCGGTACGAGCCCGCGCGCGGGGTCACGTCCGGCGCGGAACTGCCCGTCCTCGTCCTCCTCGACGGGGAGATGTGGCAGCCGCGGCTCGGTGTGGCCACGCTGCTGGACAACCTCATCGCGGATGGCCGGATTCCGCCGCTGGTCGCGCTGCTGCCCGAGTCCCTGGGCTCCGACACCCGCTGGGACGAGATGACGTGCGCCCCGTCGTTCGCCGGCTTCCTCGCGGACGAGCTGCTGCCCTGGGCCGCGGCGGACCTGCCGCTGACCACCGACCCGGCCCGGACCGTCGTGGCCGGTCAGAGCCTGGGCGGCCTGACCGCCGCGTACACGGCGGTGAGCGCTCCCGGCCGGTTCGGCTGCGTCCTGGCGCAGTCCGGCTCGTTCTGGTGGCCGAACGGCCCGGGCGCGCAGTGGCTGACGGACCACATCGCGGCGTCCCCGCGGCTCCCGGTGCGCTTCCGCCTGTCGGCGGGCGAGCAGGAGTGGATCGCGCTGCCCGCCAACCGCCGGCTGCGCGACACGCTGGCGGCCAAGGGGTACGACGACGCGGTGTACCGCGAGTTCAACGGCGGCCACGACTACCTGTGCTGGCGCACGGAACTGGCCGATGGGCTGTGCGAGTTGCTGGGACTGGGGGCGGCGGGGACGGCGGTCGGCTGACGCACGCCGGGCGCTCCTCGGAAACGCCCGGCGCACCCACACCCGGCCTGCCCCACCCGCGCCCGCGCCCGAACGCCCGGCCCCGCCCCGACTCCGGACGCCCGGCCAGCCCCACCCGCACCGCCAGACGCACGACGAGCCCCCCGCACGCACGACGAGGCCCGGCCGCACGCGGCGGCCGGGCCTCGGTGGGGGGTGGCCCCGTGCCGGTCCGGGTGCCGGACGGCCGGGACGTCCGCGGCGCCGTCCGGAGGTTCCGGACGGCAGGGCGGGCAGACTTCACGGACGCCGGCCATCAGGGGCTCCCGCCCCGGCACGGTCTTTCCCGGAACGGTCCGGGTGCCGCCCCCGCAGGACGGCGCCCGGACCGCCGGAGCTCAGTGGGAGCGGGTCAGGCTGATGCGGTGCACCGAGTCGATCCGGTCGGCGCCGGCCGCGGACTTGTCCACGACGTAGGCGGTGCCGCGGTGGACCGTGACGTGGTTCGGGTTGGGGCCGGTGGCCAGGTCGGCGAGGACGGTGCCCTTCTTCGGGTCCACGACGGTGGTGGTGCCGGTGCCCCGGTTGGCGACGAAGACCCGGCCGGAGCGGTGGTCGGCGTCCACGGAGAGGGCACCGGCGCCGGTGGGAACGGTCTTGGTGACCGCGCCCTTGCGCAGGTCCACGATGGACAGCATGCCGTCCTTCTGGTCGGCGGTGTAGGCCGTGCGGCCGTTGGCGGACAGCGCGATGCCGATGGGCCCGGCGCCGGTGGGAATGAAGCGCGGCTCGGACTTGTACGGGCTGACCGCGATGATGCGGTTGTTGTTCAGGTCGGTGGCGTAGGCGGTGCCCGATCGCTTGTCGACCGCGACCCCGGCGGTGCCCGCGCCTTCGACCTTCACCCGCTTCTTCTCCTTGAAGGTGCGGGTGTCGAACGCGACCAGGGAGCCGTCACCGAAGCCGCTGGCCCAGGCCAGGTTGTGGCGCTCGTCCACGGTGATCTCGCGGGCGTGGGCGACGTTCGGCAGGCTGGCGAGGTGCTTGCCGGTGCGCTGGCTGTAGACGGACACCGAGTTGTTACGGGTGTTGGTGGTCCACACGGTGTCGTGCTCGTCGTCCACGGCCACGCCGTAGACGGCCTCGACCGCGCCGGTCGCCGGGTCGGTGACCGGCGGGGTGTAGGCGGCCTTGACCTTCAGCGTCTTCGGGTCGACCTTCAGGAGCTGCGACTGCTTGACCGGCGGCCGGCCGACGGCGGTGGTCGCCCACAGGACGTGGTGCCGCTCGGAGTAGGCCGACTGGTAGAGCCCGGTGGCCAGTTGGGCGCTGTCCACGCGGTACGTCGCCTGGTGCGCGTGCCGGGCGTGCGCGGGCCGGTCGTGCGCGACGGCGGTGCCGCTCACCGCGAGGACGCTGCCCGCCGCGACGGCGAGGGCGGTGGCGCGGCAGACGAGGCGATGGGTCGCGGCGCGGGACTTGAGCGGCTGGGTGGGGCTCATGGTGGGGACACTCCTCCTGAAGAGGCAGGCACGAGAGGGAAGTCGGGGGTAATCCGCCCGACACGATCAAAGGTTAGCTTAGCCTTACCTAAGTTGCACTTCGAGGGGGGTCGTCGGCCACTCAAAAGGCGTCGGAACGCGCGACACCCCGCCGTTCCCGGCCCGCGAGCGGTGCGGACCCGGGAACGACGGGGTGCGGACAAGGAAGCGCGAAGAAGCGGGTGCCGGAGGCGGGGCCGCCGGGGAACAGCGACCCCGACTCCCCCGCCACGATCAGGACTCCGGCTCAGGAACCCGGCTCAGGAATCCGGTTCAGTAACCCATCTCATGGGCCCGGTCCAGGAACCCACCTCATGGGTCCGGCTCAGGAATCCAGCTCCCCCAACCGTTCCGCGACCACCGCCGCGATCCCGTCCATCCACCGCGGCTGCGTCATCTGCGGATGCAGGCAGTCCACGTCGTGGTTGACCACCTCGCCCTTCACGTACGGCATCCAGGCGTCCCGCGTCAGCCAGTCCTCCGGGCGCGGGGCCGCGGCGGTGAAGAACAGCACGTCGCCCTCGAACACCCGGTGCTCGTGCTCGCGCATCAGCCGGGCGTTGTTGACGACGATGTCGACGACGGCGGAGAGCGTCCGGTCGGACAGACCCGCCAGCGCGCTGCCCTCGCGGCGCAGCGTCTCCAGCACGTCCGCGCGCGTCAGCTCGTCCGTGCGCTCGAAGCCCGCCATCCGCAGCAGGGCGGTCAGCGCGTCGGTCTCCTTGGGGACGGCCTGGTCGCGCCACTGGTCGGAGGGGTAGGCGTCCAGGAGGGCGAGGAACTCGACCTCCTCCCCCGCCTCTTGGAGCAGAACCGCGACCGTGTGGGCGAGGACGCCGCCCACGGACCAGCCGAGCAGCCGGTAGGGGCCGTGCGGCCGGACGGTGCGCAGCTGTGCCACGTAGTCGGCGGCCATCTCCTCCATCGTGGCCGGGAGGGGTTCGTCGCGGGCCATGCCGCGGGCCTGGAGGCCGTAGACCGGTTGGGCGGGGTCGAGCCGGGAGAGCAGGCCCGAGTAGCACCAGCTGATGCCGCCCGCCGGGTGCAGGACGAACAGCGGGGTGCGCTCCCCCACCGGGCGCAGCGGCAGCAGCACGTCCAGCGCGTCGCCGCCGCCCCCGTCGCCGTCCAGGCGGGCGGCGAGCGCAGCCGGGGTGCGGTCCTGGAAGAGCGCGCCGATGGCCAGGTGGGCGCCGAGCGTGTCGCGGATACGGGCCATCAGGCGGGCCGCCAGCAGGGACGTGCCGCCCAGGTCGAAGAACGCGTCGTCCACGCCGACCCGGGGCACGCCCAACACCTCGGCGAACAGCCGGGCGAGGGTTTCCTCCCGGTGGGTGCGCGGGGCGCGGCCGGGGCCCGCCTCGAAGGAGGGGACCGGGAGCTGTTTGCGGTCCAGCTTGCCGTTGGGGCTGAGCGGGAACGCGTCCAGGACGATGACGCTGTTGGGCACCATGTGCTCGGGCAGCGTGCGGGCGAGCGCGTCGCGCAGTTCCTCGGGGTCCGGGGCGAGATCGCCGTCCGGCGTGACGTAGCCGATCAGCCGCTGGTCGCCGGGCCGGTCCTCGCGCACCAGCGCGCAGGCCGCGCCGACGGCGGGGCGGGCGGCCAGCGCCTCCTCGATCTCGCCGAGTTCGACGCGCTGGCCGCGCAGTTTGACCTGGTGGTCGGTGCGGCCGAGGTAGAGGAGTTCGCCGCGGGCGGTCCAGCGGGCCAGGTCGCCGGTGCGGTACATGCGGCTTCCGGCGGGCCCGTAGGGGTCGGCGACGAAGCGGGTCGCCGTCAGGTCGGGCCGTCCCAGGTAGCCGTCGGCGAGCTGGACGCCGGCGAGGTAGAGCTCGCCGGGGACGCCGGGCGGGCAGGGTTGCAGGGCCGCGTCCAGGACGTACAGGCGGGTGTTCCACACGGGCGCCCCGATGGGCACCGGCCCGTCGCCGTCGGGCGCGCAGGCGTGGTGGGTGACGTCGACGGCCGCCTCCGTGGGGCCGTACAGGTTGTGCAGCTCCACGCCGGGCAGCGCCCGCGCGAACTCCCGGGCCGTCTCGCGCGGCAGCGCCTCGCCGCTGCAGAACACCCGGCGCAGCCCCGTGCAGGTCGCCGCGTCCGGCCCGGCCAGGAAGACCTGGAGCATGGACGGCACGAAGTGGCAGGTGGTGACGGCCTGTTCGCGGATGACGCGGGCCAGGTAGGCGGGGTCCTTGTGGCCGCCGGCCTCGGCGACGACGAGTGTGGCGCCCTGGCGCAGCGGCCAGAAGAACTCCCACACGGACACGTCGAAGCCGGACGGCGTCTTCTGGAGCACCCGGTCGCCCGGCTCCAGCCCGTACTGCCCCTGCATCCAGCGCAGCCGGTTGTCGATGGCGCGGTGGCTGACCACGACGCCCTTGGGGCGGCCGGTGGAGCCGGAGGTGTAGATGACGTACGCGGGGTGGTCCGGGGTGAGCGGACGGGGCGGGACGGTGCCGGGGTAGGCGTCCAGCGCGAGGCCGTCCAGCACGACGGCGGGCACCCGCGCGTCGTCGGGGACGCGGTCGTCCCGGTCGGTGATCACGCACACCGGCCGGGCGTCGTCGAGCATGTACGCGAGCCGGTCGGCGGGGTAGTCGGGGTCCAGCGGCAGGTAGGCGCCGCCCGCCTTGAGGACGGCCAGCAGCGCGAGGACCAGGTCCGCCGAGCGCGGCACGGCGACGGCGGCCAGCGTGCCGGGGCGCACTCCGAGGGTCGCCAGGTGGCGGGCCAGGCGGTTGGCGCGGGCGTCGAGTTCGGCGTAGGTCCAGGAGGTGTCGCCGAAGACCAGCGCGGTGGCGCCGGGGGTCCGGACGGCCTGCGCCTCGATGGGCCCGATGAGGGTGGTGGGCGGCAGGGCCTTGGCCGTGGCGTTGAACGTCTCCAGGACGAGGGTCCGTTCGGCCGCCGTGGCGATGCCGTGCGCGGCCAGGGGGGCGTGCGGGTCGGCCTGCGCCAGCCGGGACAGCAGGTCCATGAAGCGCTGCTGGTGGCGGGCCACGTCCGCGTCCTCGTACAGCGCGGGGTTGGCGTCGTAGTCGACGCGCAGGCCGCGGCCGTCGGCGCGGTCGTAGACGTTGACCGTCAGTTCCTCGACGGGGCCAGTGGTCAGGTTGTGCGCGGTCGTCGGCGCGCCCGCGAAGTCCAGCCCGTAGTCGAACGGCATGACGTTGACGAGCGGCCCGACCAGCGCCCGGTCGGCGCCGAGCAGCCCGAGGTCGCGGCGGATGTCCTCGTACCGGTAGCGCTGGTGGCGGCGGGCGGCGCGGATGCCGAGGACGACCTGGCGGGTCAGTTCGGCGAAGGTGGCGCGCGGGCCGACGGTCAGCCGCAGCGGCAGGATGTTCATGACCATGCCGGGGACGCGCAGCGCCACCGAGCCCATGCGGCCCATCATCGGCAGCCCGAGGACGACCTCTTCGGCGCCGGTGGCCCGGGACAGGTACAGCGCCTGGGCGGCGATCAGCACGTCGGGCCAGGTGGCGCGGACGGAGGAGGCGAGTTCCTTGAGCCGTTCGGTGCCCTCGGGCCCCAGGTGGGCGGTGCGGCGCAGGTGGGTGCGGGAGGGCAGCGCGGTGCGCCCGGCCAGGTTGACGGCCTCGGGGCGGTCGGCGAACGCCTCGTTCCAGTGCGCGCGGTCGACCTCGTACGTCTCGCCGGCACGGTACTCCGCGTCCTCGGCGACGAGATCGGTCAGCCGCCCGAAGGGGCTGGGGCCGACGGGCTCACCGGCCGCCAGCGCCGAGTAGACCTCTGCGGTGCGGCGGGCCAGGAGGGAGTAGCCGAAGCCGTCCATGACGACGTGGTGGACGCGCTGGTACCACAGCCAGCGCGCGTCGCCGACGCGGAACAGCGCGTGCGCGAACAGCGGCCCGGCGGCCAGGTCGAACGGCTCGGCCAGGTCGGCGCGCATCCAGGCGCGCGCCGCGGCGTCCGGGTCGGCCTCGCGGCGCAGGTCCGCCAGGTGCAGCGGCAGCGGCGCCGGGCAGGTGGTCAGGGGGAGCTGGCGGGGGCCGCCGTCGGTCTCGACGATGCGGACGCGCAGCGCGTCGGCCTCGGCGACCACCTGGTGCAGCGCGTCGGCGAACACCGCCGGGTCCACCGGTCCGTGGATCTCCAGGTACTCCGCGGTGTTCTGCGCGGGGCTCGCCGGATCCAGGGCCTGCGCGTACCACAGGCCGCTCTGCGCGGCCGTCAGCGGCAGGCCCTCGGCCGTCAGGCGGCCGTCCGCGCCGGTGTCCAGGACCGCCGTCACGAGACCACACCCAGGACGCGGGCCCACGCCTCGATGGCGGGCTGCTCGGCGAGGTCCACGAAGCCGGCCTGGGTGCCGTGGTCGCGCCGCCATCGTTCCAGGAGCGCCATGATGCGGACCGAGTCCATGCCGTAGTCGACGAGGTTCTCGTCGAGGGGGATGTCGGCCGGGTCCTCGCCGAGCACGTCGGCGACGTCCGCGCGCAGGTGGTCGATGGTCAGTGCCATGGCTGGTGGTTCTCCTTGAGCGTGTGGCCGGCGGCGGTGGGGGCCGCGCCGGTCGGCCGGGAAGGGGCCGGGTGGCCGGCGCTCCGGCGGTCGGCCGGGGCGCCGGGTACGGGAGGGGCGCCGGCCGTCCGGGGCGTGTCCCCGTCCGGCCGCGGGCCGTCCGTCACTTGACCATGGCCTTCTGGATGTCGTCCAGCACGGACATGGCCGCCAGGCCGCCGCCGAGGCTGGTCCACTTGGAGCCGTCGATCTCGGTGACGTGCTTGTCCTTGACGGCGCCGAGCTGCTGGTAGGCGGGCTTGGACTTCAGCTCCGAGAACAGGTCGGCGTCCTTGCCCCGGGAGGCGAGGGTGCCGATGAACAGCCAGTCGGCGTCGATCTGCTTGATGTCCTCGTCGCTGAGGGGGGTGGAGTGGCCCTGGCCGCGGTCGTTCTGGATGCCGGGCCGCTTGAAGCCGAGGTCCTTGAGGAGGTCGCTGATGAAGACGCCCTGCTGCATGACGGCGGTGCCCTTGGCGGAGTAGCGGGCGACCGAGACGGTGGCGCCGGCCTTGTCGCCGAGCTTCTTCTTCAGGTCGGCGACCTTGGCGTCGTAGCCGTCGAGGAAGCTCTTGGCCTCGTTCTTCTTGCCGAGGACCTGGCCGGTGAGGTCGAGGGCCTTCTTCCAGTCCTTGTCCTTGCCGATGGTGACGACGGTCGGGGCGATGGCCCGGAGCTGGTCGAGCACCTTCTGGTCGGCGAGTTGGCCGGCGAGGATGACCTGCGGCTTGGCGCGCAGCACCTTCTCGATGTCGGGGCCGGTGACGGCGCCGACGACCGGGATGTCCTTGGCGCGGTCGGCGAGGTACTCGGGGGCGCCCTTCTGGCCGCGGCCGGCGGTGAGGCCGATCGGCTTGACGCCGAGGGCCAGGGAGGAGTCGAGGTCCATCTCGCTGAGCGCGACCACCTTGGAGGGCTTGGCGGGCACCTCGACCTTGGTGCCGGTGGCGTCGGTGACGGTGACCTTCGGAGCGTCGCCGCCGGTCTTCGCCTTGTCGGAGTCGCCCGACTTGTCCCCTCCGCAGGCGGTGAGGGCCAGCGCCAGAGCGGTGGTGACGGCGGCCGCCGCGGTCAGGCGGACGCGCGACTGGGAGTGCGTGGACATGTCTGTTTTCTCCGAGAGGTGAAGTTCGGCGCCGCGGGCGGCGTTTGACGGAACGGCCGTTTCGGGGCACGCCGAGGGAACACGGGTGTCCGGGCTCGGTACGCGGCAGAAGCCCCGATTACGGCTTAGGTTAGGCTAACCTCATGTTGGTTGCGCAAGAGACCGGGGCCCCCGTGGACGGTGCCGAGCCCCCTCCGTCAAAGGAGCCCGGCCCCCGCCGGCGCATCCTGACGGCCGCTGTCGCCCTCACCGTGCTGCTGGCCGGCCTGGTGCTGCTGTCCCTGCTCATCGGCACCGGGTCCAGCCCCATCGCGCGCGCGTGGGACTTCCTCCTGGGCGACCCCGCCGCCCGCGCCGACGCCCAACTCCGGCTGGCCGTCGTGGACGTGCGGCTGCCGCGGACCCTCGCCGCCGTCCTCGTCGGAGTCTCCCTCGGCGCCGCAGGGTGCCTCCTCCAGGCCGTCACGCGCAACCCCCTGGCCGAAACCGGACTCCTCGGCGTCAACTCCGGCGCGGCGCTCGGCGTCGTCATCGGACTCACCTACTTCGGCGTCGAATCCTCCTACGCGCTGCTGGGTTGGGCGCTCGTCGGCGGAATGGCCGCCAGCGCGATCGTCCTGCTGCTGGCCGCCTCCGGCCGCGCCGCCGCCTCCCCCCTGCGACTGGTACTCGCCGGGTCCGCGCTCGGCGCCACCTTCCACGGCATGACCTCCTACGTCCTGCTGAGCACCCAGTCCACGTTCGACACCTTCCGCTACTGGACCATCGGCTCCCTCGCCGGCATCAAGACCTCGGACACCTACCCGCTGATCCCGCTCATCGCCGTCGGCCTGCTCGTCGCCTTCGGCGCGGCCCGCCCGCTGGCCGCCCTCGCGCTCGGCGACGACAGCGCGCGTGCGCTGGGGCACCACCCCGGACGGGTCCGGCTCGTCGTCGCCGGCGCCGTGACCCTGCTGGCCGGCTCGGCGGTGGCGATCGCCGGACCCATCGCCTTCCTCGGCCTGATGGCCCCGCACGCCGCCCGCGCCCTGACCGGCCCGCGCATGGCCGCGCAGCTCGCCCTCTCCGCGCTCATCGCCGCGAACGTGATGATCGCGGCCGACATCTTCGCCCGCGTCGCGATCCGCCCCTGGGAGACCCCCGTGAGCGTGCTCCTCGCCTTCGTCGGCGGACCGTTGCTGATCTGGATCGCCCGCTCCCGGCGGATGTCCACGGCGGGGGGTGCGGCGTGACGGAGCGGACGACGGAATCGACGACGGAGCCGACGGCCGAATCGATGACGGACCCGGCGGTGGACCCGACGGCGGACGGCCGGATGGCGCCCGCGGCTCCGGACGCGTCCTCTCCCGCGGTGCCGGTCGTGACGGGGGTGCCCCGGGCGGCTGGGGATGTGGGGCTGGACGTGGATGCGGATGCGGTTCAGGGTGCTTTGGTGGACATGGACGTGCCTGCCCCTTCCGGTGACGCGGACGTGCGGTCCTCATCCGGTGACGCGGACGTGCGGGCCTCATCCTCTGGTGACGCGGCCCCGTCGGCGTCCAAGGAGACGCGCCTCCCGTCCCTCCTGGAAAAGACGGCATCCCCCGCCGACCCGTCCGCCACCACGGAACCCCCCACCGATCCGGACGTGACCCCGCCCGACAGCCTCGTCGTGCGGACCGGGGCCTTCTCCTGGCTGTTCCCGCGCCGGGGCTCGCTGGTCGCGGTCGCGCTGGGGATCGTCATCCTCTTCCTCGTCGCCCTGGCCACCTTCGCCAGTTCGACCGGCATGAGCTTCTCCGAGACGCTCTCCGGCCTGCTCGGCACGGGCGACTCGGCCACGGTCATGCTGGTGCAGGACTTCCGGCTGCCGCGGATCGCGGTCGGCGTCATGGTCGGCGCGGCGCTGGGCATCGCCGGCTGCCTCACCCAGACGCTCGCCGGCAACCGGCTCGCCACCCCGGACGTCATCGGCGTGAACGAGGGCGCCACGGCGGCCGTCGTCGCCTCCGTGGTCGGCTCGTCCACCGGCATGATCGGCGAGTGGTGGTTCGGGCCGATCGGCGCGGTGCTGGCCGCCGCGCTGGTGGTCCTGTGCGCGGGCGGCGCGGGCAGCCGGGGCTACCGCGTGCTCGTCGTCGGCATCGGCGTCTCGACCGTCATCGGCGCCGTCACCGACCTCGTGATGTCCCGTCAGAACGACAACACCGCCGGCGGCGTCTTCCTGTGGACGGTCGGCAGCCTCAGCGGACGCGACTGGTCGGTGGGCACGCCGCTGCTGCTGATCCTGCTCGTGCTGCTCCCGTTCGCGCTCGTCGCCGGCAGCCGTCTGCAACTGCTGCGGTTCGACGACGACACGGCCGCCGGGCTCGGCGTGCCCGTCCGCCGGGTCCGCGCGCTCGCCCTGGCGCTCGCGGTGGCGCTCTCCGGCGTGGCCGCGGGCATCGGCGGGCCGATCGCCTTCGTCGCGCTGGCCGCGCCCGTGATCGCCACGTACCTCGGCGGCCGGGCCCGGGTGCCGGTGCTGGCCTCGGGGCTGGTGGGCGGCGCGCTGATCGCCGGTGCCGACGCGCTGGGCCGGGTGATCGCGCCGGTCGAGATCCCCGTCGGGGTGGTCACCAGTGTCCTGGGCGGGCCCTTCCTGCTGTGGGTGCTGTTCCGCTCGGACCGGGGGACGGGGCGGCCGTGAGGGACGACGACGGGGTCGGGGCGGCCTCGTAGAGCGGGACGCGGGCCGGTGGTTCTTCCTCCGGCCCGTTGCCGTGTGTGGGGCCCCGTATAAGGGGTGGGAGTTCCGCGTTCGAGGGTCCATCCCCCGAAGCCGCCGCCGCGTGCCCCGCCCTTCGGCCGCGCACGGAGCGCGGGCTCTCGTCCCCGGTCCTACGGTGGGACGGGAACCACCGGCTCCCCATCTCGTCAGACGTACGAAGATCGCACCCCGGCATGAGAACGCACCACGCCCGCCCCCCGACCGCGCCCCCGGCCCCGGACCGCGACGGCCCCCGGAGACATCCGCTCCGGACCCTTCGGCCATGACCCGGCTGCTCCTCATCGAGGACGACGACGCCCTCGCGCGGGCGCTCCGCGCCCTGCTCACCCGGGCCGGGCACGACGTCGTACGGGCGGCGGACGGGCGCGAGGGCATGCGCCTGCTGTTCGCCGAGCGACCCGACCTGATGATCGTGGACACCTCGCTCCCCGCGCTCAGCGGCTGGGAGGTGCTGGAGCGCACCCGCGACCTGACGGATCTGCCCGTCCTGCTCCTCCCGCCGCCCGGCAAGGTCCGGGACCGGGTGCGCGGGCTGCGCGCGGGCGCCGACGACTGCCTGAGCAAACCGTTCGCCGACGACGAGCTGCTGGCCCGCGTCGAGGCGCTGCTGCGGCGCGCCGGTACCGCGCACTGGTCCGGTGAGCCCGCCGGCGAGGGGCTGCGCCTGGTGCCGGACCGGCGGTCGGTGGTCTGGCAGGGCGCCGAGGTGCGGCTGAGCCCCCTGGAGTACCGGCTGCTCCAGGTCCTGGTGCGCAACCGCGAGCGCGTGGTGACCACCGAGCAGTTGCTCACGCGGGTGTGGGACGACCCGCAAGGGGTCGGGCGGGACCGGGTGAAGTTCGCGGTCCTCCGGGTACGCCGCAAGCTCCGGCGCGCGGCGGGCCCCCAGCCGCCACCCCCGGTGGAGTCCGTCCGGGGCATGGGCTACCGCTACCGGCCGCCGGAGGGGACCGACAGCGGGAACGGGAGGGGCGAAGGTCCGGGACCAACGCCCTGACCTCGTCGTTACGGGCAAACAGCAACCAAGCGGCAACGAAAGGACAACGGTGGACACCACCCGGCACTCGCAAACTTGTGGCGGCCCGCTCTCACCTCGCGCACCGACGCGCCCACCGGGTTGCCCCTATCCCCGATCGCCGCCGAGGACCTGCCTTGCCCGAGCTCGCCCCCCGCTCCGTCGCCGTCGTCCTGGGTACCCGCCCGGAACTGGTGAAACTCACCGACCTGATCCGCCTCCTCGGCCCGGCCGCGCACGTCGTGCACACCGGGCAGCACTACGACGAGGAACTGTCCGGCCGCTTCCTGGAGGAGCTGGGAATCCCCGAGCCGACCTACCTGACGGGCGTCGGCGGGCAGCCGCGCGCCGTGCAGATCGGCGCGGCCCTCGCGCAGCTCGACGCGCTGTTCACCGCCCGGCCGCCGCGGGCCGTGGTGGTGCAGGGCGACACCAACGCCGCGCTGGCCGGGGCGCTGGCCGCCAACGCCCGCTCGCTTCCGCTGCTGCACGTCGAAGCGGGGCTGCGCAGCCGCGACCGGAACATGCCCGAGGAGCACAACCGCGTCCTGATCGACCAGCTCGCGGACGTCCTGTGTGCCGCCACTCCCGACAACCGCGCCAACCTGCTGGCCGAGGGGGTGCCCGCCGAGCGGATCGCGCTGACCGGCAACACGGTCGTGGAGGTGGTGCGCCGCCACCTGCCGGACGCCGGCCGCCGTGCCGCGCTGCTGGACGCGTACGGCGTACGGGCCGACGGGTACCTGCTGGCCACCGTCCACCGTCCCGAGAACACCGACGACCCGGCGGCGCTGCGCGCGGTGCTCACCGAACTGGACGCGCTGGCCGCCGACGGCACGCCGGTCCTCCTCCCGCTGCACCCGCGCACCCGCGCCCGGATCGAGGCGGCCGGGCTGCTGCCCCTGCTGGACCGGCTGCGGGTGACCCGGCCGCTGGGGTACGGCACGTTCCTGGCGCTGGCCCGGCACGCCGCGCTGATCGTCTCCGACTCCGGCGGCGTGCAGGAGGAGGTCACCGTGCTCGGCCGTCCGCTGGTGGTGGTGCGCGCCTCCACCGAGCGGCCCGAGGCCATGTCCGACTTCGCCGATCTCGTCTCCCCCGGCCCGGAGCTCGGCCGGGCCGCCCGCGCCCGGCTGACCCGGGGCGCGGACGAGCGGGAGCGGCTGGCGGCGCTGCCGAGCCCGTTCGGCGACGGCTCGGCCTCGCGGCGGATCGCCGGGCTGCTGGGCGAGCTGGCGGGGACGCGCGCGATCGAGGAAGGCCGCGCGCCGGAGCTGGCCACCGCCGCGTAGGGCGCCGCCGCCGGTGCGGACGACCGGCCGGTGGTGGACCCAACGTCCGCACCGGCCACCCATCCCGGCCGCGCCCCGCCCATCCTCTTCGCCTTCCCTCCTGCCAAGGACCTTCCTCCATGCCTGTCACCCCCGGCAGCCTCGCGCTGTTCGCCTTCTCCTGCGCGCTCCTGCTCTGCTTCCTCCTGTACTGGGCCGGCGCCCGGCACGCCTACCTGTCCCGGCCCGCCGCCGAGCCCGGCGACCCGGCCGGCTTCGACTGGCATTTCTTCGTGCCCTGCCGGGACGAGGAGGCCGTGATCGGGACGACCGTGTCGCGGCTGCGGGGCGACTTCCCGGCCTGTCACGTCTGGGTGATCGACGACGACAGCGACGACGCCACCGGCGCGATCGTCACCGCGCACGCCGCCACCGATCCCTACGTGCACCTGGTTCGGCGCCGCCGCCCGCACGCCCGTGCCGGCAAGGGCGCCGCGCTCAACAGCGCGTACGACGCCCTGGACGCGTTCCTGCCCGAGGACGCGGACCGCTCCCGCGTCGTCGTCTGCGTCATCGACGCCGACGGGCGGCTGGACCCGGGCGCGCTTCCCGTGGTCAGCGGCCCGGCCGCGTTCGGCGACCCGGACATCGGCGGGGTGCAGGTGACCGTGCGCATGCGCAACGTCGACGACCCGCGCCCGCTGCCCGATCACGGCCGGCTGCGCAACGCGCTGGCCCGGCTGCTGGTGCGGGTGCAGGACATGGAGTTCACCGTGTCCAACGCCGGGATGCAGCTCCTGCGCAACCGCACCGGCTCGGTGGGGCTCGGCGGCAACGGCCAGTTCACCCGCCTGACCGCCCTGGACCGCATCGCGGCGGCCGAGCGGCGCCCCTGGCAGCGCGGCGCGCTCCTGGAGGACTACGAGCTGGGGCTGCACATGATCCTGGGCGGCTACCGCGTCAGCCACGTCGCCGACACCTGGGTCTCGCAGGAGGGCCTGCCGCACCTGCGCCGCCTGCTGACCCAGCGCACCCGATGGGCACAGGGCAACCTCCAGTGCGTGCGCTACGCCTCCCGCGTCATCGCCTCCCGCCACTACTCGGCGCGCGGCGTCCTGGAGACCCTCTACACCTTCGTCCAGCCGGTCGCCCACCTGGTGTCGCTGGTCGTCAGCGCCACGCTGCTGTCGCTGCTCGGCCTGGCCCTGGCCGACGACGGGAGCGGCACGGTGCTGGGCCGCATGGTCGCCGTGTGGCCGCTGTCGCTGATCCTCGCGCTCGCCTCGATCGGCCCGTTCGTCCTGTGGGGCCCGGTATACCGGCGCGAGCGGGCCGCCGGCCGGTCCCGGCTGACGGGCCTGCTGTGGGGGCTGGCCCTATGGCTGTACGCGTACCATCTCTTCCTGGTCTCCGCACGCGCGTTCGTACGGATCCTCCGGGGCCGCACCGGCTGGGCCAAGACCCGCCGCAACGCCGAGCCGATCACGGCCGGCGGCTCCGTCGCCATCGAGGAATGATCACTGCTCCGGGTACGGCGGAGCATCTGGTCCCTGCTTTGCGTATCGAGAGACATGGAGGGCGTACGGCATTTCATCTGGGTGTTGGCGTAGCCGAACTGTCTGCCAGGCGATCTCGTAGGAGTACGTTCCACCGTGCCCTCTTACCAGGCGTCGGGCTCGCCAGCTGCTGAGAGGCGCCAGCAGCCAGCGGGCAGTTGATGTCTTCACTGTTGAGCTCTCGCATGCAGTCGGCGCTCAGGGGACTGCGCACCACCTTGCCTTGGACTGGCGTAGCGTTCTCAGCCAACTTCAGGGGTATTTGAGGACACGAACCTGTCCTCCTGATATTCATGGGGGCACTCCGGCGTGGAGAACGCCGCACTTCACAGGGGTGGACAAAGTGAGCGAATTGGACTTTCCGGTCTTGGCGGCGTCTGCCGCCACTCAGGCCTTCGGATTCCTCTACGGTCAGCTGGGGGCTCTCTTGCAGCGTCGGCGAGACCGGCGAGCTGGAGTAGCCGTGCCAGCGGAGGAAGCTCCGGTAGCGGGAACAGAGATCGCGGCTTCGTCGGTTGACCGGTTCCGACCCGATGACACGATCCTTGAACGGCGGGGCCCGGAGCTCGAACTCTTGGCGGAAGCCTTGGAAGAGTACGTAGGGGCGACTGAACTTGACGGCCAGGATGTACGGCTTCGACGCAATCTAGGGCGCGTGCGTCGCGCCCTAGAAGAGATCTATGGCCTCGAGTTCACATTTTCTGACGATGACTCATCCGAGTCTGGAATCAGGGTCTGCCAGAAAGTCGCCAACGCTCACGACGAGGTGACCGGAATCGACGTGGAATCTGCTGGGGCATCGGCTCGGGCCGAAGTTAACCAAGACATTGATACGGCGCACAAGGGATCGAAGATTGTCGGGGCCCGCATCAAACATCTCGGATAGCAGAGTGCCCTACAGAACTATGGATAGTCGCTTGAAATTCGGGGGAATTGGATGAACGCGGAAAACGAAGAGCGCGACGGCGGCATCCCCGTAGTTGGCAGGTCAGCCGGACGCTGGAGGCCTAGCTTCTTCAGTCGAGACACCTCGGACCGTACAGCCAATCAAGACGTTACGGAAGAGCAGGACTCGCAAGAAAATGACGCTGGTGGTGGATATTCACTCACGGTAGACGAAAGGCAGGGTATCAAGGATCCTTATGCCATGCCACCGAATACCCCTGTGGCAGGGGCATCATCTTTTCCCGACCAGGCCTATAGCGATCAGGCGCCAGACCGAGAAGCCTATCCCATTGGGCAAAGTTCGGAAAACAATGAGGTGGGTGCATACCTAAGCCACGAAGGGGCTTCGGAGGTTAAGAACCCGAACGAAAGTATAAATCCAAGTCTTTTTGGTCGGTCCGGTGGAGAGTGGCTTGGCAAGAGCGCGGACGGGACTGATCGACCTTCTCCCGAGATTAGCCCAGCCGCCGTAACGGGAGTCGATACTGGAGAAGAAGCCCAACCCGATGATGCTAGGATTTCGGAAGAGTCGGGGAGTTCAACCACTGCAGCTTCAGGAGTTGGCGCTAGCAAGTCTGCCGCCAATACGGCGGCAGACTACTCCGACTGGACAGCGGAGACGGCTGGTCCGGCTGAGTCGGCAGATAATGCCGAACGTGCTTCGGAAAGCAGTGTGTGGCTTTCGACGTCGGAACCCGGCGATCCATCGGTTCCCGCCGGTGGTAGCAATTTGCCGGCGGGCGAGAACTCCCTACACGAGTCGCTGCCAGGTGTTCCAACTGAACTGCTGACAGAGATCCCTCGCCTGGCAGAACTCGCTGCCCTGGTACGGCAGGCTGTTGGCTTCAACTTCGGCCGCGTCACTGGCGTGGAGCTCACCGCGGTAATCGATCAGATGGCTGATCACCAGCAACTGGATGATGATCACCTGGATCTAATTCGGGCAGTGTTTGTCCGACCTCGAGGATACGAAAAGATCCGTACGGACCTGGCGGCTCCTGGTTCCATTTCGGTCATCTCGGGCGACATGGGATCGGGGCGAAAGACGGCTGCGGTCCACTTGCTCGCCGAGCTCCGCCGAGCCGGAATGTCTGTTCGTACCCTCAGCTACGGAATAGACAGTAACTTTCAAGCGCGCCGAATGCCACGTATAGAAAACTGCGCATTCCTACTCGAACTGCCCCCGGACGAGGACGAGTTCTCGGTTTCGACTAAGTTTGGGCGAACGCTGGATGAGATCGCTGGAATTCTTCGAAGTACGTCGTCCCGACTCGTCGTCCTTACGGACAGGGATCAGTGGGAACGCGTGGGAAGCGGCTCAACCGTCATTGCCCGGGAACTGGAACGGCCGGATGCAGTCAATATCGCCAGGGCGTGGCTTCGCCTAGATCTCTCCGACGGCACTGCTCGCCGGTGGACTGACGATCATCGGATCCGGCCGTTCCTGGTCGGCCAAAGTCCGAGCGCGGCCATGGAAATGGTCGATCTCATTCTCCAGGCATGCAGCACATCATTCGATGATCTCTCCGAGGCCGATTCGGACACCGAATCGACTGACAGAGCTTTGGATGTGACGGTTGATGAGGAATTCAATAGAAGAGTCCTCAGCGTTGTATCAGCCCGCAAGAATTGGTTCTCGCAACTTCTCAAATGGCACAAGAATCCTCAGCGCACAGGATTTGAGCGCAACTTCCTTGTGGTTGCAGCCGCCTTGCGCGGGGCGCCGATCGGCCATATCTACAGTCAGACTGGTGCGCTGGCAGAAATGATCGGAGGGCAAAAGCCCGAGCTGCAGGGGCAGGACGATATCGGCGTGATCCAGCTCGTCGATTCTGTCGATGCCCGCTTGAGTGGTGATTATGTCGAATTCTCCAAGCCCGGGTGGGATGAGGCCGTCCTGGATTATTTCTGGCGAGATCGGCCGCTCGGGCGGGAAGGGTTCTTGAAATGGATGGCGAAGGCGCCTTTGCGGTCCACCACTCAAGGTGTCAAGGAATTCAACTCTGATGAGCGCGCTCTTCTGGCAGAGCGCATGGCGTTCTTCACCCTTCGGTGGGCTGCGCGTCATGGTACACCGGAGAATCTGTCAACGATCGTTACTGCCTGGCGCAAGGACAAGACACTGGAGCAGGCCGCTGTGCGCTTGGTCACAGCAGCCGCGCTCCATCCTGTGATCGGTCGTGACACCCACCAAGTTCTCTACGATTGGGCGCGGAAGCCCAACGAGGATGCTTCGTTGAAAGCAGCCGTGGCCGACGCATGTGCCGGAGAATTTGGAATTACCTATCCGGGCAAGGCTCTGGTGCGTTTGCGTCATGTAGCTACCTCGTCGGATCCGGACGTCATCCAGGCAGTGAACACGGCTGTCCAGAAGCTCTGGGAAGAAGACTCGGTACGCAGCACACTCTTCAGCGAAGTGATCAAATGGTGCGCTTCGACCGATGAAAGCCGCCAGGCAGCTGGCCGTCGAAGTTTCGTCGCGCTGGCCGAACTTGCAGTGGACGAGCAAGGGGCGCCGCTCCCCGCTCTTCTCGCTGCACATGATTCCATGGGTTGGATACCGGCAAGAGACGACCTCGCCACAGGCTGGCGGGCCGCCCTTGACCCGAGCGTCGATGAGGAACAATGCCGTGGCGCACTGGATCTCTGGTTGAACGCAGCACTGGAAGATACGGAGATCCGCGAGACCGCGGTGAGAGTACTACGCAAGGCAGTTCAAGACGAACCTGAAGATACGCGGCAGGCTCGCCCGAGGCACAGGCTGATTGACCGAATGAACATCTGGCAACCTCCGTTCCCCAAGACAGAAGAGCAGCGGCGGCGGGAAGATCTCCGACGCGAGATAGAAGATGCAGTGCACTCCGATAAGGCCCGCGCGCTTGACCTTCTCCCGCAGACGCAATGCCTGGACTCCCGCGAGGGAGTGGAAGTTGAGCGGGATGATCGGTAGGAGACAACGGCGGAGCGCCCAGGATGATGTCGTTGAAAAGCCTGCTCCCACCCCCAGGAAATGGGGGTGGGAGTTCCAGGATCTCTGGCCAAGCCGGGACAGCGAGCTACACTTTCGGGCGTCCGTTCGTATTGAGTGGGAGATTCTGGGAGATTTCGCCGGGGCTGACTCTCGAGTTGCCGCCTCGATGTGGACTCAAATGATCGCCGAGAAGATGGCCGGTGAGGCCACAGTTCTCCGGAGAGAAGCCACGGAGAATGCGATCAATCACGAATTGGCAATTCGACTGCCTCACGAAGACGGCCCGGTAAGGGTGCTGAGAGCTAGCGTCACCCTGGACGTCGAGGAAGGTGTCCTGGAACAGGCAGAAAGGCGCTTGGCCATGCGGCGCCAGTTGGAACTGGACAACCTGAACCGCCAGCAAAGCTCGGCCCAAGTCGCCTTCATGAGAGAGGAGATACTCCGTGATCCCGTGAATGCTCGCCTGCACTGGCTGCTCAGGAGTCCAACGTCGGAGATCGCGGATGAGGGGACCTGGCTCGACCTCGTTGGACAGGCCAGCATGTGGAGCAACGATAGCCGCTGGGTGCACGTCGCGCGCCTGACGGAGATGTTTCTTTCCGGGCTCAGCGTAGAGAATCGCCGTGATCTGCTCGGTGTCCTGAAGAAAGTGTTCGTCGGCTACGGAGGAGAGGATCTGGCCGCGGAGATCCCGGACGAGTGGGGGCATGACAACGAGTAGGCATCATGGCGCTTTCGGGGGCCCGCCGTTGCACGTGCGGTGCAAATGCGCCATCATGCGCAGCGTTGGCGACCTGCCGCGCGCCGGGGATGGGGACTCCGTAGGGCGCGCCATCCATTAGCCTTACGCTCATCTCTCGCACCGTGCGGAATGCCGAACCAGATGCAACTCCGCCCATTTTAAGAACGGGAAAACCGCATGTACGGAAAGCCGCTCACCGGTCCCACCCTCGGAGCGGGGGGCGGCGCGCTGGCCGCCACCGGCCTGGGCCTGTCCCCGGCATGGATCCTGCTCCTCGTCGGCGGCGCCTTCGCGCTGATACTCGCCGGTGTACTGCTGCGGGTGCGGGCTCGCGGCTGACAGGGGGTGGGCCGGGGTCCGTCAGACGTGCGGGCGCACGGTGGCCTCCAGGGCGCGGACGACCCACCGGGTGCCCGCCACCGTCGTCCGCCAGTTGCTGAACGCAGCGCGCAGCGCCAGCACCCCGGCGTACACCGTGGGCGTGAGGAGGGCCTCCCCTGCCAGCGTGTGGTCAAGGCGGCAAGCCTGTCGGACGTGGGGTCGTCGGCGAGGGGGAAGCACACGACGTTCAGCCGGACCGGGGCCAGCAGCCGGAGGCCGGGGAGGGCGGCGACAGCCTGGCCCATCAGGCGCGCGCAGGCGGCGTTCCGTTCGAACGATCTCCCGGTGGCCGTCGCGTCCGTAGGCGCGCAGGGTAAACCAGGCCGCGAGGGGGGCACAGCTGCCAGGAGTTCTCCGGGGTGAGGCGGACGAGGTCGGGGATGCCGCCGAGCGGGCCGAGGTAGTCGGCCGCGTTGCGGAACACCCGGGCCTGGAGGTCCCGTCGGCGGGTGCACTGGACCGTGCTGTCGTACGGCACATTGAGCCACTTGTGCAGGTCGACGCAGACTGAGACGGCCGCGTCCAGGCCCGCGACCAAGTGGGCGTGGTCCGGGGAGAGGGCGGCGAAGCCGCCGAACGCGGCATCGGAGTGCAGCCAGAAGCCGTACTGGTCGCGGAGCGCAGCCAGGGCTCGCAGGTCGTCGAAGTCGGCGGTGTTGACGGCGCCTGCGTTGGCCACGACGACGCAGGGCCGGTCCGTCTCCCGCGAGGCGCGTTCCCGCGCGTCCGGGTTCACCGCCTCCCGGCCCGGCAGGGTCGGCACCGTGACCAGGACGTCCCGGTCGAGTCCCAGCAGGACAGCGCCTTGGCCGCGCTGGAGTGCGGACTGCCCGACAGCACCCATACCGGTCCCAGCGCCCCGGCCCCCGCGTCGGCCGGAGAGACGCCGAGCCGCTACCCGAGCCGCTCCCGGGCGACGGCCATGCCTACGGTGTTGGATATGGTCGCCCCGCTGACGAAAGTCCCTTCATGGCGCGCGGTCAGGCCGAAGAGGTCGCGCAGCCAGCGCACCGTCTTGTGTTCGAGGTGCTGCCCGGCGGCGTCCAGCGACGAGAAGGAGTTCTGGTCGGCCACCGCCGTCAGCCAGTCCCCGCCCAGCGCGGCGGGCGTCGCGCCCCCGCTAACGAACCCGAGGTAACGCGGCCCCGCCCCACCCAACAGCCGGGGCTCCCACCGCTCGGCGAACTCCCGCAGCGCCGCGTCCAGCCCCGCCGCGCGCACGGGCAGCGGCGCAGCGTCCGGCGGCACCACCACGGGGCGGACCGGCCGGCCGCGAGGCCACCGAGCAACGCCGCGGCGCGCCGCCGGATGTCCTCCAGCAGCACGGGCAGGCGGTCGAGGTCGGCGGAAAAGTGGGGCTGCATGGGGTTCCGTTCGCATCCGTACGACAGGGACGGGGCGGCCCGTCGCATCAGCACCGGGACGGGGCGACGCTATCCACGGTGGCCACCCGGCGGCCTGGTCCAATCGTGGGAAAGTGGCCCCGTGCGGGTGGGCGGGGAGCAGTTGATCACAGCGCTGGGCGACTGGAGGGGCGGTGGCGCGCCGGGCGCTGGCCGGGACGGTGCGGAAAGTGGTGCTTGACGGCCGGGTGCGCAGCGGGAGTACGCTGCCGGCGAACCGCCGCCGTGCTGGGCGTCAGCCGGGGCACGGTGGCCGCCGCGCTGGCGGACCTGCGCGGCGGGGGGCTGGGTGCGCACCCGGCACGGTAGCGCGAGCACGCTGCGGCTTCCGGCCACCGCCGCCGAGCGGATTGCACCGCTCTCGGCCACGGGGAAAGGGCGGCTGCGGGACCCCGTCATCGACCTGCGCCGGGCGGTGGCCGCCGCCCCGCCGCGGCGTACCTGGCCGCCACCCGGCGGGCCGCGGAGCGCGCCGGTCCGCTGCTGGCCGAGGACGGCGAGCCGGGCCCGGGGCTGCTGGTCCTGCGGGCGCCGCTCGCCGCGCGTTACCCCCGGGAGGGCCTGCTCAGCCGGCCCGAGCAGGTACCGGTCGCCTCCAGCAGGCGGCGCTCGCCCTGCTGTGCGCGCATCTGCGCCCGCGCGTGGCGGCCGTCGAGTTGCCCATGCACTTCGACGCGCTCGACCTGCTGCGGGCGTCGGGGGTGCGCACGGCCGGCTGCCGGGTCACCACGAAGGACTGGGACCCGGACCAGCTCGCCGGAGCCTTCGCCGCCGCCCGGGACGGTTGGCCTACCTCGTACCGGAGCGCGCTGATGACCGGGGCGGACCGCCGGAGCGTCGCCGCCTTGGCCGCGCGGTACGAGGTCACGGTCGTGGTGGACGAGCCCATGCGGGAGCTGGACCTGCGCGACCGGCGCCCCGCGTCCGCCGGTCCGTCCTGATCGACTCCGCCGGCAAGGCGGTGTGGGGCGGGCTGCGGGTGGGCTGGATCCGCGAGCCGGTGTCGCTGATCGGCGCACTGGGCAGGCATCCGCTGTACGGCCCGCTGTCGGCGGCGCCGATGCAGCAGCTGGCCGCGGCCGAACTGCTGGGGGATCCGGACGAGGTGGTGCGGCGGCGCCGGGCCGAGCTGCGGCAGCGGCTGACCGGGGCCCGGGCCGGGGCGGTGGCGGAGCAGGCCCTGGCGGAGGGGGCCGCCCTCTCCCCCAGCGGACGGTTCGCCGCCGATGCCACGCTCAGCCGGCATCTGCGGGTTCCCTTCACTCCTCCTATGCCGGTGCTCGACCGGGTGGCGGCCGTGCTGGACCGGGCCTGTCGCCCTTGAGGCGGCTTGCTGTGGAGGCAGCTCCTCTTGAGGCAGTCCGCTCCTGAGGCGGCGGGAACGGCGATACGGGACGGCGTGGGCCCCGTCTCCCCCAATGGCTTAATTTTGCACCTCTCTGCACGTTTGCAGTACCGTGCAACACATGGTGAACGAGGGCCCCGGACTGCGCGAACGGAAGAAGCGGGCCACCCGGCTCGCCCTGTCCGAGGCAGCGATCCGGCTCGCCGCCCGCCTGGGGTTCGAGCACGTCACGGTCGAGGCGATCAGCGAGGAAGCCGGGGTCTCGGCGCGGACGTTCTTCAACTACTTCAAGACGCGCGAAGAGGCGTTCGTGATGGCCGACCCGGAAGCCGGGAAACGGATCCGGCGCGCCGTCCGGGAGGCCCCCGCCCACCTCTCCGCCCTGGAAGTCGTGCGGGAGACGATGGCCGCGGAGCTGACCCAGGTCGAGGAGAAGCCCGAGCTGTGGAACCTGATGGCCCTGGTGCTCTCCCGTTCGCCCGAGCTGACGGCGCGTTTCCTGACGACGCAGGCGGACGAGGAGGCGGCGCTCGCCCGCGCCCTCGCCGATCGGCTGCGGCGGCAGGAATCGGCCGCGCACGGTGACATCGACCTCTACACCGAACTGCTGGCCGCGGTCACCGGCACCGCCATCCGCGTGTCCGTGACGCACTGGTCCGCGCGGACCCCGAAGGTCGGGTTCCTGACGGTGTTCCGGCGGGTTTTCGACCAGCTGGCCGCGGGGCTCGGCGCCCCCGCCCCTGGTCCCGTCCCCGATCCGGCGGACCGTACGGGTGGCGCCGACACACCGGCCTCCTCCCCCGGTGCGGGCGAGCCATCCCGGGAACGTCCCGGCGAACCCGCCGCCGGGGCCGCGCCGAAGGCCGCCCGTCCCTGAGACCGGCCGTCACCTCACCCGAGACCGGCCGTCGTACCGCCTAGGACCGGCCGCCTCTTCCCGGACCGGCCGTCAAGCACGGCGGCCTGAAAGACCGCTCCCCACGGGCGCGCCGCCCGGACCGCACCGGTCCCGACGGCGGCGGCCCGTGGAAACCCGCCGCACGGCCGCCCTCCCGGCAGCCGTGCGCGGGCGTCCCCGCTTCGTTCCACCCGCTTGTCCGTCATTTCCGCCCTCCTCTCGTAAGGACGACCCGCGTGAGCGCAACCCAGGTGCCCGAAAGAGCGCCGACCTCGATGAACAACCGGCAGATACTCCAGGCCATGTCCGGTCTCATGGCGGGCATGTTCGTCGCCATCCTGGCCGGAACGGTGGTCTCCAACGCGCTGCCGCGCATCATCGCCGACCTGGGGGCGAGCCAGTCCTCGTACACCTGGGTCGTCACCGCCGAGCTGCTGGCCATGACGGCGACCGTGCCGCTGTGGGGCAAGCTCGCCGACCTGTTCAACCAGAAGCTGCTGCTCCAGTCCTCGCTGGGGCTGTTCGTGGTCGGCTCCCTGGTGGCCGGGTTCTCCCACAACGTCGCCGTCCTCATCGTCAGCCGCGTCATCCAGGGCATCGGCGCCGGCGGTCTGACCGCGCTGGCGCAGGTCGTGATGGCGGCGGTCATCCCGCCGCGCCGGCTGGGCAAGTTCGCGGGCATCTTCGGCGCGGTCTTCGCCGTGGGCACCGTCGCCGGCCCGCTGATCGGCGGCGTCCTGGTGGACACCTCCTGGCTGGGGTGGCGCTGGTGCTTCTTCATCGGCGTGCCGTTCGCGCTGCTGGCCATCGCGCTGCTGCAGCGCACGCTGCGGCTGCCCACCGTCCGCCGCGAGGTGAAGATCGACTGGCTGGGCGCGTTCCTCATCGTCGCCGGTGTCTGCGCCCTGCTGATCTGGACCTCCCTGGCCGGCAACCAGTTCGACTGGGCTTCCTGGCAGACCGCCGCGCTGGTGGCGGGCGGCGTCATCCTGCTCGGCCTGGCGGTGTTCGTGGAGACGCGGGCCGCCGAGCCCGTCATCCCGCTGTCGATCTTCCGCAACCGCACGGTGTCGCTGACGACCCTCGCGAGCTTCTTCGTGGGCCTGGCGATGTTCGCGGGCACCGTGTTCCTGTCGCAGTACTTCCAGATCTCGCTGGGCAAGACCCCCACCGTGGCCGGCCTGATGAGCCTGCCCATGATCGGCGGTCTCCTGGTGTCCTCGACGGTCGCCGGCCAGATCATCAGCGCCACCGGCAAGTGGAAGGTCTACCTCGTCTCCGGCGCCGCGATCATGA
Source organism: Streptomyces sp. NPDC003077 (assembly GCF_040611095.1). Classification (NCBI taxonomy): domain Bacteria; kingdom Bacillati; phylum Actinomycetota; class Actinomycetes; order Kitasatosporales; family Streptomycetaceae; genus Streptomyces; species Streptomyces sp. NPDC003077. Next base: position 15,174 of record NZ_JBEXNM010000062.1, on the reverse strand, counting down.
CGGCGGGCCTGGCCCTGCTGTCCACCATCGACGCCGACACCGGCTTCGGCCTGCTCAGCGTCTACATGGCGGTCATGGGCATCGGCGTGGGCCTGCTGATGCAGAACCTCGTCCTGGCCGCCCAGAACGACGTGCCCGCCCACGAACTGGGCGCGGCCACCTCCACGCTGTCCTTCTTCCGCAGCCTCGGCGGCACCGTCGGCACCAGCGTCCTGGGCGCCATCCTGGCCAACCGGGTCGCCGACGAGATGACCAAGGGCCTGGCGAGCGCCGGGGTGCCCGTCTCGGGCGGCGGGGGCTCCGAGGGCGGTGTCCCGGACATGTCCAAGCTGACCGGCCCGATCCGCGACATCGTCGAGCACGCCTACGGCGTCGCCACCGGTGACCTCTTCCTGATCGCCGCGCCGTTCGCCGCCGTCGTCCTGTTCGTGGTGATCTTCATCAAGGAGAAGCCGCTCAAGACCACGAGCGGGCTGGAGCGCCGGGCCGAGGAGGAGTCGGAGGCCGCCGCTCAGGCGCCCGCGGGGCACTGAGCCCTCCTCAGTCCCTCATGACGGACGGCGCGGTCGCGGACCATCGGGGTTCGCGACCGCGCCGTTGTTCTCATACGCCCGGCAGCCGTTCGGCCGCCGCCGGACGGGCGTACAGCGCCCAGGTCAGCGCCGCGCACAGGGCGTAGACCAGGAGGAAGGCGGCGTAGGCCGCGTCGCCGCCGTGGCTGGTGCGGAAGACCTCCCGGAAGGCGAGGTTGACCAGCACGCCGCCGGCCGCGCCGACCGCGCCCGCCAACCCGATCAGCGCGGTCGCGTGGCTGCGCGCGGTCCTCTCGGCGCGCGCGGCTGCCTCGGCTCCGAGGTGCCCTCCCGCCGCCCCTGCCCGCGCCCGGGCATGGCAGACGGCCGGGATCATCTTGTACGTCGAGCCGTTCCCCAGGCCGCTGAGCAGGAAGAGCGCCACGAACCCGACCAGGAACAGCGCGAGCGACCCGGCCCGCGAGGCGGCCAGCACCGTTCCCGCGCCGGCCGCCATCCCCGCGAACGTCCACAGCGTCACCCGGGCCCCGCCCCACCGGTCCGCCATCCTGCCGCCCACCGGGCGGGCCAGCGAGCCCAGCAGCGGACCGAGGAAGGTCAGGCAGGCGGCCTTGACCGGGGTGTCGAACCGGTCGGGGAACTGCACCTGCAACACCTGCCCGAAGGCGAAGCCGAAGCCGATGAACGAGCCGAAGGTGCCGAGGTAGAGCGCGCACAGCGCCCAGCCGTGCGGCTGCGCCGCCACCGCCCGCAGCGCGCCCCGCTCCCCGCGCGGCACGGCCAGGTTGTCCATGCGCCAAGCGGCGGCCAGCGCCGCGAGCACGATCAGCGGCACGCACACCAGCGGCAGCAGCCGCGGATGCCCGGCGCCCGCCGTCGCGAGCACCAGCAGCCCCGCCAGCTGCACGACCGGCACGCCCAGATTGCCGCCGCCCGCGTTGACGCCCAGCGCCCAGCCCTTGAGCCGTCGCGGGTAGAAGGCGTTGATGTTGGCCATGGACGAGGCGAAGTTGCCGCCGCCGACCCCGGCGAGGCAGGCGACGGCCAGCAGGGTGCCGTAGGACACGCCGGGCCGCAGCAGCAGACCGGCCAGGACGGTCGGGACGAGGAGGAGCAGGGCGCTGCACACCGTCCAGTTCCGGCCGCCGAACCGGGCCACCGCGGCGGCGTACGGCAGCCGCAGCGCCGCGCCGAGCGCCGTCGGCAGCGCGGTGAGGGTGAACTTCCCGGCCGCGTCGATGCCGTACTCGGGCCCCAGGAAGAGCACCAGCACCGACCACAGGCTCCACACCGCGAAGCCGATGTGCTCGGTGAGCACCGAGTGGACGAGGTTGCGCCGGGCGATCCGGGCGCCGCTCCGGGCCCAGAACTCCGCGTCTTCCGGGTCCCAGTGGGTGAGCGTCCGGGGGCGCGGTGGGGTGGGGAGCGGAGGGCGCTGCCGGGGGCGGGTGACGGTGCTCATGCGGCCACTTCCGGCTGGTCAGCGTCCTCAAGGTCGTCGGCGTCCTCGGGGCCGTCGGCATCCTTCGGAGCGTCGGCATCGTCGGGGCCGTCGGCATCCTCGGGCCGGGGACGGCTGCGGACCGGCCAGACGCGGAGCACCGCCGGGGTGCCGTCGGGCGCGGTGTCCTCGTCCAGGCAGCGGCCGTCCCGCAGGTCGAAGACGTGGTGGTACATGGGCGAGGCGAGGGTCGGGGCGGTGCCGCGGCTGCCGAGCAGGCCGCGGGCGAGTACGTACGCGCCGCTGAACGGGTCCCGGTTGCCGACGGCCCACAGGGCGCCCGCCCGGTCCCGGAAGAGCGCGATCTGCTCGCCGTCGAGCAGCGCGGCCACCCCGCGGCCGGGCGGCAGGTCCGCGTACGCGCACACGAGGCGCCAGCGGGTGCCGTCGTGCAGTTCGACGGTGTCCGTGCCGGCGGGTGCCGGTGCCGTCCGGTCCGGCCCGGCCCTCCCGGCCGCCGTTTCCTCGCCGTGCGTCCGTACGCCGTCCGCGGCCCCCACCGCTCCGTCCTTCGCTTCCGCGCGCTCGTGCGTCCTCATGCCGTCCGCACCTCCAGCCGGGAGCCGCCGATCAGGACGTGGGGCTCGGGGGTGGGCAGCGGGCGTCCGGATTCGCCGGGGCGGGCCGGGCGGATCTGGCGGCGTTCGGGGACGAAGGTGACGGCCGGGTCGGGGGTGCCGGGCGCGTTGACGAACGAGACGAAGCGGCGCAGCCGGTCCGGGTCGGAGAGGGTGGCCGCCCACTCGTCCTCGTAGGTGTCGATGTGCCGGGCCATCAGGTGGTCCAGGTCGGCGCAGATGCCGAGCGCGTCCTCGACGACGACCGCCCGTACGTGGTCCAGGCCGCCTTCGACGCGCTCCAGCCAGGCGGCGGTGCGTTCCAGCCGGTCGGCGGTGCGGATGTAGAACATCAGGAACCGGTCGATGGTGGTGATCAGCGTCTCGCGGTCGAGGTCGGCGGCGAGCAGGTCGGCGTGCCGGGGTGTCATGCCGCCGTTGCCGCCGACGTACAGGTTCCAGCCGGTGGAGGTGGCGATGACGCCGAAGTCCTTGCCCTGGGCCTCCGCGCACTCGCGGGCGCAGCCGGAGACGGCGGCTTTGATCTTGTGCGGGGCGCGCAGGCCGCGGTAGCGCAGTTCGAGTTCGATGGCCAGGGCCACCGAGTCCTGTACGCCGTAGCGGCACCAGGTCTCCCCCACGCAGGACTTGACCGTGCGCAGCGCCTTCCCGTACGCGTGCCCCGACTCGAAGCCGGCGTCCACCAGCCGCCGCCAGATGGTGGGGAGCTGGTCCAGGCGCGCGCCGAACAGGTCGATCCGCTGCCCGCCGGTGATCTTCGTGTAGAGGCCGTGGTCGCGGGCGATCTCCCCGATGGTGATGAGTCCTTCCGGGGTGATCTCGCCGCCGGGGACGCGCGGGACGACGGAGTAGGAGCCGTTGCGCTGGAGGTTGGCCAGGACGTGGTCGTTGGTGTCCTGGAGGGCGGCCTGCTCACCGTCCAGAAGGTGGCCGCCCGCCAGGCCCGCCAGGATCGACGCCACGACGGGTTTGCACACGGCGCAGCCCTCGCCGGTGCCGTGCTCCTCGATCAGCCGCGAGAAGGTGGTGATGCCCTTGACGCGGACGATGTCGTACAGCTCGGCGCGGGTGTGCGCGAAGTGCTCGCACAGGCCGGGGGCAGGGGCGGTGCCCCCGGCCGTGAGTTCCTCGGTGAGGATCGCGCCGAGCGTCTTGACGCAACTGCCGCAGCCGGTACCGGCCTTGGTGCACTTCTTGATCTCGGGGACGGTGGTGCAGCCGCCCTCGCCGACGGCCGTCCGGATCGCGCCCTTGGTGACGTGGTGGCAGGAGCAGACCACCGCCTCGTCGGGGAGCGTGACGGGTCCGGCCGGGGCGCCGGCCGCGGCGGGCAGCACCAGGTTTTCGGGTGGCGTGGTCAGCGGCTTGCCCGCGGCGGCCAGCGGGCGCAGCAGGCCGTACGCCTCGGTGTCGCCGACGAGGACGCCACCGAGCAGCGCACCGTCACGGCCGATGACCAGCTTCTTGTAGACGCCCGCCCGGCTGTCGCTGTAGAGGACGTCCAGCGCGCCGTCGGCGGTGCCGTGCGCGTCGCCGAAGCTGGCCACGTCCACGCCCAGCAGCTTGAGCCGGGTGGAGGTGTCGGCGCCGGTGAACGGTTCCGGGTCGCCGCCGGTCAGCGCGCGGGCCGCCGTCTCGGCCATCGCGTACCCGGGCGCGACCAGCCCGTACACCCGTCCGTCGGCGGCCAGGGCGCACTCGCCGATGGCGTACACGTCCGGATCGGCGGTGCGGCAGCGCGCGTCGACGACGATGCCGCCGCGCTCGCCGACCGGCAGCCCGCAGTCCCGGGCCAGCCCGTCGCGCGGGCGCACCCCGGCCGCGAAGACCACCAGGTCGACGGGGAGTTCCCGGCCGTCCGAGAGCGCCATGGCGCGCACCCGGCCGTCGTCCCCGGTCAGGATCGCCCGGGTGCCCGCGCCGGTGTGCACCCGCACGCCCAGGTCCTCGATCTTGCGCCGCAGCAGGGCGCCGCCGCCGTCGTCCACCTGGAGGGCCATCAGGCGCGGGGCGAACTCCACGACGTGCGTCTCCAGCACCAGCGCCTGGAGCGCGCCCGCGGCCTCCAGGCCCAGCAGGCCGCCGCCGACCACCACGCCCGCCCGCGCCCGGCCGGCGTCGGCGCGGATCGCCTCCAGGTCCTCGATGGTGCGGTAGACGTGACAGCCCTCGGCGTCGTGTCCGGGGACGGGCGGGACGAACGGGTACGAGCCGGTGGCCAGCACCAGCGCGTCGTAGCGCAGGGTGTGCCCGGCGGCGGTGGTGACCGTGTGCGCGGCGCGGTCGATCGCGGTGGCCGGGTCGCCCAGGCGCAGGTCGATGCCGTGGGCGGTGAGGAAGTCCGGGTCGCACAGGGACAGTTCGTCGGTGCTGGTCCCGGAGAACCAGGAGGTCAGGTGGACCCGGTCGTAGGCGGGCCGGGGCTCCTCCGCAAGCACGGTGACGCGTCGGCCGGTCGCGCCCGGCTGCTCGGCCAGCACTTCCAGGAAACGCTGGCCGACCATGCCGTGGCCGATGAGGACGAGGTGGGGGCGGGGGTCGGCGGGGGTGTCCGGCGGGGGCGGAGTGGTGCGGGGTGTGGTCATGGGGGCTCCGAGGCGTGAGGGGTGGGGGCTGAGGGCTGGGCGGTGGGGAAGGGCGGGGCGGACGGGACGGAGACGGACGGGGCGGGGCGGGGCTGATCACCCGGACACCAGCAGCTCCAGCGGGTCCCCCCGCACCCGTTCGTCCCGTGCGTACGCGTCGGCCAGCGTGCCCACCGCCGTCAGGTCGCCGACGAGCACGGCGCCGGCCAGCCGGTCGCCGCGCAGCAGCAGCTTCTTGTAGCTGGCGCGGGTGGCGTCGGTCAGGCGCAGGACGTCCAGTTCCGGGTCGGCGGCCTCGTCGACCTCGCCGAACGCCGCGTATTCCAGCGGCCCCGCCGACAGCCGGGCCGGCGGGCGCGACCCGGTGTAGCGGGCCGCGGGATCGGCGCCGGAGAGCCGGGCCGCCAGGACGTCCGCCTGTTCCCAGGCCGGTCCGGCGAGGCCGTGGACGGTTCCGGCGTGTTCCGCGCAGTCGCCGATGGCGTGCACACCCGGCGCGGACGTGGCCAGCGCGTCGTCCACGAGCACGCCGGTGCCGACCGCGAGCCCCGCCGCGTACGCGAGCGCGGTGCGCGGTCGGACGCCGCAGGCGAGGACGACGAGGTCGCAGTCGAGGCGGAAACCGCTCGCCAGCCGGACGCCCTCGACCCGCCCCGCGCCGTACACCGCGCGCGCCCGGTTGCCCGCGTACGTGACCACGCCCAGCTCCCGCAGCCCGGCCCGCAGGACCTCGGCGGCGCCCGGATCGAGGTGGCGCTCGACGAGGTGCGGCCCTTGGTGCACGATCTCGACGGCGATGCCGAGCGCGGTCAGCGCGCGGGCGGTGCCCACGCCCAGGACCCCGCCGCCGATCACCACGGCGCGCCGCGCCCCGGCCGCGTCCGCGGCGAGCCGGGCGCAGTCGGCGAGCGAGCGCAGCACGTGCACGCCCGCGATCAGGCCGCCGGGGCGGCGCACCCCGCGGACGGGCGGCAGGACGGGGTTGGCGCCGGTGGCCAGCACCAGCGCGTCCCACTCCTCCTCGGTGCCGTCGGCGAGGGCGAGGGTGCGCGCGGCCGGGTCGACGGCCCGGACCTCTATCGCCGGGCGCAGCCGCGCCGGACCGGCCGGGAGGGTGAGGGCGGCGGGGTCGTAGCGGCCGGTCAGCACGTCCGTGAGGAGGACCCGGTTGTACGGGGGGTGCGGCTCGGCTCCGTAGAGGGTGACGGTTCCGGTGCCGCCGAACGCCGCGTACCGCTCGGCGAACCGGGCGGCGGCCATCCCCGCCCCGACCACGGCGATCCGCCCGGCGCGGGTCATCGGTGGCCCGCCTGGTCGACGGGGGCCGGGGTACCGGTCGGCGGACTTTCGCCGAGCGGCGCCCCGGCACCGGCCTCGTCACCGAACCGCGGCGCCTCCCCCACCCGCTCCACCCGCACCGCGCACACCTTGAACTCCGGCATCCGCGAGGCCGGGTCCAGCGCCGGGTTGGTGAGGGTGTTGGCGCGGCCCTCGCCCGGCCAGTGGAAGGGCATGAAGACGGTGTCGGGGCGGATGGTGTCGGTGATCCGGGCGGGGGCGACGGCCCGGCCGCGGCGGCTGGTGACGGCCAGCGGGTCGCCTTCGGCGACGGCCAGCCGGCGGGCCAAGCGGGGGTGCAGTTCGACGAACGGGCCGGGGGCCGCCGCGTTGAGTTCGGGGACGCGGCGGGTCTGGGCGCCGCTCTGGTACTGGGCGAGCACCCGGCCGGTCGTCAGGTGGAGCGGGTGGCCCGCGTCCGGTTCCTCGGCGGCGGGGCGGTGCGTGACGGCGGCGAAGCGGGCGCGGCCGTCCGGGGTGGCGAACCGGTCCAGGAACAGGCGCGGGGTCCCCGGGTGGTCCGGGGCCGGGCACGGCCAGAAGACGCCGGTGCCGGACCGCAGCCGCCGGTGGTCGATGCCGGCGTAGTCGGCGGGGCCGCCCGCCGAGGCGCGGGCGAGTTCGGCGAAGACCTCCTCCGGGTCGTCCGGGAAGCCGTGCGTCACCCCGAGGCGGGCGGCCAGTTCGCGCAGCACCCACAGGTCGGTGCGCACTCCGTCCGGCGGGGCCAGGGCGCGGTGGCGCAGGATGACGCGGCCCTCCAGGTTGGTGGTGGTGCCGGTCTCCTCCGCCCACTGGGCCGTCGGCAGCACCACGTCCGCCAGTCGCGCGGTCTCGGAGAGCACCAGGTCGCAGACGACCAGCAGGTCCAGGGCCCGGAGCCGTTCGGTGACGTGGGCGGCGCGCGGCGCGGAGACCACCGGGTTGGAGCCCATCAGCAGCAGGGCGCGGGCGCCGCCGTCCCGGCCGAGGCCGTCGAGCAGTTCGTACGCCGAACGGCCCGGTCCGGGCAGGGAGTCGGGGTCCACGCCCCACACCCCGGCGACGTGGGCGCGGGCCGCCGGGTCGGTGATCGAGCGGTAGCCGGGGAGCTGGTCGGCCTTCTGGCCGTGTTCCCGGCCGCCCTGGCCGTTGCCCTGGCCGGTCAGGCAGCCGTAGCCGGAGTACGGGCGGCCGGCCTTGCCGGTGGCCAGGCACAGGTCGATCCACGCGCCGACGGTGTCGGTGCCCTTGCTGTGCTGCTCCGCGCCGCGCGCGGTGAGGACCATCCCGGTCCGCGCCGTCCCGAACAGCCGGGCCGCCTCCCGCAGTTGGGGTACCGGAACCCCGGTCAGCCCCTCCACCCGCTCGGGCCAGTGCGCCATCGCGGTGGCCCGCGCCCGTTCCCAGCCGGTGGTGCGGGTGGCGACGAACTCCTCGTCCACGTGACCGTCCGCCACGATCAGGTGCAGCAGGCCCAGCGCCAGCGCCAGGTCCCCGCCGGGCCGGGGCTGGAGGTGCAGGTCCGCCTGTTCGGCCGTACGGGTGCGGCGGGGATCGACGACGATCAGGGTGCCGCCGCGCTCCCGCAGCTCGCGGACGTAGCGCAGGGCGGGCGGCATGGTCTCGGCCGGGTTGGCGCCGACCAGGATCAGGCAGCCGGTGCCGGGGACGTCCTCCAGGGGGAAGGGCAGGCCGCGGTCCAGACCGAAGGCGCGGCGGTGCGCGGTGGCGGCCGAGGACATGCAGAACCGGCCGTTGTAGTCGATGTGCGGGGTGCCCAGGACGACGCGGGCGAACTTGCCGAGCTGGTACGCCTTCTCGTTGGTCAGCCCGCCCCCGCCGAACACGCCCACCGCGTCGGCCCCGTACCGCTCCCGCACCGCCGCCAGCCCGCGCGCGGCCCGGTCCAGCGCCTCCGGCCACCCCGCCGGGCGCAGCCGCCCGCCGGGCGCGTCGCGGACCAGCGGCTCGGTCAGCCGGGCGGCCGGGGACAGCACGGCGGCGGCCGTCCGCCCCTTGCCGCACAGCGCGCCCCGGTTCACCGGGAAGGCGGGCCGCTCCGCCACCTCCACCGTCCCCGTGTCCGTGGCCCGCAGCCGCATGCCGCACTGGAGCGCGCAGTACGGGCAGTGGGTGTCGGTCACCGTGTTCGTCATGTGTCCGACCCTGGTCGCCGGGCGTTTCGCGGCCGGGTCCGCCGTGTTGCCCGGGCGCTACGCGTCGTTCACGTCCCCGGGGAGCGGAGGTGAAGTGGGCGTGAGGCCGCCGTAACAGGGCACGCGAATTCGCTTACATGCGCGAGATGATCGGGCAACGTTCCGGAAACGCGGGGGCCGGAGCCTGCCGCCATGCACACCGCCGTCACAGGACGGGAGTCCGCCGCCATGTCCGCCACCGCCGAAGGACCGGAGTCCACCGCCGATGGACCGGAGTCCGCCGCCGATGGACCGGTGTCCGCCGTCACCGGGCGGCCCGGGCCGCTGACCGGCTTCACCATCGGCGTGACCGCCGCGCGCCGCCGCGACGAGCTGACCGCGCTGCTCACCCGGCGCGGCGCCCGCGTGGTCCAGGCGCCCGCCCTGCGCCTGCTGCCCCTGGAGGACGACGCGGAACTGCGCCGCGCCACCGAACGGTGCCTGGCCGCGCCCCTGGACTACGTGGTCGCCACCACCGGCATCGGCTGGCGCGGCTGGCTGAGCGCGGCGGACGGCTGGGGCCGCGGGGCGGCCCTGACCGCCGCCTGCCGCGCGGCCGTCGTCCTCACCCGAGGCCCGAAGGCGACCGGTGCCGTCCGGGCCGGCGGCCTTCAGGAAGGCTGGTCGCCGGCCTCCGAGTCCACCGACGAGCTCCTGGCTTGGCTACTGGACCGGCCGCTGGACGGACGCCGGATCGCCGTGCAGGAGCACGGCGTCCCGCTGGAATCGTTCACGGCCGCGCTGCGTGCGCGTGGCGCCGAGGTCGTGTCCGTCCCCGTCTACCGCTGGGCGCCACCGGACGACCCGGCGCCCCTGCGGCGGCTGGCCGAGCGGACCGGGCGCCGCCAGGTGCACGCGCTGACGTTCACCAGCGCGCCGGCGATCACCGCGTTCCTGCGCGCCGCCTCGGAGGACGGGCGGCATGACGACGTGCTGGCCGCCCTGCGCGCGGATGTCCTGTCGGTGTCCATCGGCCCGCTCTGCGCCCGGCCGCTGACCGACCTCGGGCTGCCGGTCGTGTGGCCGTCACGCGGGCGGCTCGGGGCGATGGTGCGGACGCTGACCGACACGCTTCCCGGGCGGGGTGGGCGTGCCCTGTCCTTCCGGGGGGAGCGGCTGGTGCTCCAAGGCGATGCCGTGCTGACGGAGACGGGGGTCCGCTGGCTCTCGCCGCAGGGCGCGGCCGTGCTGCGTGCGCTCGCCGTTCACCCCGGGCGCGTGGTGAGCCGCGCGCAACTCCTGCGCGATGCCTGGCCGTGGGCGTCCGCCGCCTCCGACGCCCACGCGGTCGAAACGGCGGTCGGCCGCCTGCGGGCGGCCCTCGGGCCGTATGCCGATCTGGTCCGTACGGTGCCGAAGCGGGGGTACCGGGTGGAGGGGGCAGGGGGTGCCTTTGAGGCCCGGCCCGCCGCTTCCAGCCCGTCCGGCGATTGAGGACGCGGTGACGGAACCAGCGACGAGTCGCCTTTGCCCGATGGCGTCACGGGGCAGGGCCAGCCGCGCATCTTGGGCCGAGCCCGCATATTTCAGCCCGTCCGGCGATTGAGGACACCCCGGGAGCGCGCGTGCGGGCTCGTGGGGTGGGTGGCGGGTGATCTTCGGGCCCGGTGAACGCCGGGGGCGTTGTCCTCAAACGCCGGACGGGCTGGAAATGGCGGGCCATCGCCCAGTAGGTGACGGGTACGGATTGCCAAACTGCCGACCAGCAAGTGACAGGCACGGATTGCCAAACTGCCGACCAGCAAGTGGCAGGCACAAATTGCCAAACTGCCGACCAGCGAGCGGCAGGCACGGATTGCCAAACTGCCGACCAGCGAGTGGCAGGCTCGGATTGCCAAGGTGAGCTGTCGGCTCGCTCATTGGACGGCGGCCCGGCCAAAACAAGCCCGTCCGGCGATTGAGGACAACGCCACCGGCGTTCACCGGGCCCCAAAAATCACCCGCGCCCCCGCCCCCGTCACCGTCGACCGGACCGCACCACACCCACCACCGCAGCCACCAGCCCCGCCCCGGCCAGCAGGGGCACGGACGGATGGTGGGCCAGCCAAAGCTGCACCGAGTGGGTGTGGGCCTTGTTGTCGAAGATTCCGTGGGCGCCGTGGTCGCGGCCGTCCTCGCCGTCCACCGGTTCCCAGAGGTTGTGCGGCCGGTCGGGGCCGACGGGTTCGTCCGTCTGCTGGGAGTCGAAGCCGGTGCGGGCCAGATAGCGGTCCAGCAGCGGGCCGGCGAACTTGTTCGCGGTGATCGTGGCGACCGTCGAACCGCCGACCCAGTGCTGTTTGCGCCGGGGGTGATCGGCCGCGTAGAGGACGCCCCGCGCGGCGACCTCGGGCTGATAGACGGGGGCGACCGGCTGCGGGTGCCGGGGGAGCTTGGTCAGGACCCAGGAGAACTGGGGCGTGTTGACGCCCGGCATCTGCGCCACCGTGATGTGCACGTTGCTCTTCTCGTGCAGCAGTTCCGTGCGGACGCTGGAGGTGAAGCCGTTGATGGCGTGCTTCGCGCCGCAGTACACGGCCTGGAGCGGGATGCTGCGGAAGCCGAGGGCGGAGCCCACCTGGACGATGGTGCCGCGGTCGCGCGGGCGCATCCGGGTCAGGGCGGAGCGGGTCCCGTTGACGAAACCGAGGTACGTCACCTGCGTCGCGCGGGCGTACTCCTCGGCGCTGACGTCCCAGAAGGTGGCGAAGACCGAACTGAAGGCGGCGTTGACCCACACGTCGATGGGGCCGAACTCCTCCTCCACACGGGTGGCCGCCGCCTCCACCTGGGCCGGTTCGGCGACGTCCGTGGGGAGGGCCAGCGCCCGTCCGCCGGCCCGCTCGACGTCCTCCACGGCGCCGTCCAGCCCCGCCCGTCCCCGGGCCAGCAGCCCGACGTGCGCGCCGCGCCGCCCGAACGCCCGCGCCACCGCGCGGCCGATCCCGCCGCTGGCGCCGGTGACGACCACGACCTGTGGCGTGCTCATGGGTGCGCCCCTCCTCGGTTGGGTTGTCCTCGTGCGGGCCGCGCGCCGTGGAGCGGCCGGGGTCCGACCGGGCGGCGGGGCCTCCCGCCGTGCGTCTCCTGGGGCCCGTACGGATACGCGGGTACCAGGTGACCGCGATGCCGCCGTTCCAAACCCGGCCGGACGCCGGACGCGGGCGTGATCATCGCCGCCGCGCTCTCCCCCGCAGCGCACCGCCCTGGTCCCGCCGATCAACCCGTCGCCAGGCGAAGTCAGCCCGCCATCGAACGTCAGCCCGTCGACAGCCGGGCCGCGCTCTCCACCATCAGCGCGTGGACGAACGCCTGCGGGAGGTTGCCGCGCAGTTGCCGCTGCGCGATGTCGTACTCCTCCGAGTAGAGGCCGGACGGCCCGCACGCGGCGCGGTTGCGTTCGAACCAGCGGTGCGCTGCGACCGTGTTGCCCTGCTGGTGCTCGGCCAGCGCCGCGAAGAACCCGCACAGCAGGAAGGCGCCCTCGGCCTCCGCCAGCGGCCGTTCGTCGTGCCGGAACCGGTACGCGTAATGGTCGTCGGTGAGCTCGGCGACGTACGCGCGCAGGGTTCGCACGGTCCGCGGGTCGTCCGCCGGGACGGCGCCGCGGATCGCCGGGAGCAGCAGCGCCCCGTCCAGCCGAGGATCGTCCGGGGCCCGCTGCCAGCGGCCGGACGGGTGCACGCAGCGGTCGGCGGTGTCGGCGACGAGGGTGTCGGCCAGCGCGGCCCACTGGGCGGACCGGGCCGCGGGCCCGCCCGCCCGCGCGACGGCCCGCAGCCCGGCGGCGCAGGTCAGGCGGCTGTGTGCCCAGGGCTTGGGCTTCAGTTCCCACACGCCGGTGTCGGGTTCGTGCCACCGTTCGGCGATGGCGTCGGCGGCGATCCGGGCGGCCTGCCAGCCTTCGGCGTCCAGCCGGTCGTGCCCGGCCGCCGCCGCGAGGAGCAGCAGCGCCTCCCCGAGGGCGTCGAGCTGGAACTGGGTGCCGATGTGGTTGCCGACCCGGTCCGAGCCGCCCGGGTAGCCGGGCAGGGCCAGTTGCCGCTGGTCCGGGACGGGGCCGCCGTCGGCGGTGTAGGCGGGGGCGAGGGCCGGGCCGTCCTCGTGCAGCCGCGCGGTGATGAACCGGACGGCGTCGTCCAGCAGCGGGTGGGGGCCGGCCGCGGCGATGCCCTGGCCCGCGTAGCACTGGTCCCGGATCCACGCGTACCGGTAGTCGTAGTCGCGCCCCTCCTCGGCGCGTTCGGGAAGGCTGGTCGTGGTGGCCGCGACCATGCCGCCCCGGGCGCTGGTCAGCCCGCGCAGGACGGCGTACGAGTGCCGGGCGTCCCGGGGGGCGATGGTGTTCTCCAGGTCCGGTACGGCGTGGCGCCAGGCGCTCTCGGTGGCGCGCCAGACGCGCTCCGCCGGTGGCGGGCCGCCCGGGAGGGGCCGGTCGGACAGTTCGAGCACCAGGTCGTGGGGCCGTCCGGGTGACACCGTCAGGTCGAGCAGCAGCCGCTGGTCCCGAGCACCGGCCGGGTGCGCCCGCGCGCCGCCGGACCAGCGCAGCCGCAGGTCACCGGTCCGCCCGGTCCACACGCCGCGCTCGTCGCGGTGGAGTTCCGTCAGCGGGTGGGCGCCGAATCCGGCGCTCGGTTCCAGGAGGACGGTGAGCCGGGCGGGGACGTCCCGGGCCAGCACCCGGCGCAGCACCACCGCGCGGTGCGGGTCCCCGGGGAAGGCCAGGGCCTCCCGGCACTCCACCACCCCGCCGTCGTCGGTGACCCAGCGGCTCCGCCAGATCAGCGTGGCCTCCTCGTAGAACCCGCCCCACACCGACCGTTCGACGGGCGTCACGGCGTACACCCCGGAGCCCCCGATCAGCGTGGACAGCACCGCGTCGGCGTCCCACCGGGGCGCGCACATCCAGGCCATCTCGCCCCGCGACCCGACCAGCGCCCCCCGCTGCCCGTCCGCGAGCAGCGCGTACTCGCGCAGGGGCCGGGGCGGGTAGGCGATCGGCGGGTCGTCGCCCGCCGGGGCGTGGTCCTGCGTCCGGTGGGGCATGAGGGGCGCTCCTTGTGCTGCGGGCCGGGGGGCTGGTGCCGCCTGCGGGTGACGGCCCCGGGGTCGCGTCGCCTGCGGGTGACGGCCCTGGGGTCGCGTCGCCTGTCGCGGTCGGGGGGCTTGGGCGTCGGCCGGGGTTCGTCCCGCGGGGTACGGGGCGGGGGTTCGTCGTGCCGGTCACGGGCCGGGGGCTCGTGGTGCTGCGCCGCGGCCGGGGGCTCACGGGCGCCGGGGGCCGGGGGCGCCGGGGGCCGGGGGCGCCCCGTGCCGACTACGCCTCGCCCCCGCCGTTCCCGGACTCCTCGGCGACCTGCCGCAAGGTGCGGCCGGTGCGGGCGGAACGGGCGCGGTGGGGGTCCGGTGTGCCGTGGCCGTCGTGGGTCGCCGTGTCGTCGCCGGACTTGACCAGCAGCCACGCCTCCTCGCCCGCTCGTCCGCCACCGGAGCGTCCGCCGCCGCGGAAGCGGGTGAGCGCGTAGCCGCCGTGGAGCTTCGTCCCGTCCAGCCGGAAGGTGGCGTGTCCCTGCTCCAGCGACCGGGCGAAGGGGACGGCCCGGCCCCGGCGGTCGTGGCTCAGCGGCTGATAGGTGCCCTGGTCCCAGACGATCACGGTGCCGCCGCCGTACTCGCCCTTCGGGATGACGCCTTCGAACTCGCGGTATTCCAAGGGGTGGTCCTCGGTGGGAACGGCGAGCCGCTTGTCGTGCGGGTCGGTGGAGGGCCCCTTCGGGACGGACCACGACTTCAGGACGCCGTCGACCTCCAGCCGGAAGTCGAAGTGCATCCGGCTCGCGTCGTGGATCTGCACCACGAAGCGGGGGGCGTTCCCGGGGGCGGTGTCCTCGCCGCGGGGCTCGGCGGTCCTGCCGAAGTCGCGTTTCCGCCGGTAGGTCCGCAGTGCGTCCTTCTCGCTCACGGCTGCCTCCTTCCCGGCCGCGGGCCCGGCGTTCCCGCCCGGCGGGCCCCGGCCCGGTCCTCGCCGGACGCACGGGTCCTCCCACCATGCCCTTCCCTGCGGGCGCTCGCATCGGGAGCGGGCCGGGGGCCCTTCCGGCTCACTGATGGCCGGCGGGCCGCCATCTCGATCTCCGCCCGGCTCGCCGATGACCGTGGGCCGCCATTTCTGGCCCCTTCCGGCTCGCTGATGGCCGGTGGACCGCCATTTCCAGCCCCACCCGGCTGGCTGGTGGTCAGTGGGCCGCCATATCCAGCCCCACCCGGCCCGGTGGTAGCCGGTGGGCCCGTCCACCAAGCCGTCCGCTGCCGAAGGACGGCGGCCCGGCAAAATCAAGCCCGTCCGGCGATTGAGGACAACGCCCCCGGCGTTCACCGGGCCCTCAAGATCACCCGCCACCCACCCCACGAGCCCGCACGCGCGCTCCCGGGGTGGGGGGGGGCGGCGGGAGGCGGGGGCGGGGGGGGGGGGGGGGCCGC
>NZ_JBEXNM010000061.1:0-54984 GCF_040611095.1 Streptomyces sp. NPDC003077 | reverse complement strand
CACCGCCGTACAGCGGCCCGCGATACGGCCGTGCCGCCGTACGGCCGCCCCGCCGGAGAGCGGGCCGGCCGTACGACGCGTCGCCAGGCCGTCGACGGTGCCCGACGCTATTCGGGCGGGGCGGTGTGTTCGATGGACTGGACACCGAAGTCATGGTGAATTCGAACGCTGCCCTTACGGACCGCCCCGGTTGCCCCCTGGTCGCCTTCGCATCCGTGGTGCTCGGTTCCGCCGTCCTCCGCGCGCGTCCGTACGCCCATCGTCCCCGCGTCGTCCCCGGCGCGCGCGTGCCCCCCGCCGTCCGCGGCAGCACGGCGGAAGTCCCCGGGGCTCAGGCCCGTCTCGCGGCGGAAGAAGCGGCAGAAGTACGCCGGGTCGCTGAAGCCCGAGCGGCGGGCGACCTGCGCCACCGTCAGCCGGGTGCTCGTCAGCAGCCGTTTGGCCTCGATCGTCTGCGCGTGCCGGATGAGCCGCCCCGGAGTGCGCCCGGTGCCGCGCTTGACGGACTCGGTCAAATACCCCACCGAGACGCCCAGTTCCTCCGCGTACGACCGTGCCGTGCGCCCCGCCGCCCCCGGCCGCGCCAGCAGCCGTACGAACTCCTGCGCCACCATCTCCGCCCGGCTCGGCGCGGCCTCCGGCCGGCGGCCACCGGGCAGCCGCAGCGCCCGGGTGAGCAGGATGTGCAGGTACGCCTGGAGCACCGACCCGAAACCCTCGGACCGTTCAGCGAACTCGCGCATCATGTCGCCCACGAGCGCCGTGCACCGCGCCGCCTCCTGCGGGTCCAGGCTCATCCACGGCCGCTCGCTCAACGTCGCCAGCGCCTCGCGGTCGGAAGGGTGGGCGAGCAGGAAGTCGGCGGTGAACAGGATCACCCAGCCGTGCAGCTCCCGGACGCGGTCCCAGTAGTGCACCTGCCCGGGGGCGATGACGGACAAGTGCGGCGGCCGGAGCGGCCATCGGGCCAGGTCGATGACGTGCGTGCCCTCGCCCCCGGTGACGTAGACGATCTCGTAGAAGGTGTGCCGGTGGGGGAAACCCGCCCGCGACAGCGGGCCGATGGTGTCGAACGAGCCGATGGCGAAGGGCAGGGCGTGCGGCGCGGGCACGTCCAGCCGGTGCAGCGGCACGGGATCGTCGATCTGGAGGTTGCCGTTCGGTGGCGCGAAAACGTCCGGCGCGGGCCCGGCCACGCGTCCATTACGCGGCATGGGTGTCCGCCCCTCCCGTATGGGGCGTCCGGCATCGCGGCACCGGTTGCCGCCCGCCCCGCTTCCGCCCGTCCCGTCGCCGTTCACTGCGTCTCGGCACGTCTTCACCATACGAACGGCCGCAAGAGCGTACGAGGGGCCGCGGGAGAGCGGCATCATGGCCGGAAAGCCGTCCTGTGGGCGCACCCCCTACTTCCGGGAATGCGCCACACGGCGTCGTGTCGCGGTCGTACCGTGGTAGCGGTGGGACAAGATCCGGGTACGAAGGAGCAACCGCCCATGGAGCGTGGCCCGTCGCACGGCGACGACAGGGTGGGCGCGGTGCCTCAGGTGCCGGCGCCACGGGAGTCCGTGCCCGGACGGATACCGCTCGCCGTCGTCCTCGTGGACGCCGACGGACTGGTCTCCCACTGGAGCATCGGCGCGCGCAGGCTTTTCGGCCCCAGCAGGGAGGAGGCGGTGGGCGTGCCCGCCGTCGATCTCATGCCGGTGTCCGGCGCCCTCGGCGAGGACAAGTGGCGGAAATGGGGCGACGCGCCGCCGGAGGCCGACGACGGCCACGGACCGGGGCTGGAGGCGTCGTTGGGCGGGGAGACCTCCTACGCCACGGCCGGCCGGGCGCGGATGGCCGACACCCCGCGCGGCACGGTGGACATCCTGTGGTGGGCCTACCCCCTGGTCGGGCCCGGCGCCGAGCGGCTGCTGGTGCTGGCCGCGGACACCGACCAGCTGCACGGTGAGGGCGAGGAGAACGAGCGGTACGCGCCCGGGTTCGCGCTGCACACCGACTTCCCCGGCGCCGACCGGCTGGCGCGCCAACTGCCGCACATCCTGCCGAGCATGAGCCCCCAGGAGAGCGCGCGGATCGTTTCCCAGGTGCTGGAGCTGGGCTACCCGGTGCTGGAGATCAGCCAGCAGGAGCGCTACCCGGTCACGCCCGACTGGGGTGTGCCGCGCCGGGTCGAGCGCCGGGCGCGGCTGCTGCACGCCGCCCGCTCGGTGGACACCGACCCGCAGGCCGCTGCCGCCGCGGCGGCCGAGCTGGAGTCGGACCTCGAATACGCCGCCGTCAGGGAGCGGCTGGAGTTCCTGAACGAGGTGAGCGGCCGGATCGGCTCGTCACTGGACCTCTCCCAGACGATCCGCGAGGTCAGCCAGGCCGTCGTGCCGCGGTTCACCGACGTCGCGGGGACGTACCTGCGCGAGCAGGTCATCGCGGGCGAGGGGTTCCCGGACGGGCCGCCGGACGCGACGACCATGTGGCACCGCGTCGCGGTCGAGCACAACGACGAACCGGGCCGCTGGGACGACGTGGTGCCGGTCGGCGAGTCGATGCCCTTCCCCGTGCACACGCCGTTCTTCCAGTGCATGACCACGGGCCAGCCCGTCCTGGTGCCGAGGATCAGCGAGCAGATGGGCAACGCCATCGCCGCGCAGTTCGAGAAGCGCGACATCAGCCCGCTGATCAACAACCGGTCGCTGCTGGTCGTGCCCCTCAAGGCGCGCAACGTGGTGCTGGGATTCATGATCCTGCTGCGGCACCCGGAGCGCGCGGAGTTCAACGACATGGACCGGGTCACGGGCGCGGAGCTCGCCGCCCGGGCCGGGCTCGTCCTGGACAACGCCCGCATGTACACGTACCAGGAGAACGTGGCGGAGACCCTCCAGGACAGCATGCTGCCGCACATCGCCCCCAGGATGGCCGGCTGCGACACCGCCACCCGCTACCTGCCGGGCACCCGCCTGGGCCGGGTGGGCGGCGACTGGTTCGACACCATCAAGCTCCCCGGTTCCCGCACCGCCCTGGTGGTGGGCGACGTGATGGGCCACGGCCTCAATTCGGCGGCCATGATGGGCCAGTTGCGCACGGCCGTGCAGACCATGGCGGCGATCGACATGGATCCCGCGCAGCTCCTGCGCGGGCTGGACGACCTGGCGCAGCGGCTGGGCGACAACTACCTGGCGACGTGCCTGTACGCGGTGTACGACCCGATCGGGCAGCGGCTGACGATCGCCAACGCCGGGCACATCCCGCCGGTGCTGGTCCGGGCCGAGGACGGCCGCAGCGAGCTGCTGGAGCTGCCGACCGGCGCGCCGATCGGGGTGGGCGGGGTGCCGTTCGAGGCGGTCACGCTGCCGGTCGCGGCGGGTGACCGGCTCGTGCTGTGCACGGACGGGCTCGTCGAGGTGCGCGGCGAGGACATCGGCGTGGGGCTGGCGGCGCTCGCGGAGTCCGCGGCGCACCCGGCCGCCTCCATGGACGACGCCTGCGACACCATCATCCGGGCGCTCAACGTCCGGGGCGGCCGCAAGGACGACGTGGCCCTGCTGATGGCGCGCCTGAACGGCATCCCGCCGCAGGACGTGGCCGACTGGCGGCTGGCCATCGACCCCCGGGAGGCGGGCCGCGCCCGGCGGCTGGTGCGCGAACAGCTCGCCCGGTGGGGCCTGCGGGAAGCCTCGGAGACCGCCGAACTGCTGGTCAGCGAGGTCGTCACGAACGCGGTGCGGCACGCGCACACCCAGCATGTCCTGCTGCGGCTGGTGCGCGCGGACGCGCTGCTGTGCGAGGTCTCGGACGACGACCACGCGCTGCCGCAACTGATGGACGCGGGGCCGACCGCCGAATTCGGGCGGGGGCTGCGGGTGGTGAGCCGGCTGGCGCGCGAGTGGGGCACCAGCCGGACGGCGACCGGGAAGACCGTGTGGTTCGAGCAGTCGCTGCCGGGGACGGGCGGCGCGCGGGTGCGGTGAGGCCCGGGTCCGCGGCGGCGGGCGCACGGCGTAGGGGGAGCGCGCGACGGCGCAACGGGCGCGCAGGGGCGTGCGCCCGGCCCGTCCGGCCCGGGAAAGAAACGGTGCCGGGCTTGCGGGACGGCCCGCCGCGGCAGTAGCAATTGGCCATGAGCGCATCCAGCCACTCTTCGCGGGCATGGGAAGGCTTCTGGCGCGACGCGCCGAGGGGTGAGGGCGAGGTCTTCTGGGACTCCGACGCCTCCCTGACGGCCGAGCTCCACCTGCCGCTGTTCGCGCCGCACTTCGACGCGGCGCTGCCGGTCGTCGACCTGGGGTGCGGCAACGGCACGCAGACCCGCTTCCTGGCGGGGCGGTATCCGCGCGCGATCGGCGTCGACCTGTCGGCGGCGGCCATCGAGCACGCCCGGACCGAGGACGTGGCGGGGGTGGCCGAATACCGGCAGCTGGACGCGGCGGACGGCGCGGCGGTGCGGGACCTGCACGCCGAGTTGGGGGACGCCAACGTCTACCTGAGGGGCGTCCTGCACCAGTGCGAGCCGGCGGAGCGCGAGCGCATCGTGACGCACCTGCCGGTCCTGCTGGGACGGCGCGGGCGGGTGTTCGCCGTGGAGCTCGCGGAGGGCGCCAAGGCCGTCATGATGGCGCTGGCGCGGCGCCCGGAAGGCCCGCCGGGCAAGCTGCGGGCGGTGTTCTCGCACGGCATCGCGCCCGCCGGCATGGCCGATGCGGTGATCCCCGACCTGTTGGCCGCGCACGGCTTCCACGTCATCAGCCGCGGCACGCTGCCGCTGACCACCACGGAGTACGGGGCTGACGGCGTGCGCATCGAGCTCCCGACCAACTGGCTGGTGGCGGAACCGGCCGTCTGAGCCGTTCCGGCCCCGGGCCGGTACCGCCACGCGGCGGGGGCACGACACCGCGGTGATCCGGCGAACTCGCTGGTGCGAGCCGGTCGGCCGAGGGGTATTACTCCATGAGTGGAGTAGACCTCTGCGGTTATCCACAGGCCTGTCCGACTCGACCGGGAACGCGTACCGTTTCGACACATGAAGATCCTCATCTCCGCGGACATGGAGGGCGCCACCGGCGTGACGTGGCCGGCGGACGTCCTGCCGGGCACGCCCCAGTGGGAACGGTGCCGAGCGATGTTCACCTCCGACGTCGGCGCGGCGATCGCCGGGTTCTTCGAGGGCGGGGCCGACGAGGTGCTCGTCAACGAGGCGCACTGGACGATGCGCAACCTCCTGCTGGAGCGGCTCGACGAGCGGGCGCGGATGCTCACCGGACGGCACAAGTCCCTGAGCATGGTCGAGGGCGTCCAGCACGGCGACGTGGACGGCATCGCCTTCGTCGGCTACCACACGGGCGCCGGCACGGAAGGCGTCCTCGCCCACACCTACCTCGCCAACTCCCTCACCGGCGTGTGGCTGGACGGAAAGCGCGCCAGCGAGGGGTACCTCAACTCCCGCGTGGTCGCCGAGTACGGGGTCCCCGTGGTGCTGGTGACGGGGGACGACCGGACCTGCGAGGACGCCGAGGGGTACGCCCCCGCGGCCCGGAAGGTCGCCGTCAAGGAGTACGTGTCGCGGTACGCCGCGGTGTGCCGGCCGCCGGCCCGCACCGCCGCGGAGATCAGGGCGGGGGCGCGCGAGGCGGCGGTCCTCGCGATACGGCAGGAACCGGTGCGGCGCGGACCGCACACCTTCGAGCTGGAGTTCGACGCCGAGCACTTGGTGGGTGCGGCGACCTGCGTCCCCGGTGTGGAGCGCACGGGAGAGCGCCGCGTGGCATACACGAGCCAGGACATGTACGAGGGCATCCGCTGCTTCAAGGCGGTCACCACCGTCGTTTCCTCGGCGGTGGAGGAGCAATATGGCTGAGCACGCCGAAACGATTGACCGACCGGCCCTGGACGAGGTGGTGCGCTTCACCTCCGACCTGATCCGCGTCGACACCACCAACCGCGGCGGCGGCGACTGCCGGGAGCGGCCCGCGGCCGAATACGTCGCCACGCGGCTGGCCGAGGCCGGCATCGAGCCCACGCTGCTGGAGCGCTCGCCCGGCCGTACGAACGTCGTCGCCCGCATCGAGGGCACCGACCCCGGCGCCGCCGGGCTGCTGGTCCACGGCCACCTGGACGTGGTGCCCGCCGACCCCGCCGAGTGGAGCGTGCACCCCTTCTCGGGGGAGGTGCGGGACGGCGAGGTGTGGGGCCGCGGCGCGATCGACATGAAGAACATGGACGCGATGGTCCTGGCGGTCGTCCGGCGGTGGGCGCGCGCGGGCATCAGACCCCGGCGGGACATCGTGCTGGCCTTCACCGCGGACGAGGAGGCCAGCGCCGTCGACGGGGCCGGCTTCCTCGCGGACCACCACCCGGAGCTGTTCGACGGCTGCACCGAGGGCGTCAGCGAGTCGGGGGCGTTCACCTTCCACGCGGACGGCGGCCTGCGGCTGTACCCGATCGCCGCGGGGGAACGGGGCACCGCCTGGCTGAAGCTGACCGCCCGCGGACGGGCCGGCCACGGCTCGAAGGTCAACCGCGCCAACGCCGTGAGCCGCCTCGCCGGCGCCGTCTCGCGCATCGGCGAACACCGATGGCCGGTGCGCATCGCTCCGACCGTTCGGGCTGCGCTGCTCGAACTCGCCACGCTGCACGGCATAGAGGCCGACCTCGACGCGCCGGACTTCGACGTGGACGCGCTGCTGAACAAGCTCGGCCCGGCCGCCGCGCTGGTGGCGCCCACGGTCCGCAACAGCGCGAACCCGACGATGCTGGAAGCCGGTTACAAGGTCAACGTGATTCCCGGGGACGCCGTCGGCTATGTGGACGGCCGGGTGGTTCCCGGAGGCGAGGCGGAGTTCCGCACGACTTTGGACCAGCTCACCGGGCCGGACGTGTCCTGGGACTACCACCACGGGGAAGTGGCGCTCCAAGCCCCCGTGGACGGCGCGACCTACGGGGAGATGCGCGCCGCGGTCGAGCGGTTCGACCCCGAAGGGCACGTGGTGCCGTACTGCATGTCGGGCGGCACGGACGCCAAGCAGTTCTCCCGGCTCGGCATCACCGGATACGGCTTCTCCCCCCTGAAGCTCCCCGAAGGGTTCGACTACCAGGCGCTCTTCCACGGCGTGGACGAACGGGTGCCCGTCGAGGCGCTGCACTTCGGCGTGCGGGTCCTGGACCACTTCCTGATACACAGCGCGGGCTGACCCGCCGCACGGCGGCGCGGGCCCAAGACGACGCCCAGGACGACACGGCGCAAATGGCACCCCAGTGACCGCACCGGTCCGGCCGGACGGCGGGGACCGCTTGAAAGACCGGCACGGCGTGCGACAGGCTTGACGGCTTCCACGCCTAAGGAGGAACACCACCATGGTGACCACGGCCCCCTACGGAGCCTGGCAGTCCCCGATAGACGCCCACTTGGTCGCCGCACACGACGGGCGCCCCGAATTCGTGGGCGTGGTCGGCGACGAGGTGTGGTGGACGGAACCCCGCCCGGCCGAAGGCGGCCGGCGGGCCCTGATCCGCAGGCGTCCCGACGGCACCACGGAATCGGTGCTGCCCGCCCCCTGGAACGTCCGCAGCCGGGTCATCGAGTACGGGGGCCTGCCCTGGGCCGGCACCGTCACCGACGACGGCCGCAGACTGATCGTCTTCTGTCACTTCGCCGACCAGCGGCTGTACGCGTACGACCCGGACGGCGGCGCCGCACCCCGGCCGCTCACCCCCGTCTCGGACGTCGGCGGCGGCCTGCGCTGGGTCGACCCGGTGCTGCGTGTGGAGCAGGGCGAGGTGTGGTGCGTCCTGGAGGAGTTCACCGGCGAGGCGTCCACCGACGTCCGCCGGGTGCTCGCCGCCGTCCCCCTCGACGGCTCGGCGGCCGAGGACCGCGGCGCCGTACGGGAGCTGACCGACGACCGGCACCGCTTCGTGACCGGGCCGCGGATCTCGCCCGATGGGCGCCGGGTGGCCTGGATCGCCTGGGACCACCCGCGGATGCCCTGGGACGGCACCGTCGTGCTGCTCGCCGAGATCACGCCCAAGGGCACGTTCACCGGCGTACGGCCCCTGGTCGGAGACGTGGACGAGTCGGTGGCGCAGGTCGAGTGGGCCCCGGACGGCGCACTGCTCTTCGTCTCCGACATCAGCGGCTGGTGGGAGCTGCAACGCCTCGACCCGGACGCGGCCCGGGACGGCGTGGTGCCCAGCCGGGGGCTGTGCCGGTCCCGGCAGGAGGAGTTCGGCGGCGCGCTGTGGCGGATCGGGCAGCGCTGGTTCCTCCCCCTGGAGGACGGCATGATCGCGGTGATCCACGGTCGCGGTTCCACTTCGCTGGGCATCCTCGACCCGGTCACCGGTGAACTCGTCGACGCGGCGGGCCCCTGGACGGAGTGGTCCTCCACCCTGGCCGTGCACGGCAGCCGGGTCATCGGCATAGCGGCCAGCCCGCGCACCTCCTACGAGATCGTGGAACTGGACACCTGCACGGGCCGGGCCCGGGTCATCGCCGCCCGGCACGTCGACGCGCTCGACCCGGCGTACTACCCCGAACCCCAGATCCGCACGTTCACCGGCCCGGACGGCCGGGACATCCACGCCCACATCTACCCACCGCACAGCCCCGACCACACCGCGCCGGCCGGCGAACTGCCGCCGTACGTCGTGTGGGCGCACGGCGGGCCGACCAGCCGCGCCCCGCTCGTCCTGGACCTGGAGATCGCCTACTTCACCTCGCGCGGCATCGGGGTCGCGGAGGTCAACTACGGCGGCTCCACCGGGTACGGGCGGGCGTACCGCGAGCGGCTGCGCGGGCAGTGGGGCATCGTGGACGTCGAGGACTGCGCGGTCGTGGCCGAGGCGCTGGCCGACGAAGGCACGGCCGACCGCGCCCGGCTGGCGATCCGGGGCGGCAGCGCCGGCGGCTGGACCACCGCCGCCTCCCTGACCTCCACGGACCTCTACGCCTGCGGCACGATCAGCTACCCGATCCTGGACCTGGTCGGCTGGGCGGCGGACGAGACCCACGACTTCGAGTCGCAGTACCTGGAGTCCCTCGTCGGCCCGTTCAGCGAGGTGCCCGACCGCTACCGCGACCGTTCGCCGCTGTACCGCGCGGACCGCGTCTCGGCGCCCTTCCTGCTCCTCCAGGGGCTGGAGGACGTGGTGTGCCCGCCCGTGCAGTGCGAGAGGTTCCTCGCGGAGATCTCCGGACGCGGCATCCGGCACGCGTACCTGGCCTTCGAGGGGGAGGGGCACGGTTTCCGGAAAGCGGAGACGATCGCCCGCGCCGTGGAGGCGGAGATGTCGCTGTACGCCCAGACGTTCGGGATCACGCGGACGGACATCCCCACCGTGGAATTCACCAAGTGAGGCCCCTGGGGCCCGCCGTGAGGGCGGGCCCCAGGGTCGCAAGGCTGCCGCAGGTCGTACAAGGGCCGGCGGCCTGCGGCTTCCGCCTTCCGGGCGCGCCGACTCCGTGCCGGGTCAGCCGGCCGACGGACCGTCCGTCACCGTGATCGCCTGCACCGGGCAGGCGTGGGCCGCCTCCCGCGCCAGGGGATCGTCGGAGTGGCCGGTGGTGCGGGTGCCCTCCGGGAGGAGGGCGCTGAGTCCGTCGTCGTCCTGAGTGAAGACCTCCGGCGCGTTCAGCACGCATTGGCCGGAGCCTATGCAGAGACCTCGATCGATGTCGATGTTCATGCCTGTTTCCTCTCCGCCCCTCGCCCTACCACGCCAGGGGCAGTTCGATC
The DNA here is from genome assembly GCF_040611095.1 of Streptomyces sp. NPDC003077. Lineage (NCBI taxonomy): Bacteria > Bacillati > Actinomycetota > Actinomycetes > Kitasatosporales > Streptomycetaceae > Streptomyces > Streptomyces sp. NPDC003077. The sequence goes on along the minus strand of NZ_JBEXNM010000061.1, from coordinate 45,256 downwards.
ATGCCTTGCAGGGTGTCGCCGGGTTTGAAGGGGATCTCGGCCGCGGGGGCGGCGAGCCGCAGGCCGGGGACGCGGGCGAGGAGCGTACCGAGCGCGATCTCCATCTCGGCGCGCGCCAGATGCTGGCCCAGACACTGGTGGATGCCGAAGCCGAAGGCGACGTGGTGACGGGCGCCGCGGTCCCAGTCCAGCGTATCCGGCGCGGTGTACGCCGATTCGTCCCGGTTGATCAGCGACGTGGACAGGACCACCCCGTCGCCCGCCCGGATGGTCCGCCCGGCGATGTCGATGTCCTCGATCGCCACCCGCAGCAAGCCTTCGGCGATGGACAGGAACCGCAGCAGTTCCTCCACCGCCGTCGGGACCAGCGACGGGTCCGCGCGCAGCGCCGCGAGCTGTTCCGGATGCCGCAGCAGCGCGAAGGTGCCCATCGAGATCATGTTGGCGGTGGTCTCGTGGCCGGCGATCAGCAGGATCACCGTCAACCGCATCAGTTCCTCGCGGTCCATCCCGCCCGTCTTCAACTGATCCCGGATGAGTTCGTCCAACAACCCCTCGCCCGGACGCCGTTCCCGTTCGGCGATCAGGTCCGTGAGGTATCCCTCCAGGTCCTCGCGTGCTTTCTGCGCGAGCTCCGCCGTTGGAGCGGTCATCAGCGTGCGCGATCGGGACTCGAAGAACTCGTGGTCGGCGTACGGGATTCCGAGCAGCGCGCTGATGACCATGGAGGGGACGGGCAGCGCGAACGCGGACACCAGCTCCGCCGGCGGTCCGGTTTCCAGCATCGCGTCCAGAAGGCCGTCGACGACCTCCTGGATCTGCGGCCGCAGCGCGGCGGTGCGTTTGAGGGTGAAGCTCGGGATCAGCATCCGCCGTTGGGCGTTGTGCTCGGGGTCGTCGACGCCGAGCAGTGGTGTCTTGAATTCGAATGCGCGGGCGAGGGTGAAGCGGGGGGAGATGATGGGGAAGCCCGGGTGCTGCCGGTCGCTGGAGAGCCGGGGATCGGTGAGGAGGGCCCTGGCCTCGGCGTGCCCGGTCACCATCCAGACCTCGCGGCCGTCGTAGAGCGTGACCCGGGTGATCGGTTGTTCACCCGCGGACCGGTAACCGGTGGGCGGGTGGTAAGGGCAGGTGCGGTCCTGGGGGAAGGGCACAGCTTCTGTCATGGGGGAGCCTCCCAGAGGGCAGAGGAGCCGAGTGTTGCCGATCTCCACTCCATGCCCCCTACACGTGGACTGTCTACGCGCAGACCGGCCACATCCGGCCGCCCCGCGGTGTGCCGCTCGCCGTTCCGGTGCCGCGGCATCGGGCCCAGGCCGCGGGGCCGTTGACCAGCCGCTCTCCGTGGTGCGGGGGAGGGCGTCCGGGTCCTGTGGGGTGGCGGGCCGGGTACCGGTCGGGGAGTTGGCCGCCGAGGTGGTGCTGCCCGGTATCGGGGTGGCCGAGGTCCTTCCCTTACGGGTGTTCCAGGAGGTTCCCCTGATCTGCCCGGGACGGGGTGTGTCCGCGAGGTGGGATGGGAAGATCACAGTTGCTCCCGCGGTACGGGAAGCCGGGTGCCGGACAGGTGCGGTGCCGGACGTCGAGCAGGTGCGGTGCCGGGCACTGGACAGGTGGGGTGCCGGGCGCCGGTCGGGCGTGGCGCCGGCGCCGGCCAGGTGCGGTGCCGGGCGCCGGTTCCGACGGACGAATGCCGTCGGGCGCGTGAGCGACACTTGCGGGAGAAGTGACCGGAGCGAGAGGGGAACAGCGGATGACCACGGGCGAGATCGGCGTTCCGGGCGGCGGGCGGACAGCGCCGGAGTCCGAACGGCCAACCGGGGCTGAGAGGGCCCCGCGGAGACCGGATGGCCCACCGGCTTCGGCGTCCGGTGCGGCCCGCGCGGCCGTGACGCCCTCGGCCGTGGCCGGCGGCCGGGTGCCGCTGGCACCTCACCTGTACGCCGCCGGCAATCTGCCCGGAACTTGGCCGGACGCCTTGGCCGCCGCGTCCGCGCACGGGGAGGCGACGGGGGCCGGAGGCGGACGGGCGGAGCCCGCGGCGCTGGTGTGGCTGGTGCGTACGGAGCCGGGCGCGGGGCTGGGCGATCTCTCGGTGCTCGACGAGGAGGAGCGCCGCCGCACTGCCGCCTTCGTCCGGCCCGCCGACCGTGACACCTACGCGACCTCGCACACCGCACTGCGCCGCCTGCTCGGGGCGCTGCTCGGTCTCGATCCCGCCGCGATCCCCTTCATACGGGAGCCGTGCCCCCGCTGTGACGAGCCGCACGGCCGTCCGGCGGTGGCCGGCACACCGCTGCACTTCTCGCTGTCCCACACCCGCGACCTGGCGCTGATCGCCTTCGCCCGGACGCCCGTGGGCGTGGACATCGAAGGGCTGTCGAAGCCGGAGACGGTCGACGAGGTGGCGAGCGTGCTGCACCCCGAGGAGCGCGCGGCCCTCGCCGCGCTCCCGGCCGCCGAGCGGCCCGCCGCCTTCGCTCGTTGCTGGACCCGCAAGGAGGCGTTCCTGAAGGGCGAGGGCACCGGGCTCGCCGGAAACCTGATGGGAACGACGGTGGTGGGGACGGGCCCCGAGCCGGTTCCGGTGCGGGGCTGGGAGATGGTGGATGTGTCCGTGCCGAGCGGTTACGCGGCGGCTTGCGCGGTCGCTCGGGGCTGAGGGGAAGGGGGCGGCTGGTTCCGGGGGAGGAGTGCACGTGACGGGGGGAGGAGTGCGCGTGAGTCGCTGGTGAGGGTGCTCGCGGGGCTGGCGCCGGAGCGAAGGGCTGCGTTGGGGCGCGGGGTCTCCGGGGCCCGGTCGTCGGGTGCGGCCGGGGAGCGGTGTGCGTGAGCCGTTTGTGAGGGTGCTCGCGGATTGGACGTGCCCCAGGGGGCGCGTGGCGGTGACGCGGGGAGCAGGGGACGGGGAGTACGGCGAGAGGGGGTAAGGCGTACGGCGAATGGGGGAAGTGGCGCTGGTGACCGGCTCGCCGGTGGGAGACCTGGCCAACCATCCCGGTACTTCATACGATCTTCCGGTGGCCGACGACTTGTACCTTGCCCGAGGGCCCCGGACCGGCATTCGTCCCTTCGCGGAGTCCGACCGCGCGGAGTTCACCACCGCCGCGCGGGCGAGCCGCGACTTGCACCGGCCATGGCTTGCTCCGCCGGCCACCGACGAGGCGTACGACGGGTACTTCACCCGGCTGCAGGAACCGTCCCGGGCGGGCTTCCTGGTCTGCGAAAGTGACGGCGGCCGGATCGCCGGCTACATGACGATCAACAACATCGTGTACGGGGCGTTCCGTAGCGGGGCCGTCGGTTACGGCGCGTTCGCGCACGCGGCCGGGCGGGGTCTGATGAGCGAGGGGCTGCGCCTTCTGCTGGGGCATGCCTTCGGCGCGCTGGAGCTGCACCGGCTGGAAGCCAACATCCAGCCGGACAACAAGTCGTCGATCGCCCTCGTCAAGCGGGCCGGTTTCCGGTTGGAGGGCTTCTCGCCGGACTTCCTCTTCATCGAGGGAGCCTGGCGGGACCACGAGCGGTGGGCGATCACGAGCGAGATGCTCACCGAGGCGACCTCGGAGCCGCCGGGGTCCCGTTGAGCGCGGGGTGAGCGCGGGACGGGCGGTCGGCGTGCCTGTGGGCCGCTCGGGACGGGACGGACGGGCCGCCGGGCGGGGCACGGCGTGGGTGCTGCGGCCGGCTGGGTCGGTACTGCCGACCGGGGCGGTGCTGCCGCGCCGGGTGAGGGGCGCGAGTTCGGCCGGACCGGGGGCGGGCTCAGCGGCGCTTGCGGTTGATCTTCATGGTGTCCATGTCGGTGGCCGTCGAGCGCAGTTCGCGGTAGCCGTATCCCGCGGCGGTCAGCGCGAGTTCCGCCTTCTCCTCGGCGAGTGCCGCCGCCATCTCCTCGCCGTCCGCGGCGTCCGAGACGATCTCGTAGCGGTAGGTGAAGGAGCGCAGTGGCGCGTCGTAGGAGAGGGAACCCTCGGGCGTGAACCGGTGCTGTGCCAGGCCGTGGTTGTCGACGTCGGCGAGCAGGCGCTCCGTGGCTTCCGCCGACAGGCCGTCCCACCTGCCGCGGACGATCACCCGGTAGGTGTGCCGGCTCTCGTCCGGTCCGGGCTGGACGGTTTCCGCTGCCATTGCTTTCCCGCCTGCTTCTGCTGTTTCGCGCCTTTTTGATCACTGTTGGTGATCGGATGGCGATCGGAATAGTGCTTGAAGATCAGAGGGTAGTCCGGTGGGATGCCGTCATGCGCCGCATTATCGTCGTCGATGCCCCCTCCAACCTCGGCCTTCGTCCGCCCGCACCCGGCACGGTGCCGGGTTGCTACAAGCTCGCCGGTGCCCTGCGCGACCAAGGGCTGCTGCGCAGGCTGGGTGCGCTGGAGGGCGGTGTCGTCGTGCCACCGCGCTATGACTTCGGGGACTGGAAGGAGGGCGACGGCGACTTCAACGCCGCCGCGCTCGCCACCTACACTCGCCGGCTGGCCGATCGGGTGGAACGGCATGTGCGCGACGGTGCGTTCCCCGTGCTGCTCGGCGGGGACTGCAGCATCCTGCTCGGCGCCGTGCTGGCGCTGCGCCGCGTCGGCCGGTACGGGGTCGCCTACCTGGACGGCCACGGCGACTTCCGGCACCCGGGCAACACCGCCACCTCCGGGCCGATCGGTGCCGCGGCGGGAGAGGGCGTCGCCCAGATCACCGGTCGCGGTCAGCCCGACCTCACCGACATCGAAGGGCGCGGCCCCTACGTACGGGACGAGGACGTGTATCTGCTGGGCCTGCGCGACGACGACGGGGACCGCGCGGAACTGTCCGCCCTGAACATTGGCCACCGGGTGGCCGGCGAGATTCGCGGGCAGGGGCCGGAGGCGGTGGCGCGCGAGGTGCTCGCCCACTTCCAGCGTTCGTCGACGGCCGGTTTCTGGGTGCACCTGGACGCGGACGTGCTGGACCCCAGCGTCATGCCCGCCGTGGACAGCCCCGACCCCGGTGGTCTGCTGCCGGACGAACTGGCCGCGTTGCTCGGCCCGCTGACCGCCTCGCCACGCTGCGTCGGCCTCAACCTCACCATCTACGACCCGGACCGTGACCCCGAGGGCGATGGTGCCGCACTCCTGGCGGATCTCCTGGAGGGTGCGCTCGCCCGTCCGTGAGCGCGCCACGACGGCAGGCAGGGACGGGGACAGGGGCAGGGGCGCAGGGACGCGGGCCCCGCCGAGGCACCGAGGGGTGAGCGTGCGCGCCGGTCCCTGCCGAGGTGGGGCTGAGCGTGCGCGCCCGGCGATCGCCCCGCGTTCGTGTGCCCGCCACGCGCTCGCGTCGTCATGATCAAGAGCCCATATGGATCGCATCTGGCCGCAAGAAGCCCTGTTCAGACGGGGCTTCACAGGGTTCCATGGTCAACAGGGGGCCGCCGCGCCGGAGGTGGCCCGGTCCGACCCTGTGAGGCAGCCGTGGCCACGCGTGTGCGCCGTACCACCCTGACCCTTCCCGCAGCCCCTCTGGGCCCCGACAATCCGCTGCCGCCGTTGCGCGCGCCCCAGGACACGCATCGCGTCCGGATCCCCAGGGAGGCGGAGCTGCCCGTCGACATGGCCCGGCAGATCGCCTATGCGCCACTCGATTCGTTGCTGCCCGTACGGCTTCGGGACGGATACGGCCGTGACCGAACGCCGACGGACATCGACGCGATCGTGATCGAGAACGACCGGCTGCGGGCCACCGTCCTCCCCGGGCTCGGTGGCCGGGTGTACTCCCTGCACCACAAGCCCACCGATCGGGAACTGCTCTACCGGAACCCCGTCCTTCAGCCCGCGGCGTTCGCCCTGAACGGGGCCTGGTTCTCCGGGGGCATCGAATGGAACATCGGGGCCACCGGTCACACCACCCTCTCCTGTGCCCCGCTGCACGCCGCCCGCCTGCCGGCCCCCGACGGCGGCGAGATGCTGCGGCTGTGGGAGTGGGAGAGGCTGCGGGACCTCCCCTTCCAGATCGACCTCTGGCTGCCCGAGGGGTCGGACTTCCTGCACGTGGGCGTCCGCGTCCGCAATCCCCACCTGCACGCCGCGCCCGTCTACTGGTGGTCCAACACCGCGGTTCCCGAGGGTGAAGGCACCCGTGTCCTCGCGCCGGCGAGGGAGAGCTGGCGGTTCGGGTACGACCGCACGCTGCGGCGGGTCCCCGTGCCCGTGCACGACGGCACCGACCACACGTACCCGCTGCGCGCCGCGCTCCCCGCCGACCACTTCTACGAGATCCCCGACGGTGACCGCCGCTGGATCGCCTCGCTGGACGAGCATGGGCACGGCCTGGCGCACACCTCCACCGACACGTTGCGGGGCCGCAAGCTCTTCCTGTGGGGCTCGGGCCGCGCCGGGCGCCGCTGGCAGGAGTGGCTGACCGAGCCCGGTACGGGGGGCTACGCCGAGATCCAGGCCGGATTGGCCCGTACCCAGCTCGAACACGTGCGGCTGGAAGGCGGGGCGGAGTTCGCCTGGCTGGAGGCGTACGGACCGCTGGCCGCGGACGCCGCGGCGGTGCACGGCGAGGATTGGGAGGCGGCCCGCGGCGAGGTCGAACGGAGTCTGGAAGCCGTGCTGCCGCGCGCCGAAGTGGACGCCGCGTACGCGGCCTGGCAGCCGTACGCCGACCTGGAACCCAAGGAACGCCTGGCCACCGGCTCCGGGTGGGGCGCACTGGAACGCGCCCGCACCGGTCAGGAACTGCCCGGCACCCCCTTCGAGGAGTCCACCCTCGGTCCCGAGCAGCTGCCCTGGCGGGAGCTCCTGCACACCGGCGACTTCCCGCGCGGTGGCCCGCTGCCCTCCGCCTTCCAGGTCGCACCGCCGTGGCGCGACCTGCTGGAGTCGGCCCGCCCCGGACCGGCCACCGACTACCACCTCGGCGTCGCCCAGTGGCACGCCGGCGACCGCGCCCAGGCGGTGCGCAGCTGGGAGCGCGCGCTCGCCCACGGCGCGAGCTGCTTCCCGCTGTACTGCCTGGCGGTGGCCGAGGCGGAGGCGGGGGAGACGGCGCGGGCGGCGGAGCGTTACCTGGAGGCGTTCGCCTGCGCCGTGGCCGGGTCGGCGGACCGTACGGAGGAGCGGGCCGAGCGCGCCGCCGGAAGCGCGCGGGGAGGCGCTGACGGGCCGAACGCGCGGGGGGACGCGGCGGGCGATGGCCCCAAGAGCCCGGCGGCGGCCCCGTCCGAGGGCGCGGAGTACCGGGCGCTGTCGGCGGCCCTGGCCCGCGAGGCCGTTCCGGCGCTGCTCGCGGCCGGTCGCGCCGACGACGCGGCGGACGTGCTGTCCGAACTGCACCCCGATGACCGCGCCAGGGGCAGGTTCGCCCTGCTCACGGCCCAGGTCCTGCTGGCGCGGGGCGAGGCCGCCGAGGCGCGGGAGATCCTCGACCGCGGGCTGGAAGTGGCCGACCTGCGGGAGGGCGACGAGACGCTGAGCGACACCTGGTTCGCCATCGCGGAGCGGCTGGTCGCGGGCGAGGGACCGGTCACCGCCGCGGTACGGGCCACGGCCCGTGCGGAGCACCCGCTGCCCGAACGGTACGAGTTCCGGATGCGGGACGTCGAGGGCGGTGGCGGGGAGGCGTAGAGAGGTGGGGGTGAGGCGCCGGGGAGCGGGGCGGAGGTGGGGGCGGGCGCTTTAGGACGGGCGGACGAGGACCGGGGAAGGCGTCGGAGGAAGGCGTTCGGAGGAGGCGCCCGAGGGAGGTGTTCGAGGGGGTTCACTGCCCGCTTGCGTCCGCATGTGGACGTCGAGGGCGGTGACGAGGCGGCGTGGTGAGTCCGACCGAGGCAACGGGAGAGGAGGTGGGGGCGGGTGTCCCAGGCCGGGCTGAGGTCTCGGGAGAGGGGGAGAGGACGGCCTTCGAGGGAGGCGTTCCGAAGGGCTCACCGCCCGTTTGTGTCCGTCAGATGGCGATCAGGTTCTTCCCCTCGTGGGGCGGGAAGCGCCGCCCTACGATTCCCGCATGATCACGCCGAGTCCGCAGTCCCGGCTCCTGTCCCGGCGGCGGCTGGTCCTCGCCGCCGCGGCCGGGGCCGTCGTGTCCCTCCCGTCCGTGTCGTGGGCCCGCCCCGCCGCCGCTCCCGGGATCGTCAAGCCGCTGCCGCCCGAGCTGTTCACCGTGCGCGGCACGAACGCCGAGACCAAGTGGGAGGCGCTGCGCGACACCGGTCCGCTCACTCCCGTGGACCGGTTCTTCGTCCGCAACCACACCTCCACGCCCCGGCTGGAGGCGGACACCTGGTCGCTGCGGATCTGGGGCGACGGGCTGCGCGGCGGCCCGGTCTCCTTCTCGTACCGGCAGTTGCGGGCCTTGCCGTCCGTGACCCGCACCGCCTTCCTGGAGTGCGCGGGCAACGGGCGCGGTTTCTACACGAGCCAGCAGGGTGACGAGGTCACCGGCACGCCCTGGACGCTCGGCGCCATCGGTGCGGCGCGTTGGCGCGGCGCGCGGCTGGGGGACGTACTGCGGCTGGCCGGCATCACCCGGGAGGCCGTGGACGTGATGCCGCGCGGACTGGACGACCCGTACGTCAGCGGGGGAGTGGACCACGGGCGGGTGCGGCGTCCGCTGCCCGTGGCCAAGGCCATGGACGACGTCCTGCTCGCGTACGAGATGAACGGTGCCCCGCTGCCGTACGACCACGGGTACCCGGTGCGGGTTCTGGCGCCCTCGTGGATCGGCATCGCGTCCGTCAAATGGGTGGGGGACATCGAGGTGTCGGCGCGGTCGCTCGGCTCGCCCTGGAACACCGAGTTCTACCGGCTGTTCGGCCCCGCCTACCCGCCCGGCGGCAGCGCGCCGCTGACCCGGCAGACTGTCAAGAGCGCCTTCGAGCTCGCGCCGGGCGCGGTGTTCGGGGCGGGCCGCACGTACCGGCTGTCCGGGCGTTCGTGGTCCGGGCACGGCGCGGTACTGGCCGTCGAGGTCAGCACGGACGGCGGCGCGCACTGGCGGCCGGCCCGGCTGCACGACGCGCCCCGGCCGGACGGCTGGGTGCGTTGGAGCGTGCCGTGGCGCCCGGAGGCACCGGGGCGCGCGGCGCTGCTGGCACGCGCCACCGACGCGGCGGGGCACCGCCAGCCCGAGCGGTCCGTTCCCAACACGCAGGGGTACCTCTTCGACGCCGTGGTGCGCCATCCGGTGACGGTCAAGTGAGCCCTGTCGGGGAGGCGGCCGGCGGGATGGGCCGTCCGGCGGTGCGGGGCTCGGCCATCCGGGTCCCGGGGCGGCGGGTCCTCGTCGGCGGGGGAGTGATCCGGGCGGCGGGGGAGTGATCCGGACGTATCGGGCGAAATGAACTCCCGTCTCACTCGTTGGGGACGGTTGTGAAAGCAATCATCACCAACAGCTACGGCAGCCCCGACCAGCTCGTCTTCAGCGACCAGCCGACACCCAAGGTCGGTCCGGACTCCGTCCTGATCCGAGCGAAGGCGGCCAGTGTCAACCCCGTCGACTGGAAGATCACCGCGGGTTACCTGGACCCGATCATGAACGTGCACTTCCCGCTGATCCCCGGATGGGACGTGGCGGGGGTGGTGGAGGCGGTGGGCGCGGACGCCACCGAGTTCACGGTCGGCGACGAGGTGATGGGCTACGTCCGCAAGGACGAGGTCCAGCACGGCACGTTCGCCGAACTCGTCGCCGCACCCGTACGGACCTTGGCGCCCAAGCCCGCCGAACTGGACTGGCGGCAGGCCGCCGGGCTGCCGCTGGCCGGGCTGACCGCCTATCAGAGCCTCAAGCGCGTCGGCGTGGGCCGGAGCGACACGGTGCTGGTGCACGCCGCGGCCGGGGGCGTCGGCTCGCTGGCCGTACAGATCGCGGTGGCCCTGGGCGCCCGCGTCATCGGCACGGCCGGAGAGCGCAACCACGACTTCCTCCGGTCGCTGGGGGCTCAGCCGGTGACGTACGGGGACGGGCTCGCCGACCGGGTCCGCGCGCTGGCGCCCGAGGGCGTGGACGCGGCGGTGGACTACGTGGGCGGCGGGATGGTGGACGTCTCGCAGCAGGTGCTCAAGGACCGCTCGCGGGTCGCGTCCATCACGGACGGCGAGGTGACGGCCAAGGGCGGGCACATGGTGTGGGTGCGGCCCAGCGGCGCGGACCTCACCGCGTTGGGGGACCTCGCCGCCGCGGGGCAGCTCACCGTGCACATCGATACGGCGTTGCCGCTGGCTGAGACCGCCGAGGCGTTCCGGCGCAGTCAGGAGGGGCATACCCGAGGAAAGATCATCTTGGATATTTCCTGATGCTTCCTGTCGCTTTCGGAGGTCCCTGAGGGGCGCGGGAGTGCGGACGGTCCGGGGTCTCTTCCGGGAGTGCTGACGTGCCGCGGACCGATCGCGGCTGTGGGATGCGTCGGCGACGGCTCGTCACACGAGTCGGCCTCGGACCGGTCTCACCCGCCCGCCGACCGCCGGTCCACGTACTCGAAGACCGAGCCGTCCGGGTGGCGGGCGATGACGTTGCGGCCGAGGGGCGTGGGCAGCGGGCCCGCGATGATCTGTGCGCCGACCGCCTTCAGGTCGGCGACCGCTTCGTCGACGTCCGTCACGGCCAGCGTCGCCGTGATCTTCCTGAGCAAGGACATCTGCGCTTCCGGTCCGCTCATCAAAAGGAAGCAGCCGACCGCCGCGACCGAGACGCCGGCGTGCTCGAAGCGCAGCGCTTGGGCTCCGGTCAGCCGCTCGTAGGCGCCGATCGCGGCGTCGAGGTCGTCGACGCACACCCGCAATGAGGTCCCCTGGATCTCCATGCGGAGGAGCCTAGTTGGACGGGGTGCCGGGGCGCGACCGGGCGCCATGACCGGGGCGGGACGCCAACCGCCGGGGTGCGAACGGCCGGTCGGCGCGCGCCGACCGGTCATCGTGACCGGCCGCGTCACCGTGGCCTGCCCGCGTCACCGGCCCTCCCCGTCCCGCGCGGTACGGACAGCGTTCGGACAGGTCGGACGGGTCGGACGGGTCGACAGGTCGGACGGGTTCGGACGGCCAGGCGGATCGGACAGGTCACACACGGCACAGGATTTCGCCGTGCAGCACGCTGAACCAGCCGTCCTCCTCGGCGCCCCACGCGCGCCATGCCGCCGCGCTGTGGGCCAGCTCCGCCTCCGTCGCGTGGCCGCCGTCCACCGCGTGCCGCGCGTAGGCGGACGCGAGGGTGCGGTCCGCCCACAGGCCGCTCCACCAGGCGCGTTCGTCGGCGGTGGCGTAACACCAGGTGCTCGACGTGGCGGTGATGCCGTCGGCGGGGAACCCGGCCTGTCGCGCCCAGGCGTGCAGGCGCCGGCCGGCGTCCGGTTCGCCGCCGTTGGCACGGGCGACCCGCCGGTACCGCTGCAGCCAGCCGTCCAGTCCCGGCGTCGCCGGGTACCACGTCATGGCGGCGTAGTCCGCGTCGCGGACGGCGACGAACCCGCCGGGTTTGGTGACCCGGCGCATCTCCCGCAGCGCTTGTACGGGATCGGCGACGTGCTGGAGCACCTGATGGGCGTGGACGACGCAGAAGGAATCGTCCGGGAAGTCCAGGGAGTGGACGTCGCCGGCCACGAACCGGACGTTCGTCAGGCCCCGTTCGCCGGCGGTGGCGCGCGCCCGGTCCAGGATCTCCGGCGCGCTGTCCAGCCCGGTCACCCGGCCGTCCGGCACCAGGGCGGCGAGGTCGGCGGTGAGGGTGCCGGGGCCGCAGCCGATGTCCAGGACCTCCATGTGGGGGCGCAGCGAACCGAGCAGGTAGGCGGCGGAGTTCTCTGCCGTGCGCCAGGTGTGGGAGCGCAGGACGGATTCGTGGTGGCCGTGGGTGTAGACGGCGGCCCGGTGGTGCTGCGGGGCGGGGGACGGGGACGGCATGGCGGACCCTTTCGCTGCGGCGTGGCCACCGGAGGCGCGGTCACCGGTGGCGGGGTGACCCGGCCCACCTCGCGAGCCCGACGCCTTCCGGCCTTCCCGGCCTTTCGGGAGTGGCCGTCGGAGCCCTCCGAGGTGGTCGCCACACCGTACGCCCGTCGCTCGCATGCTGAGAAGTGCGTCTCAGGATTCGGGAACCAGGCGGTAGACGGTCAGGGCCTCGTTCTCCTTGTCGATGACCAACTCGCCCGGTGCCTCCATCACTTCGCCGTCGTACGCGAGCGTCGTTCCCGCCGGCAGGCCACCTATCCGCAGGTCGCGCAGCCGCGCCTCGTTCAGTACGGGGGAGTGCCGCAGCGCGCCCGTCAGCGATGCCGTCAGCAGGCGGGTGCGGGCCAGCAGACCGCCGTACACCGTCCGCACGTCCAGCACCCCGTCCGCCAGGTCGTGCCGGCGGATCGGGGCCAGGCCCAGCCCGCGGTAGGAACAGTTGCCGACGAACAGCAGCCACAGGGAACGGCGCCGGCCGTTGATCTCGGCGGTGACGGGTGCGGCGGTGCGCAGCACCTCCCAGGCGGCGAGCACGCCCGCGGGCCAGGCGCCGATCCGGCTCGCCCACTTCTCGCGGATGCGCACCAGTTCCGGGTACGCGCCGATGGAGAACGTGTTGACGAAGTACCGCGCCTCTTGGTGGGGCGTGGCCCGGAAGCGGGCCAGGTCCACGGCCACCGCCTCGCCCGTCTCGACCGCGCGGGCGGCCTCGGCCAGCGTTTCGATGCCCAGGTCGTAGGCGAAGTGGTTGTAGGTGCCGCCGGGCAGCACGGCCAGCGGCAGGCCGTGCCGCGCCGCGACCGTCACCGCCGCGTTGACCGTGCCGTCACCACCCAGGACTCCCAGCGCACCACCCTGACGCGCGGCGCGCTCGGCGGCCTCCTCCAGGGCCTTCACGAGGGGCTCGGCGTCCGTGTCGGCGCACGGCACCACGTCCGCCTCGGGCAGCACGGCGCGCACCTCCTGCTCGCGGTCCGCGCGGGTGGCCGTCCGCTGCCCCGAACCGGGGTTGACCACGACGACCAGCCCCCGTCCGCCCGGCAGCGCGGGCGCGTCGGCGCGCGGCCGGGCCGGCGGCGCCACCTGTGCGCGGGTGGGCGCCAGCCCGCGCACCGCGAGCGCCGCGCCCGCGCCGAGCGCCGCACCGGCCAGCACGTCACCGGGGTAGTGCACGCCCGTGTAGACGCGGGAGAAGGCCACCGCCCCGGCGAGCGGCACGAGGGCCAGCCCCCACGCCTTGTTCTCGAAGGCGACCCCGGTCGCGAACGCCACCGCCGACGCGGCGTGTCCGGACGGGAAGGACGAGGTGAGGGGCTGCCGGCGCAACCGCCGGATCATCGGCACGGCGTCCAGCAGCGGTCGCCGGCGGCGTATCGAGCGCTTGCCCAGCGTGTTGACCGTCAGCGAGGCCGCCGCCAGCGACGCGAGGCCGCGCAGCGCCGCCCGGCGCGCCGGACGTCCCCCCAGGGCGGCGGCGCCCACCGCGATCCCGGACCACAGGAGCCCGTGGTCGGCGGTGCGGCTCAGGCGCGGCAGCACGCGGTCGGCGCCGGGCCAGTGACGGTCCGCCACCGCGTGGAAGACCCGTCGGTCCAGGGCGCTCAGCGCGGCGCGGAGGCGCCGGCCGGGACGGGGCGGGTGGGGGCCGGTGGCCAGGCGTTCGGCGAGCGGGGTCGCCGCGGAGACGAGCGCGCCGACCGGGGCCGAGACGGTGCCGGTCGGCGCGGGGCCGCTCATGGCCTGCGCGGCGGTGGTCAGCGCGGATGTCGGCAGCTTGGATGCCGACAGCTTGGACGCGGACGACTTGTTCGCGGACAACTTGGCCGCGGGCGATTTGCGCGTGGGCGACTTGGACGTCGACAACTTGGTCATCGACAACGTGCGTAGGGCCTTCCGCGGCATGGTCTTCCTGAAGGTGGATATCCGGGGCGTGGTGGTCATCCTGGGCATGGCCTCCGTCGCGGTTGCCGGTCCGGCTCTCGCCGGCTGTCCGGGCGTGCGGGAAAGGTGGCGGGGGCTCCCGGACATCCTGGGAGCCCCCTGCCGACGATGGGGATGCCGGTACCGGCCGGCGCCGTCACCTCAGACCGGAGAACCCGGGACCGCCCGGGGAACCGATCGGCGGGATGCCGGTGCCGCCGTTTCCCGGCCAGGTATCGGGGGCGGCCCGGCTGATGTCTGCGAGGGCCGAGCCCGGGTCCTGCTCGCGGGCGACGTCGCCGATGCTGACCATGCCCACGGCAGTGCCGTTCTCGACGACCGGCAGGCGGCGGACGGCGTTGGCCCGCATCAGTGCCACGGCGGTGGAGATCTCCTCGTCCGGGCCCACGCAGACCGGCTCCGGGGTGCACACGGAGCGGCAGGAGACGGTGAGGGGATCCGCCCCGTCCGCGACGGCGCGCAAGGTGATGTCCCGGTCCGTGACCACTCCCAGGAGAACGCCGTCCTGCGCCACCAGCACGTCCCCGATGTCCTGAGCGCGCATCAGTTGGGCCGCCTCGACCAGTGAGGCGTCCGGCTGCACGGCCGCTACGGCCGGCGTCATGACGTCCCTTACCAGCAGTGCCATGGTCTGCTCGCCTTCCTTCGGTTGGGCCGGTGGATGGGTCGACGGCCGGGCCGGCGGCGGAGCGGTGGCTCGCTCTGCGCCCGGGTCCGCGGCTCGGCCTGCGATGGAGCCGGCCCCACCGCAGTACCCCCACGGGCGTGCCCTATGCGGCACCGGTCCGGGCGCGCCGGCACGGCCGGTCGACTTCCGGCCGTCCCCTGACGGCGCGCCAGGGGACGGCCGAGCCGGAGTCTTTCCCGAGCGGGCGGAGTGCGTCTTTCCGGAACGGGTGGAGTGCGCCTTTCGGGAACGGGCAGAGTGCGTCCTTCCGGAACGGGTAGAGCACGTCAGGACCGTTCAGGGCGGGCCGGATCCGGGCGGAACGCATCAGGCGGTGCCGGTCCGGCGCGGCGGATCGTGGAGCAGTGCCGTGACCAGTTCCTGCACGTCGCGGTAGGGGCCGTCCGAGGGCAGCGCGCGCACCGCCTCCACCAGTTGGCCCGGCGCCCGGCGCTCCAAGAGGGTGCGTACCAGAGCCCGCCGCTCGGCCGGGAACGGACCGCGCCCCAGACGGCGGCCGAGCTCGAAGCGCAGCAACTCGCCCTGGTTCCACGGACCGCAGCGGCGCACCGGGGAGGACATCACCTCAGGGTCGCCGTCCGCCACGGGTTCGGGGTCGTGCCACTCCTGGACGCGGGCAGGGCGTCCGGAGCGCACCAGGTTCCTCGGTTCGTGCTTCCTCTCGTCGTCCCGGCGGGCGCTCGGCCGGTCGCTACGACGTTGCATGACGGTCTCCTCCCGGAGCTCGCTTCGTCCGCGTCGTGAGCGCGCACGGTGTCGTGGCCGGGGCGGGTACCCGGGGGGGCACCCCGGCACACGGCCGCCCGGCCCTCCGTGCCGCACGCCCGAACCGGGCGGGAAAATCGGAGGTTTGGACGCCTGCCGTTCCGGTAACCCGGGGTCCGGCCGAGCGGCCGTTCCGGCCGCGGGGCACGGCATGGATGGGGAGCGGGAAGTCCGGGCACGGGATGTGGGGTCCCGTGCCCGGACGCCTGCGGGGCCCCGGTGTCCGGCCGGGCGCGGGGTCTCCGGTCCGGCTGTTTGTGTGTGGGGGGCGACGCCGGGGCGTACGGACGGGGATGCGCCGGGGCGTACGGACAGGCGGGGGACGGCGGATGACGGCTCCCTGCCGGTCGCCCCCGCGCAGCCGCTCCCGCGCGGGTCGGACCGGCCGGGGCGCGCGCCGAACAGATCGCCCCGCTCGCCAGTTACGTCCCGGGGCTCGCGGGTACTCGCGCGCCATGACCGAGAAGAAGATCACCGAGCAGAGCTTCGCGGGCCGGAACGACGGCTCGCGGCGGTCGGCGGCGGGCGGCGGGCACAGTGGTGCCGCCCGGGAGCGCCCGGACACCGCACGGCCCGGTACCTTCGTCCGGGACCTGGCGGAGCCGGTCGCCGAGGTCGTGCGCGAGGAGCTGCGCCACGAGATCGCGGTGGTGCGCGAGGAGTTGCGCGCACAGATACGGCAGGAGGCGCGGCGGCGCGCGCTGCGCATGTACGGCGGCGCGATGGCGGCGGCGCTCTACGGTGCCGGAACGTTCACCGCCTTCCTCGTGCTGGCGGCCGGCCTGGCGCTGCCCGCCTGGGCCGCGGCGCTGGTCGTCGCGATCGTTCTGGGCCTCCTGGCCGTCATCCTCCGGAACGCCGCGCGGCAGCGGCGTACCCGCGGTCGTATGCGCCGTCGCGGCCCGCAGGAGACGCCGGCGCCCGACGAGGTGCCCGCGGCGCCGAGGCACTGGACGTCGCCGGGCACCGGGCCTTCCGCGCCGGGGGCATCAGGGGGTGCCGCGGTGCCGGGGCCGGGGATGTCCGTGCCGGACGGTGTGCAGGGGTGGGGCCTGCGCCGCGAGACCCGCTGAGGAGCCGGTCGCCGGTCCACGGCGGCGTCGCGCGGTCCGTCTCCCGTAGATCATCGCGCTGTACGCGCGGCCGGTCCGGACGCATGATGGGGCGACGCATACACAGCGACGCATGAGCGGTGGCGCACAGGCAGCGACACATAGGCAGCGACACACAGCCAGCGACGCGTACGCACCCTCGTGAAAGGACATTTCGGTGGCCGGTCAGGACAGTCAGCGCGACGAACCCTCCAACGTTCCCGGCGCGTCCGGTGGTTCCGGGGCTCCGGAGGCCGCGTCCGGTGCCCCGGCCCGGTTCAAGGACCTGGCCCTGGACGGCCTCGACCACCAGGCGCTCGCGGACTGGTGGTGCGCCGCCATCGGGTACGTCCGCAAGTGGCCGAGGGACGCGGAGGGCGTGGCGGAGCACGATCCGGTGCCGATCGTGGACCCGGCCGGGTCGGGGCCGCTGATCTGGCTCAACCGGGTGCCCGAGCGGAAGACGCTCAAGAACCGGATGCACTTGGACGTGTACGGGTCCACCGAACGGCTGCTGCGCCTGGGCGCCACGCTGGTGCGTGAGCGGGACGCGGACATCGAATGGGACGTCCTCGCCGACATCGAGGGCAACGAGTTCTGCGTCTTCGTGCCGCGCGGCGAACAGCTGAGTGGCTGAGGCAGGGCCGCGTCCGGGCCCGGAGCAGGGCCGCCGCCCCGACCGCACCCCGGTCAGAGGATCAGATCACCCGGTACGGCGTCGCCTCCTCGTGCCGGAACTCCAGTCCGTGGCCCGGCAGCCCCTTGGCCGCCGGGTGCACGGCGCCGCCGGACGGGTCGAGTCCGCCGTCGAAGAACAGCGACTCGATGCGGACGTGGTCGTGGAACCACTCGATGTGCCGCAGGTTCGGCACGCAGGCCGCCGGATGGGCGTGGACGTGCGGCGCGCTGTGCGCGGAGACCTCCAGGCCGTGTGCCTCGGCCAGGGCCGCCGCGCGCAGCCACACCGTGAGCCCGCCGCAGCGGGTGGCGTCGACCTGCAGGCAGTCCACGACCGGGGCCATCCGCGCGAAGTACGGCAGGTCGTAGCCGTAGCCGCCGGCCGCCACGTCCGTGACGACCAGATCGCGAACGATGCCCAGGCCCGCGAGGTCGTCCGAGGACACCGGTTCCTCGAACCACCCGACGCCCTGTTCGGCGAGCGCCTTCCCGATCCGTACCGCCTGCTTGCGGGTGTAGGCGCCGTTGGCGTCCACGTACAGTTCGGCGCGCGGTCCGATCGCCTTGCGGGCGTGGCGTACGCGGGCGAGGTCGCGATGCACCGCCCGGCCCCACTCCTCGCCTATCTTGATCTTCACCCGGCCGATTCCCTGGCCGTGCACCCACCCGTACAACTGCGTCGCCAGGTGGGTGTCGTGATACGTCGTGAAACCACCGGACCCGTACACCGGCACGGACTCCCGCACCGCCCCGATCAGCCGCAGCAGCGGCAGCTCCAGCAGCCGCGCCTTGAGGTCCCACAGCGCGATGTCCACCGCGGACAGCGCGCAGGCGACCAGGCCAGGGCGGCCCGCGTTGCGCACCGCCCGGCTCATCGCCTCGTAGGTGCCCTGCACGTCCAGGGCGCTGCGGCCCAGCACCGGCCGGGCCAGCAGGTCGCGCACCACCGACGCCGCGTCGGCCGCCGCGTAGGTCCAGCCGAGGCCGGTCGTCGTACCCGAGCGGGCCTCGACGACGATGACGGTGGTGGTGTCCCAGGCGAGGGTGCCGTCGGCCTCGGGGGCGTCGGTGGGGAGGGTGTAGGCCGTGACGTCGAGCCGCTCCACGTTCATGGTTGCTCGGTGGCTCCTCGGGTCGCTGGTGTGGTGTGCCGGGGTGGGGGAGGGGCGGGGAGAGAGGGCGCTGGGCGTGCGTGGTCGGAGGGGATGGACACGGCGGGCGATACGGACGGGGCCCGGTGTGCCCGTGCGGGCGTCGGTTGTATCGACCGGTTGTGCCGATCGGTCGTGCCGATTGCTCGCGTTGACTGCTCGCGTTGACTGGTCGTGCCGATGGGTCGCGTCGATTGCTCGCGTTGACTGGTCGCGTCGATCGGTTGCGTCGAGTGGCGGGACGACTGCCGGGCCGGCGGGGTCCGGGCGGGCCGGGCGGCGTCGTGCCGAGGGTGGTGAATGGCGGGTAACCGCGCCGCTCCAGCGGAAACGCGCTTTCGGTGTTTCCGAGCTTTCGATGCCCGTAAGAAGGACGCGGAACTGACGGCGCGTCGTGTGCGTCGGCCCCCCGGACGACGGCCGTTTCCCCGCACGCGCCACGTGAGCTGAACGCGGACCAAGCGTGAATCGACGGCCGCCTTCGTCGCCGACGGCCGCCTTCGTCACCGTGGTCGCCTTCCTCGCCGTTGCCCGCTTTCCTCGCCGTTGCTCGTCTTGCTGGTCGTCTAGTTGGTCGTCTTGTTGGTCATCTTGTTGGTCGTCTTCGCGGGCGCCGAGTCCTCACACAGGAGGGGCGTTTACGGGTACTTCGCTCGGGCACGCGAACTGATGTGCTTCGGACCGGAGGCACGCCCGTGGGAGCAGCGCTGTTCTGTTCTCCGAGCGTGCGAACCGGTGCGCTCGCTCCCACGAGGATCACCCGTCCACCGATCAGGGAGCCGAGACCATGCCTTTCGCGCCCACGCAACGTGCCCAGCGCACGCAGCACACGCAGCGCACGCAGTACACGCACCGCTCCCGCCGGGCGCAGAACAAGCACCCGCACGACGACGCCCCCGACACCGCCGCGGACTTCCGGCGGCTGGTCACCCTGCCGCCCGGGGAGGAGCGCGACGCGCTGCGCCAGCGCATCGTCTGCGCCTGGATACCCATGTCCGAACGGCTCGCCCGGCAGTTCCGCAACCGGGGGGAGAGCACCGAGGACCTGGCGCAGGTCGCGGCGCTCGGCCTGGTGAAGGCCGTCGACCGCTACGACCCGGACCGCGGTTGCGCGTTCGAGAGCTTCGCGGTGCCGACGATCGTCGGCGAGATCAAACGCCACTTCCGTGACCACATGTGGGGGCTGCACGTCCCCCGCCGCATCCAGGAACTCCGCAACCGGGTACGCGCCGCCACCCAGGAACTGGGCAACGCGCCGGACGACCGCCGCCCCTCCGTCCAGGAGATCGCCGCGCACACCGGCATGACCGAGGAGGAGGTGCAGCTCGGCATGGACGCCTTGGAGAGCTACTCCACTCTGTCCCTGGACGCCGAGCTGCCGGGCGCGGACGACGGTTACGCGCTGGTCGACACCCTCGGGAACAGCGAGCCGGGGTTCGACCTGATCGTCGACCGGGAGGCCGTCAAGCCGAAGCTGCGCAGCCTGCCCGAGCGCGAGCGGCAGATCCTCTACCTGCGGTTCTTCTGCGACATGACGCAGAGCCGGATCGCCGACCGGCTCGGCATCTCCCAGATGCACGTCTCCCGGCTGATCAGCCGCACCTGCACCCGCCTGTGCAACCAGGTGACGGGCAGCGAGGCGGCCTGATCCTCCGTGGCCGACGCCGAGGGCTGTCTGATTCCCGTGACAGGCGCCGAGGCCGCCTGATCGTCGTGACTGGTGGCGAGGCCCCCTCACGGGCGACGAGGACCGCCGGCCGCCCCTCCCTCAGAGCCCTCAGAGCCCTCAGAACTGCAGCACCAGGCCGAGATGCCGGGAGATCCGGTCGAGTACGCCGGCCTCGGCCATGCTGAAGGCCCGGCGGCCCCCCGTACGGAAGAGCGTGAGGACGCCCCGGACCGGGCCGGTCTTCGAGCGGAGGGGCACGCACAGCAGGGAACTCACCACCGCGCGGGCCAGGATCGGGACGCCGTCGGGGTCGTACCCGTAGGCGCCCAGGTCTTCGGGGCGGACCTGGAGGTTGGCGTTGCCCGAGCGGGCCACCTCGGCGACCAGCGGGCAGCGCGCGGGCTCCTGGTCGCCGAGCACGGCGGCCAGGAGCCCGCACGGGGCGTCCTTGTCCGGATCGGCGTCCTCGGGACCACCGGTGCCGTCGGTGTCCCGGTCGTTCCCGGGCCCGAGCACGGTCACCCGTCGCAGCGGCCCACCGCCCCGCGTCACCACGTCGACGATCACCCAGTCCGCGAACCGGCCGCGCAGGACGCGCGCGGCCCGCTCCAGCAGGGCCACGGAGTCCCGCGCGGGCTCCAGCAGGGCCGAGGTCATGTCGTCCAGCAGGTCCATCAGTTCGGCGTTGCGGGTCACCTCGGAGAGGCCGGGACGCGGCACGCGGCGGGGTGTCCCGGGATGGCCCGGGGCGGCCCCCGCGGCCATGGTGTCCACGCCGGTGTGGAAGGCGGCGAGAACGGAGGTGCCCGGCTCGCCCGGCGGGCGCAGCGCCGTCATCGTCACGCGCAGCGACTCGCCCGCCCGCTGCGAACCGTCCGGGGCGGGCAGCATCCGCACCACCAGGCTGCGATCGCCCTCGTTCCGCGCCACCGCGGCGACCTGCGAACGGAAGGCGGCCCGCACCTCGGGGCTGAACGAGGCCGTCAGCGGCCGGCCCGTCGCGTACCCGGCGCGCATCCCGAACAGCCGGGTGCCCGCGAAGTTCAGCCGCCGTATCACCGCGTCCGGCCCCAGCAACGCCACGGCGAGCGGCAGCCGCTGGAACAGGGCCCGCAGCAGGTGCTGTTCGTCGTTGGCGCGCCGGACGCCGTTCTCGCGCTCCTCCCCGATCCGTTGCTCGAAGCGGGGCAGGAAGACGTCGACAACGTGCTGGAGTTCAAAGAGAGCGGTGTCCAATACGGACAGCCGCTCTTGGGAAGGCAGGGCGCGTGCGGCGCGCAACTCTTCCACTCGTCTGCGGAAATCCTTGAGTTCGGCTTCCACCTGCTCGGCCCCGGACATGCCCACACCGTAGCTCCTGGATCTGACACCCGTACCCCGGGGTGAAGGGCGGGAGTCGGCCGTATCCGGCGGAGAGGACAAAGGGGGAGACAAAGCGGGGTGCGGGGAACGGGGGCCGGGTGGCGGGCACGATCGGACACGGAGGCGGACGCGAAGGCAGACATGGAGGTGGACGCGAAGGCAGACACGGAGGCAGACGCAAGGGAGCAAGAGGAGAGGACAAAGGGGGACATGGAAGGAGACAAGTAGGACGATCGGGACGACCAGGAAGGGGACGAGGAGGGGGACGGAGGGGTGGACGAAGGGGTGGACGGACCCGGAGCCCGGACCGGAGGCTGGTTCTGAAGATGCCCCGGGCACTGGACCGGACGCGGGTTCGGAAGATGCCTCCGGCACAGGACCGGACGCGGGTTCGGGGAGCGTTCCGAGTGCCGGTTCCGGGAGCCGTCATGGTGCCGGACCAGCCAGGAAGGCGACGGGAAACCGTCGTTTTTCCTCTCCGGCCCCCGGGCAGCCGACCAGATGCGAGGGCCGGCGTGACCCGTTCCCGGCCCCGGACAGACCGACCAGGATGTGATCGCAGCGATGTCCACCCGCACCCTCTTCGCGACCGGCGAGCCCGATCTGGTGGAGGGCTCGGCCGTCCGCAGCCTCGCGCACCTCGCGGAGCAGGCCGCCTGGTGCACGCCCGACAGCTGCGGTGCCGCCGCTACCGTCAGCACCGGTCTGGACGGAGCGGAATCCCCGACCGCCGTCACGCACCCCGACCTGTCCGCGCTGGTCAGCGTGCAGTGGGAGACCGGTGAAGGCCCCATCCCCACGGCGCTGGACAGCGGACGCGCCACCGAGGTCATCGATCTCCTGCACGAGGACCGCTGGCCCGCCTACCGCGCCAAGGCGCTGGAAGCCGGCGTACGCTCCAGCGCCACCCTGCCGTACCACCGCGACGGGATCGCGCTCGCCATCACCGTCTACGGCTTCCGTCCCGGCCTGAGCGTGGACAAGGGATGCACGGCCACCGACCTGCTCGGCGAGCTGGCCGCCACCGGCCTGGCCCGCGAGCGCCGCTACCGCGAGGCGCTCGTGGAGGTGGACCAGCTCGACACCGCCCTGCGTACCCGCCCCATCGTGGACCAGGCGTCCGGCATCCTCATGTACGTGCTCGGCTGTGACGCGGACGCCGCCTTCGCCACCCTGCGCAGGCTGTCGCAGCGCACCAACCGCAAGCTGTCCGACCTCGCCGCCGCCCTGGTCCGTACGCGTGGCCACGGCCTGGAGAAGGAGTTGCGCTCCCTCGGCGAGGAGGACGGCGACCCCGCACCGGGCCACCGCACCGCCGACCGGGGGACGGCTCGTACGGCGCGGGGCACCGCGGCGCGCGCCGCGACGGAGCCGGGGCGTGCCGTGCCGGCGTCTCGTGCCGAGCCGGTATCGGGTGCCGAACGGCCCGGGGGCACTCCCGCCCGCGCCGAACGGACGGTGCCCGGCTCGGCCCGGTGCGCCGCCGAAGCCCTCTCCAAGTGCGGCAAACGCCGCGGCTCAGCCGACCGGTGACGTGTCGCCCCGCGCCACCGCCTCCGCGATCTGCAAAGGTGGTCGGGGCCCGTGCTCGTGTGATGGGCCCACGAACGACCTGCCGTGGAGTGTGGAGGTACGGATGCAGCGGACCGTCCTGGCTCCGGAACCGGGCCGGGTCCCGGAGCCGGACCCGCCGGCGGGGCTGCCCGCCCTCCCGGAGCTCGTCGCCCACCTCGCCGCCGTCGCGGCGCGGACCGAACCCGAACCGCCCGGCGGCTCCCCGCCGCTGCGCACCGCCGCCTGCGCCTACTGGCAGCGGCGCGGCCTGGCGACCGCCCCGGACCAGGTGCTGGCGGCCCCCGGCGCCCCCGGCCTCCTCCTCGCGCTGCTCGCCGCGGCGGGGGGCGAGGTGCTGCTCTCCCGGCCCTGCTCGGAGTGGTATGCGCCGCAGGCCCGCCTGCTGGGACGGGCGGTGCACCACACCCCGGGGACGGCCGAGTCGGGCGGCGCGCCGGACGCCTTCGCCCTGCTGGAAACCGTGCGCCGGGTGCGCATGACCGGCGGCGAGCCCCGCGTGGTGGTGCTCTCCGTCGCCGACGACCCGACCGGCACCTGCCCGCCCCCGGAACTGCTGCACGAGGTCTGCGAGGCCGCGGCGGGCGAGGGGCTGTGGATCATCAGTGACGAGACCCGCCGCGACACCCTGCACGACCCGCACGAGACCGTCCTGCTCAGCCCGGCGGAGATGCTGCCGGAGCACGTCGTGATCCTCACCGACCTGCGGGCCGGGCTCGTCCCCTCCTCCTGGCCGGCCGCGCTGGCCCGCTTCCCGGACACCGTGCGCGGCGCCGCGCTGCACGCCGCCACGCTGGCCATCCTGACGGACCTGTGCACGCCGCTGCCCGGGCCGCTCGCCGGTGCCGTGGGGCACGCCCTCACCGAGCCGACGTCGGTGCGGCGGCGCGTCGCCGCCGCAGCCCGGGTGCACGGCACCCTGGCCACCGCCGTGCACCAGGTCCTCACCAGGTCCGGCGCGGTCTGCCGTCCGCCGCGGGCCGGCAGCCACCTCTACGCCGACTTCGAACCGGTGCGCCGCTCCCTGGCCGCCCATGGGGTGACCGGCCCCCGGGAACTGGAACGGGAACTGGCGCCCTGGTCCGCGCGCGGCGGGCACCGCTTCGGGGACGACCCGCAGGCGCTGCGGGTGCGGCTGAGCACCGACGCGCTCCTCGGCCCGGACGTCAACCACCGGCAGCGGGTGCTCCGTGCCACCCATCCCCTCCAGGTACCGCACGTCTCGGACGCGCTGACGACCTTGTCGGCCAGGCTGACGGAGCTCACGGAGGGCTGAGGCTCTGGGGGCGGCGCGCCTTGTAGGTGCCCTGTGGGTGCGTGCGTGGGGGCGCGGCTGTCGGGTGGACGTTGGCGGGATGTGTGCGGCTCTGGCGGGTGCGCGGCTGTCGGTGTGGGCGTGGGTGGGGGTGGGGCGTGCGGATCCGGACACTGCCCGGTGGGGTGTGCGGATCCGGACACGTGCGGATCCGGACACTGCCTGGCGGGGCGTGCGGTTCCGGACACTGTCCGAGATGGGCGTCTGCCTGAGATGGGCATGACTGGTATGAGGCCTGTGCGTGGGGTGTGCATGGCGTGTTGCGTCGTTTTATGACGCAATACGACCGATCGTGTTGTTTCTGTGCCCGCATCGCCCTTGGTGCACGCGCTGACCATCGGCCTCTGTCTGTTTCCGTTCGTCCGCGTCATCGTCCCGTCCCTGTCCCGCCTCTCTGTCCGTTTGCGTTCATCTCTCCGTCCGTCGCTCTCCGTCTGTGCTTTCGTCCGTTTCCGTTCGCCTCTGTCAGCCTTCGTTCGTCCGCGTCTGCTGTCCCCGTCCGCGTCGGTGTCCCCGTCGCCGTTTTCGTCCTCGTCCCCGTCTTCGTCCGTCCGTGTCCATCCGTCCGTCTCCGCTGGTGCCCACCGACGGCGCTGTCGATCGATGGCGTCGTCGATCGATGGTGCTGCCCACCGAATGGAGCTTCCCCCCGATGACCGAACAGACAGAGCGTTCCCTCGCCGAGCCCGTTCCGCCGCGCACACCGGGGGCGCCCGCGCCCGCCCCGCCGCGCCCGCTGGGGGAGGTCCGCGTCTGGCCGCGTGACTTCACCGACCGCCTCACGGCTCCGCTGCCGGGCGTCCGCGCGCTGGCGCGCATCGCCCGCGAGGGCCAGTTGCGGCCGGCGCCCCAGGCGCTGCTGGAGATCCCGGAGCTGCCGTTCGAACCAGGCCCCCCTCCGGTCGTCGGGCCCGGCACCCTCGCCCTCACCTGGGCCGGCCACGCGAGCTGGGTGATCCGGATCGGCGGTCTGACCGTTCTGACCGACCCGGTCTGGTCCCGCAAGATCCTCGGCACCCCGGCCCGGGTCACTCCCGTGGGCGTGCGCTGGCAGGATCTGCCCCCGATCGACGCGGTGGTCATCAGCCACAACCATTACGACCACCTCGACCTCCCCACCCTCAAGCGGCTGCCCCGGGACACGCCCCTGCTCCTCCCGGCCGGGCTCGCCCGCTGGGCCCGTCGGCGCAAGTTCACCAACGTCAGCGATCTCGACTGGTGGGAGGCGGTGGAACTGCCCGCCCCGGACGGACCCGTGCGTTTCGACTTCGTTCCCGCGCACCACTGGAGCAAGCGCACCCTGACCGACACCTGCCGCTCCTTGTGGGGCGGCTGGGTGCTGACCGCACCGGACGGGCGGCGGGTGTACTTCGCGGGCGACACCGGTTACGGGCACTGGTTCGAGGAGATCGGCGCGCGTTACCGCGGTATCGATCTCGCGCTGCTGCCCATCGGCGCCTACGACCCCCGGTGGATGCTCCGCCCGGTGCACACCGACCCGGAGGAGGCCGTCCGCGCCTGCCACGACCTGGGCGCCCGCATCATGGCCCCCATGCACTGGGCCACCTTCCTGCTCTCCGCGGAGCCGCCGCTGGAGCCGCTGCACCGGGTCCGTTCGGCCTGGGCGGCCACCGGCCGGCCGCGCGAGGAACTGTGGGACCTCGCGGTGGGCGGTTCCCGGACGCTGCCGGCGACCTCTTGAGGCGGCTCGCTCCCGAACGTCCCTACGGGCGTCCTCCCGGGGCCGGCACCCCGGATTCCACCGGCTCCCGAATCCTGTCCAGACGGTCGCTTACCGGCGGTGACCTGGGGTGGAATCCGTTCCCCGGCCGTACGAGGCCCCTTTCTGAGGCCGTGGACGAACTGCGGTCGGAAGCGTCCCGACCCGCACTATTTTCACCGTCCGACCTGGCCGTACAGGATAAAAACCGCTGATTTGGTGCAGCGCCTCCTATCGCCGACCATATGCAATCGCCCGGCAAATCCGGGCCGTACAGCACGACGAGAGGCGCACCACGCCATGCACGACCGGCACACCCGCCGCTTCGGTCTCGGGACCGCCACCTGTCTGGTGATGGGGAACATCATCGGCGGCGGCATCTTCCTGCTGCCGGCTTCGGTGGCCCCGTTCGGAACCGTCAGCCTGGTCGCCTTCGGCGTCCTGACCGTCGGCGCGCTCGCGCTGGCCCTGGTCTTCGGGCGGCTCGCCCAGCGGCACCCGGACACCGGCGGACCCTACGTCTACGCCCGCGAGGCGTTCGGCGACTTCGCCGGGTTCCTGTCCGCCTGGTCGTACTGGACCATGACCTGGGTCAGCAACGCCGCGCTCGCGGTCGCCGCCGTCGGATACGTCCACGTCCTCTTCCCCGGACACGAGTCCCGGGGCATGGACCTGGCCGTGGCGCTGGCCGCGCTCTGGCTCCCGGCGCTGTCCAACCTCGCCGGCACCCGTTACGTCGGCGCGGTGCAGCTGGTCTCGACGGTCCTGAAGTTCGTACCGCTGCTCTTCATCGCGATCGTCGGGCTGTTCTTCTTCGACCCGCACAAGCTGGGTGCCTTCAACGCGAGCGGGGGCAGCGCGCTCGGCGGGATGTCCGCCGCGGCGGCGATCCTGCTCTACAGCTACGTGGGCGTGGAGTCGGCGGCGATGAGCGCGGGCGAGGTCCGCGACCCGGAGCGCAACGTGGGCCGGGCCACGGTCCTGGGCACCATCGGTGCCGCCCTCGTCTACCTCCTCGGCACCGTCTCCGTCTTCGGCACGGTCGCGCACGACAAGCTGGTCGACTCCAAGGCGCCGTTCTCCGACGCCGTGAACGCCATGTTCGGCGGCCACTGGGGCGGTACGGTCATCGCCGCCGCGGCCGTGATCTCGATCGTCGGCGCGCTCAACGGCTGGACGCTGATGAGCGCCCAGTCCCCGTACGCCGCCGCCAAGGACGGGCTCTTCCCGGCCGCCTTCCTCAAGAAGCGGCGCGGCGTGCCGACCTTCGGCGTCCTGTCCGCCGCCGTCCTGGCCACCGCCCTCACGCTGATCAACTACCTGACGGGCTCGGGCGGCGTCTTCGAGATCCTCGTACTGATCACGACGTTCTCCGCGACCGTGCCGTACCTGCTGGCCGCGGGCGCCCAGGTGTACTTCCTCCTGACGGGGCAGCGCGACAAGGTCCGTCCGGGGCGGTTCGCCCGGGACCTGGTGCTCGCCCTCGTCGCCTTCGGCTTCACCTTCTGGCTGGTCGCGGGCGCCGGGTACCAGGCGATCTACCAGGGCGTGCTGTTCCTGTTCGCCGGCATCCTCGTCTACGCGTGGATGGCGGCCCGCCGCAAGGGCCGCCGGGACTCGGACGCCGGGACGGTGCCGGGCGCGGAGTCCGGAACGGGTGACGAGTCCGGGACGGGCGCCGGGGGCGTGGCGGGTGCCGGAGCGGCGGCGCTCGGTGAGGCGGCGGTGGACGCCGCCGGGGTGCCGGCGGTGGCCGGTGGCGCGCCCGCGGTCGTGGCCGAGGTGGTGCCAGGCGAGCCGGTGGCCGCTTCCGTCCCCTCGTCCTCGTAACGAGGCGACCGGGCCGGGACCGGGGCCGCCGAGGCGGGCACCGGCCCGGCCCGGTCCGCGCCCGGCGATCAGGCCGTGACCCCGCCGTCCACCACCAGCTCCGTCCCGACGGTGAACGCCGCGTCCTCCGAGGCGAGGTAGAGCACCGCGGCGGCGATCTCGGCGGGCCGGGCCGCCCGCTGCGCGGGCACCTCGCGCCGCATCCGCTCGGCCTTCGCCTCCGGCGTCTCGCCCGGCAGCGACGACATGGGGGTGTCGACCTTGCCGGGGCTGACCGCGTTGATCCGTACGCCGTCCTTGATGTGGTCCAGCGCGGCGTTCCGGGTCAGCGCGCTCACCGCGGCCTTGGAGGCGATGTAGGCGCTCATCCCGGGGCGGCGCAGGCTCGCGCCCAGGTTGGAGGCGATGTTGACGATCGCCCCGCCGCCGTGGGCACGCATGTGGGCGATCTCGTACTTCATCGACAGGAACGTGCCGGTGAGGTTGGTGTCCAGCGCGAACCGCCAGTCGTCCTCGCTGATGTCCGCCGTGGGGGCCGGGTGCATGAGTGCCCCGACGTTGTTCACGGCCACGTCCAGTGCGCCGAACCGCTCGACCGTCCGCCCGACGAGGCGCGCCACCTCCTCCCCGCTGGTGACGTCCGCCGTGAACGCCGCGGCCCGGCCGCCCGCCGCCTCGATCTCCGCCACCGTCTCCTTCAGCGGTTCCGCCCGGCGCCCGGCGACGGCCACCTGTGCGCCCTCGGCGGCGAAGGCGAGAGCGATGGCCCGGCCGATCCCGGTGCCGCCACCGGTGACCAGGACGGTCTTTCCCGCGAACCTCTGCGCCGCCTTGGGCGCGGCGTCGGCGGGGTGGGTGGAGGGAGTGGCCATGGGGGCGATCCTTTGCTGTCGGAGGCAGGAAGGGGAAGCGGGAGGGGGAGCGGGAGCGGGAGGGGCGGACGCCGGGAGTCGGACGATGCGGGGGAGCCAACTCGTTCAGAACGATCGGTCTTGAATGGCGGCGGGACGGAGCGAGTCCGGCGGGACGGGAACGGCCCGCCGACGGTGGCCGTTCAGCGCTGTGGCCACGGTGCGGCATTCATCGATCCCGTCGGCTCGGCGCCAGAGGCGCCCCTCAGCCGAGCAGCTCCAGCGCCTGCCGCGCGGCGTCCCGCAGCCGCTCCGGATCGTGTCCGGACTTGCCCATCACGCGCAGCCCCTGCATCAGGACGAGCAGCATGCGGGCCAGCGCCCGCGGGTCGCGGTCCGCGGGCAGTTCGCCCTGGGCGCGCGCCCGCGTCAGCGCGGTGGTGAGCGCGGTCTCCAGCACGGTCCAGCTCGCTTCGACCCGGCGGGCGGCGTGCTGGTCGTGGGCGGCCAGCTCGGCGGCGGTGTTGGTGATGAAGCACCCCCGCCCCAGGTCGTCGCCGGCCGCCTCCTCGGCGAACCGGGTGACCAGGCCCTGTACGGCGGGGAGCGCCGGCCCCGGCTGGGAGAGTTCGTCGATCAGCGCCGGGTCCAGGAGCCGGCTGTAGCGCTCAAGGGACTTGAGGTACAGCTCGTGCTTGCTGCCGAACGTCGCGTAGATGCTGGCGCGCGCGATGCCGAGGTGCTCGACGAGGTCGGCCATCGACGTCGCCTCGTAGCCCCGCAGCCAGAACAGCTCAAGGGCCGCCTGGAGCGCGGCGTCCGGATCGAATGCCTTGGTCCGTGCCATGGCGAGGACGCTAGATCATTCGAGACCGGTCGGTCAATAATCGGCGGGCATGACCCGGGAGGTAATCGACCCCGTGGACGAACTCGCGGCACGGTGGGGCCATCGGTGCACGGGCCGGCGCACTCCGGCCCGTGCACCGACCCTGACCA
The DNA here is from genome assembly GCF_040611095.1 of Streptomyces sp. NPDC003077. Taxonomy (NCBI): domain Bacteria; kingdom Bacillati; phylum Actinomycetota; class Actinomycetes; order Kitasatosporales; family Streptomycetaceae; genus Streptomyces; species Streptomyces sp. NPDC003077. Next base: position 15,709 of record NZ_JBEXNM010000061.1, on the reverse strand, counting down.
GCACGTTCGCCCCCGGCCTGGCCCGCACGGTCCGCCCGGCCGGGAGCGGACCCGTCCGTCCCACGAGGAGTTCCGCCATGTCGCAGCCCACCGCTCCGTACGAGACCGCCGTCGCCCGCTACTTCGAGGCGTGGAACGCCACCGACCCGGCCGCGCGCGCCAAGGCCGTGGCGGCGGCGTTCACCGAGGACGGCAGCTACACCGACCCGCTCGCCGACGTGACCGGCCACGACGGGATCGGGGCCGTCATCGGCACCGTCCACGAGCAGTTCCCGGGCTACTCGCTCAGGCCGCTCGGTGCCGTCGACGGACACCACCGGATCGCCCGCTTCGGCTGGGAGCTGGTCTCCGGGGCCGACGGCTCGTCGCCGGTGGCCGGTTTCGACGTCGTCACCCTCGCCGACGACGGCCGCATCGACTCCGTCCTCGGCTTCCTGGACCGCCTGCCCGCCGAGTGAGCCCCTGCCTGCCCACCGAGTGAGCACCCACCTGCCCACCGAGTGAGCACCCACCTGCCCACCGAGTGAGCACCGGGTGCCCACCGAGTGAGCACCCGGCGGCCGGGCGGTCAGCCGCCCGCCTTCTGGAGGTACGCGGCCGTCTCCGGGTCCGCCGGGAGAAAGGTCTCCAGGGCCAGTTCGGAGACGGTCACGTCCATGGGGGTGTTGAAGGTGGCGATCGTGGAGACGAAGGACAGGATCCGGCCGTCGTGCTCGATGATCATCGGCAGGGCGAACGGCGCATGGCCCTTCTCCCCGGCCACCTCCCGCCCGCCTTCGGGCAGCGGATAGGCCTTCACCTCGTCGTACACGGCCCGGAGCGGCGCGGAACGCTCCACCGCCAGTTGGCGTTCCATCTGGGCGAGCAGGTGTCCCCGCCACTCCACGAAGTTGCGGATGCGGGGTGCCAGACCGGCCGGGTGCAGGGTGGTCCGCATCGCGTTCAGCGGCTGCCGCAGCGCTTCCTCGCCTACCCCCTCCATCAGCATGGCGATGCCCCGGTTCGCGGCCAGCACGGTGTAGGCGCCGTCCAGGATCAGTGCCGGGAAGGGTTCGTACGCCGTGAGCAGCCGCTCCATGCCGGAGCGCAGCGCGTCCATGGCGGGGTCGTCCAGCGGGGTCTCCGGAAACCGGGGCGCGTAACCGGCCGCCACCAACAGGGCGTTGCGCTCCCGCACCGGCACGTCCAGGTGCTCGGCGAGCCGCAGCACCATCTCCTGGCTGGGCCGGGAGCGGCCGTTCTCGATGAAGCTGATGTGCCGCGCGGAGGAGTCCGCGCGCAGGGCCAGCTCCAACTGGCTCACCCGCCGCCGCCCGCGCCACGCGCGCAGCAGCGCCCCCACCCCCGCCGTCTCCGCCGGAGCCGCGACCACCGTCATGACACCGCCGTAACTGCCACGTCCGTCATCATGGGCCGACCGTACCCGACCCCCGGCAACGCCCTTCCGCCGGGAAAGCCGGTGGGCCGCACGCAGCGCGAGGCTGCCGCGAACCCGTGTGCACATTGGCGCGAAAACGCGCTCGGCCTGCCTGGCCGGAACTGCTGGAATCACGTCATGCGGGCGTATGGGCGCGCCACCGGGCAAGGATGGACCGGCAGCGCACCGGAAGCGCCGGCAGTACGCGCACCGGCACACGGACCAGGGCACGAACGGAAGGCGGAACGCGGTGTACGAGCACATGGACCCGCTCACGGACAAGGAGATCGAGGACCGGCTCGCGGAACTCCCCGGCTGGTCGTCGGCGGAGGACCGGCTGACCCGCGCGTACGTCTTCGACGGACACCTGCCGGCCGCCGCGATGGTCGTCCACATCGCCCAGATCCAGGAGGAACTGGACCACCACGCCGATCTCCACCTGGGCTACCACGAATTGACCGTCGCCGTGACCACGCACAGCGCCGGTCACAAGGTCACCGAGCGCGACTTCGAGCTGGCACGCCGCATCGAGGAGATCGCGAGCGGTCACGGGGCGCGGTGAGCGCCGGCGACCGGCGAGCCGAGCGTCGGCGACCGGCCACCGGCGAGCCGAGCGGCGGGGCGATCGGCTGACGGGCTGACCGGGGAACGGGGTGACGGGCCCGCGGGCGGTGGACGCCCGCCGGCCCGTCCGTGCCCGTCGGCCCGTCCGTCGTGACGACTCGCCCCGGCCCGCCTCCCTCAGTCGTCAACGAGGTGCCGGCACCCGCTCCGGCGGCGCCAGGCGGAGCAACTCCACGTTGAACTGCGCCCCGCTCAGCAAGGAAAGGTGCGAGAACCACAGCCACACCAGGAAGACCACGGAGCCCGCGAGCGAACCGTAGAGCCGGTTGAAGGTCCCGACGTACGACGCGTACAGCGTGAAGCCGGCCGACGCCACCAGCCACAGCAGCACCGCCAGCACCCCGCCGGGCGCCGCCCGCCGCACTCCGCGCGAACACGCCGGGCCCGAACGGAACAGCACCATCACCAGCACGGTCGCCAGCACCAGCAGCAACGGCCACTTGAGCAGGTTCCAGGTCGTCTCGCCCGCCGAACCCAGATGGAGCGCCCGGCCGGCCCAGCGCGCGACGGGCCCGCTGACCAGCAGGGCCACCGCACTCGTGATGAGCAGCGCCAGGAGCACCAGCGCCGTCGCCAGAATGCGGGGGGCCTTGCGCCACGGGGGCCGGTCGTCCTTGACCCGGTGCATGGCGTGCAGCGCCCGGCGGAAGACCGCCAGGTAGCTGCACGAGGACCACACCGCGCTGACGGTGGCACCCCCGACCAGCATCCACGCCGCGGTGCTGTGGTGCGCCATGCTCGTCAGCGCCTGGCGCACCGTGCCGCCCGACTCGGCGGGGGCCAGTTCGCTGAGGTGGTTGATCAGGACGTTGGTGGCGGACGGATCGGCGAGACCGATCAGCGACACGGTGACGAGGACCGCCGGGAGCAGCGCCAGGACGGAGTAGTAGGTCAGGCTCGCGGCCCAGTCGGACACGTCGTCGTTCCAGACCGACACCGGCGTACGGCGCAGAGCGGTCCGGTAGCGCGCCCAGAGCGGCGGGGACGTGCGGTTGTACGGCTTGGCGGCGGGCCGGGTGCCGGGCCGGCCGGTGGTGGCACCCTCGGACGTCTTGGATGTCTTGGACGTCTCGGATACTTCGGATGCTTCGGGTGCCTCGGACGCGGAATCCGGCGCGCCACTCGGCACGTCCTTGTCCGGCGCGGCGTGGGGTTCCTCGGACGAGGACGCGGCGGAAACGGGGTCTTCCACGCGGCCCAGGGCCTTGGGGGAAGACCGGGCGTCCTTGGAACGGCGGGTGTCCCCGGCCTGCCCGGCGCCGGGATCGGTGGGACGGGTGGGGTCGGTGGGTCCGGTGGGCCCGGGAATGCGCGCGGAAGCAGTGGATCGGAGGCCGCTGGGCTTCGTCCCTCCGCCGCCGCCCCTGCCCGTCGATGCGAGGTCAGCGCACACGGCGGTCCCCGCTGGTGGCGCACCGTGGCCCCTGTTCCCCGTGCGGCGCGAGGTGCGGACGGCCGCGGCGCGGGCTGCCCGCGCCCGCGCCCGTTCCCGTCCACGCACGGATTCCCGTCCGCGTCCATGGTCGGGGCAGACCGTGGGACATTCCGGCGCCTACCCGGCCCCCGTCCCCGTCCGCGTGCCCACGCCCGCCGTTCCCGTTCACGTTCACGTTTCCATCCTCCCTCTCGTCGTCCTGCTCGCCGTCCGCCGTAGCCACGGGCGGAAAGATCACCGCGTACGCTCGCCCGTCCCGCCGAGTAGCCCCTCCCACCGGACCGGGTACCCGCGCCGCACGTACTCCCGCCCGGACCGTGGCCCTCCGCTCGGCGGCCGTAGCGCTCGGTGGCCGGGGGTGCTCCGCCCGAGGCCAGGGCCTTGTGCGTCAGCGGAGGTTGACTCTCACACGATGTGAGGCCGTACGGTCGCCAACATGATCGACAACGAGAGCGCGACCGGCAACGAGAACACGCGTCCCGCGGTGAACAGCAACCCCTTCAACCTCCGCGTCATCGAGGAGTTCCGTGCCAACGGCGGCGTGGTCGGCGGCGACTTCGAAGGCATCAGCCTGCTGCTCCTGAGCACGCGCGGGGCGCGCAGCGGACTGCCCCGGACGACTCCGCTGGTCTATCTCCCCGACGGCGACCGCCTGATCGTATTCGCCTCCAACGGAGGCGCCCCCACAGCCCCCGCCTGGTATCACAACATCCTGGCGCACCCGGAGTCCGTGCAGGTGGAGGCCGGCACGGAACGGTTCGAGGCACGCGCCACCGCGCTGCCGGAGAGCGAACACGACGAACTGTGGCGCCGTCAGACCGAACGCGATCCCAACTTCGCCACCTTCCGCACCCGCACCCGCCGGGTCATCCCCGTCATCGCCCTGACCCGCAAGCTGCCGGAAGAGGCACGAGGAGAGGCGACCCCGAACGCAGCGACCCCGAACGAGGCGACCCCGAACGAGGCGGGCGACGACGCGGCGGCGTGAGGCGACAAGCCCCCAGTGCCCCAACTGGGACAAACCACCGCTCCTGTCGGCTCAGGCGAAGGGGAGCCCCCGCCAAGGCGAGCCCGGGTCCTGGGTGAGCACCCGATGGATGTGCAGCGCCTCGGCGTAATGCGTGCCGAACCAGCCGTTGTCGAAAGCCAGCATCCGCCCCAGGAGATACCCGGCCGAGAACTCCTCCCACGAGGAGTACGCCGCCTTGGCCCGCGCACCGATCTCCAGCACCGCCGGTTCGGCCTCCGGCGGTGAGCAGTAGCGGGCGCTGAGTCCCCACCGCACGAGTGCCACGGCGTGGACGAGGTCGAGCGCGACGAGGGACTTCACCTGTCCGTCGGGGAGCAGCACCCCGTCCGTACGGAATCGCTCCTCGTACGTGCGGACAAGCTCGGGCATCTCGGGCACGCCCGGGGCCGAGGGCTCTGCCGCGGCATCGGACGCTTGCCCGGCCTCCTCCGCCTTGCCGTCGGCGGCGGGCTCACGCGCCGAATCCCGCGTGCCGCCCGCCCCGCTCGGGGACGCCGCGGACCGCGCCCGCAGCGCGGCCTCCGTCTCCGCCGGCACGAACCGGCCCTCGACGAGCTGACGCAGCCGCTGCTGCCACGACGCCGGGTCGACGACCGACCACTGTTCCCTCAGCGTCCGCGCGTCCGTGGCGTTGTCGAGGAAGGTGGTGCCCAACTCGTTCCACGGCACGCTGTGGTGGACGGCGATCGGGGCACCACAGGCCAGCGCCTGCGCCAGCGGACCGTGCGTGGGCCCGCCGAGGTGCGTGGTCAGCAGCCCGCCCGGCCGTACGCCGCCCTGCGCGCGCAATTGCAACCAGGTGGAGCGGTGCGCGGGGGACGCGGGGAAGTACGCCGCGCTCGGGGTGCCCGGGTTGACCGCGAGCTGCCACTTGTCGTTCGGCCAGTCCTGGGCCAGATCTTCGAGCGTGATCCGGTCGAAGAACTGCTGCGGATGCCAGGGCGGCAACATCGCGCGGGTCAGGACGGGAATGCACTTCCCGCCCACGGCGGGGTCGTCGTAGACCGGCAGCGGATCCTGCCCGTGCTGCGGCGCCGCCAGATACAGGTCCTCACCGGCGATCGCCGCGACCTGTCCCTGCCAGTCACCCCGCGCCGCCGCCTCGCACAGCCGCCGCTCGGTCTCCGTCGGCGGCATCCATCCCGGAAATCCCACGCCCGAGACCTTACGGTCCACCGTCCGACCCGAACGAACCGGGGGTGACGACCTGCGGAAACGTGGGACGGCCGGGCTGGGGGACCACGGCGGGGGGACAGCGAACCCAGCACCGCCAAACCCGGCACCACCAAACCCGGAACCGCCGAACCCGGGCCGACAGGAATGACCCACAGGCCGTCCCTGTTGCCGTCAATGATCACCACAGGCGCAATCCCGTATCAGGCATCCACCACCCGGCCGCTCATCACTCCCCGCACGCTCGCCCACCAGCCGGGTACCGGACAGCCCCACCGCCGAAGGAGCCCCCAAGTGACGACGCAGCCGCACCACCAGGCCCACCAGCCCCACCCCACCCCGGCGAACTCCTCCCACCCCCTCGCCGACCGCACGGTCGTCATCCTCGGGGGCGGCTCCGGCATCGGCTTGGAGGTGGCCCGGCGCGCGGTCGGCGCGGGCGCGCGCGTCGTCCTGGGCGGACGGAGCGAGGACCGGCTCGGCGCCGCCGTCGCGGAGCTGGGCCCGGCCGCGTCCGCCCGCGTCGTCGACACCACCGACAAGGTGTCCCTCGCCGCGTTCTTCGACGCGCTGGACCGCCTGGACCACCTCTTCACGCCCGCCGCCTCCTACCGCACCGGACCCATGCTGGAGCTGAGCGACGCCGACGCGGAGAGCCCCTTCGTCTCGAAGTTCTGGGGTCAGTACTACGCGGCCAGGTACGCGGCGCCGAAGCTGGCCGAGGACGGTTCGATCGTCCTGATGTCCGGCGCGGCGAGCGTCCGGCCGGCGGGCCCGGCCCCCGCGTACGTGGCGTGCAACGCGGCGATCGAGGGCTTGGGACGCGGCCTCGCCGTCGAGCTCGCCCCCGTCCGGGTCAACGTCGTCTCACCCGGCATGATCGACGGCAACCTGTGGTCCCAGCGCCCTGCCGAAGTCCGCGACGCGAGCGCGGCCCGCTACACCGAGGACACCCTCCTGAGCCGCCTGGGAACGGAGGCCGAGGTCGCCGAAACGGTTCTCTTCCTCTTCACCAACGGCTACATGACCGGCTCCACGCTCTACCCCGACGGCGGCTACGCCCTGCGCTGACGCCCCGCAACCCAGCCTTCCGCCGCGTCAGCCCTCCCCCTCCAGACGCACACAAGCCGACGAAACCCCTGCCCCCTGCCCTTGCCCCTGCCCCGGCGACGGGCGGTCGCACTCGTCAGGCATCCCTCCCGGCAGCACCCCGGGACCACCCACCAATGCGTCCCCCTGCTCCCGGCCAGGCCCCTCGCCACCACTCTCTTCCCACTGATACGGCCCCACCCGTCTCTCCTCACCCCCATCCAACGCCAACGTCACCCCACCCGCCCCAACAACCAACAGCCCCCAAACCCCCACCAAAACCCACTTAACCCGCCGCGACACCAAAACCCCACCCTCCACCCCGCCTTGCCGAACCCCGGCTCTGCCATGGGCGGCCAGTGTCCCTCTTCGGACATGCCTTACCGGCTTGCGGGTCCCTGCCGCGCGTAAGCTCGGCCCGAGACCTTGAGCCCGGTGAGCGTTACCAGGGGAGGGGGCCGCCGTGCATGTTGCATGGCCCGGTCTCCGCCCATCCCGGTTCGGCATTCGAATGCGAATCGAACTGACGCAAACGGCCAACCCTGCTGGACGAAGCCCCAGGTCACGAAGGTCGTTCCCGCGCGTGCGGGGGTGGTCCCGACACCCCCCGGCCCGTCCGCCTGCTGGACCTGGTCGTTCCCGCGCGTGCGGGGGTGGTCCGATCGTGGACATCTTCGACAGGTACCGCAGGTCGTCGTTCCCGCGCGTGCGGGGGTGGTCCGGCGGTGGCGCGGGCATTGCCGGTCGCCTCACAGTCGTTCCCGCGCGTGCGGGGGTGGTCCGATCGCTTGCCGTGTTAGGCGGGCGGCAACGATGTCGTTCCCGCGCGTGCGGGGGTGGTCCGTGGGGCCGGGCCGTCTACCGGTACGCGCCGCGGTCGTTCCCGCGCGTGCGGGGGTGGTCCGCCTAGCGACCCGAACAGGGCGCCCGCACCGACGTCGTTCCCGCGCGTGCGGGGGTGGTCCGCCGGTCGGGATGCGCTCGCCGGGCTGCGGCGGGTCGTTCCCGCGCGTGCGGGAGTGGTCCCGCCTCGTACTACGCCGAGATCGTCTATGACTCCCGCACATGCGGGGAAACTGGCGCCCCCACAACACAACGCCGCCGCCCACCAGGACGACGGCATTGCGCACGAAACATCAGCTTCCACTCAGGCCGGCAAGTCGGACCAGCGAGCTGAGCCGACCGGATCCCACCGGAACAACCCGGCCACGGCCTGCCCCGGAAGGAACTCAGACCAGGTCGAACACATCCGGGTCCGCGCCCAGACGCTTGCCCGCCTCCAGGGCGGCCAGGGTGCCGAGGTCGTCCGCGTCGAGCTCGAAGCCGAAGACGTCGATGTTCTCCTTGATCCGCGAGGGCGTCACGGACTTCGGGATGACGATGTTGCCGAGCTGGAGGTGCCAGCGCAGCACGATCTGGGCCGGGGTCTTGCCGTGCTTCTTGGCGAGGTCGCCGATGACCGGGTCCTCCAGGAGGCCCTTGCCCTGGCCCAGCGGCGACCAGGCTTCGGTGGCGATGCCGTGCTGGGCGTGGACGGCCCGGGCCTCGGCCTGCTGGAACTGCGGGTGCAGTTCGATCTGGTTGACGGCCGGGACGATGGAGGTCTCGCCCATCAGGCGCTCCAGGTGCGCGGGCTTGAAGTTGGAGACGCCGATGGCCTTGGCGCGGCCGTCCGCGTAGATCTTCTCCAGCGCCTTGTAGGTGTCCACGTACGTGTCCCGGGCCGGCACCGGCCAGTGGATCAGGTACAGGTCCACGTACTCCAGACCGAGCTTTTCGAGGGAGGTGTCGAAGGCGCGCAGGGTCGTGTCGTACCCCTGGTCGCTGTTCCAGAGCTTGGTGGTGACGAAGAGCTCGTCACGTGCGATGCCGGAAGCGGCCAGCGCCTTCCCCGTGCCCTCTTCGTTGCCGTAGATCGCCGCGGTGTCGATGCTGCGGTACCCGGCCTCCAGCGCGTGCCGGACGGCGATGAACGCCTCGTCGTCCGGCACCTGCCAGACACCGAAGCCGAGCTGCGGCATCGCGACGTCGTTGTTGAGGGTGGTGTGGGGGACCTTGCTCACGAGCGATTCGATCCTTAGGTCGAGGTGCGTTTCTCCTACATCAACGATCATCCGTCCTCGTACATTCCTCCGCATGTCCGCTACGGGCGGAACGTACCGAGGCGTTCTGCCCCGCCAGCGTGCACGCCCCGAGACACAGGAGCACCAGGCCGACGATCAGGTCCGAGGAACCCATGAGCCCCGGCAGGCCACCCGGGAACGAACTGCTTCCCCCGGTGAACGCGGTCACCACGCTCCACGTGAGCCACAGCGTGCCGCCCCACGCGAACGCCGCGGCCGAACCGGTCCACGCCAGCGCGAGCGGCCCCCGCATCCGCGTGCGGCCCCCGCGACCGAGCCGGGGCCAGAGCAGCACGGTCGCCCCGGCCGCCCCCGCCACCGAGAGCGCGCCCTGCACCACAGCGCCCGCCCGCTGCACGATGTTGTCTCCCATCGCCTCCCCCATGGGCACGCCCAGCCCCAGCAGTAACCGGATGACTCCCATGACGGCCATCAGCGCCACGGCCGGCGTGCCGAGCACCCGGCGGACCGCGAGGGTGCCGAGGTCCGGGAACGCCCCCACGGGTTGCCGCAGCAGCGCACCCCAGCGCTGGTGCGCGTACACCGCGAAGGCCCCGAGCAGGGTCAGGCCCTCCACGATGAACCCGCCGTACACGACGACGAAGACCCAGGGCTCAAGGAACTCGCCCGTGAACAGCCGGTTGTCCCCGCCGGTGGCGAAGGCGGCCAGCGTCCCCGCCGGTACCCCCACCATCAGCGGGAGGAGCAGCCCGGACGCCATCCACAGCGGGAAGAGGAGCAGCCACGCGGGCGCCCGCCGACCCCTCGGACGGGTCAGGGTGAGGGCGACGAGCGCGGCGACCGCGTCCATGAGGAAGGTGACGACGTTGGCCGCCACCCATGTGCCCCGCCCGACGCCTTTGAAGTCGACGACGCCGATGTCGAAGCCCAGGACCCACACCAGCTTGAGAACCAGATAGGGCACGCAGGCGGCAGCGGCGATCCACCCCAGTGCCTTCAGCCGCCGCGACGGTCGCGCGGGTGACGGAGCCTCGGCCGGGCGGGAGGGCGCGCCTTCCCTCGGCATCGGACCGCCGGGCTTCAGCGGTCCGTTGTGCCTTCCCCCGCCCCTTCGGGGCTCGTTCCGGTGTTCCTTCTGAGACTGAGGGGAAGCCGTGGCGCCTTGTTCTCGCTGATTCGGGGCCGCGGCCCCTTGCGGGTGCGCGGATTGCGGGTGCGCGGAAGACTCGGTCGCGTCCGGCTTGGTCGTGTCCATGGGAAGAGTCTTTTCCGCGGGCGTGCCGCTGCTCTTCCCGCCGGCGAACGACCTGCCTCCGCCACGCGGGGGAGGTGCCCTCCTCCGCCCGGCCGACTCTCCTCAGCCGTCCAGGCCCTCCCGTACACGCCGCGACACCGTGATCGCGTACAGGTCCAGCACGCCCGGCGGCTCGGCGACGCCCGGCCCTCCGGCCCGTATCCACGACGCGATGTCGTCCAGGGCGTCATCGTCGTTGACCAGCCCCAGCCATACGGGGCGTCCCCCCGCGGCCCGGCCGGCCGCCGAGGGCTGGACGACGACCACGTTGGCCTGGTCACAGACGTCCAGGCAGTCGGAGGCGCGCACGGGTGCCGCACCGGCCAGGGCCGCGCGCAGCCGGGATATCTGCCCGGCGTGATCGACCCCGGGAACCTTGCGCGGGTCACCGCAGCAGCAGCCGCGGCAAACGGTGACCCGACACGGGGTCTCGGCGGACGAACGGCCGGAACGCTTGCTGATCATTCGGCCCATGCTACGGCGCGCTAGAAATGCCGCAGCAGTTCCCCGAACGTCTCCAGCCGCAGCACCCGGCCGTCCGCCGGATCGAGGGCGCCGTGCTCCAGGACCCAGGTGTTCGCGTTCGGGACGAAGACGGCGTTCAGCCCGGCCGCCCGCGCGGGCAGGATGTCCGACTTCGGGGAGTTGCCGATCATCCACGTGGCCTCCGGCACCAGCGCCCGATCGCGGACCAGCCCCTCGTACGTACGGACGTCCTTCTCCGAGACGATGTGCACGCTCCGGAAGTGTTCGGCCAGCCCGGACGCGTCCACTTTCCGCTGCTGCTCCTCCGAGTCGCCCTTGGTCAGCAGCATCAGCTCGTGCCGGTTCCCCAGCTCCGTCAGCGTCTCGGCCACGCCCGGGATGAGCTCCACCGTGTGCCCGTCGAAGGCCCGTGCCCACTGCGCGATCCGCGCGAGTTCCTCGGCGGTCGCGACGCGCTGCCGCACCCGCTCGACGCACTCGCCAAGGCTGCGGAGGAACACCTTGCTCCCGTAACCGTGCACCGTGGCGTTGGCCGCCTCGATCTCGTCCAGGATGGAACGGACATTGGCCCGGCCGAACTCCGGGTGCGCCATCCAGTCCAGGAACTCGTCGATGACCCGTTCGAAGATGACGTTGTTCTCCCACAGCGTGTCATCCGCGTCGAAGATCAACGTCTGCCCCGGCTCGGCCACGTTCTTTACGGTCACCACAGTCATCCCTCACGCAGGTCTCATCCGCACGTCACGCCGTGCCCGAACCCGCGCACCCTACTGATGACCCACTCCTCCCCGCATCGGGTTATCCGTGCGCGTGCGCCCCACGCCGCGCTCCCGCTCGTCCGTGCACCGCGCCGCCGTTCCCGCGCCCTCGGCACCCCCGTGATCGCCTGACCACGTCCACGAGCCACCGAGGGACGCCGCCCGCACCTCCGCACCCGCCGTCCGTCTCTCCTCGTCCTCTCTCACCTCACCCCCTCACCCCTCTCACCTCATCCTCTCTTCCGCCTCTCGCACTGCCGTCTGCTCACTCGTTCACACTCGGCTCGGTCCTTCCCGCCACCCCCTGCCACCGTCAGACATCCAGCACCCTCTGCCGCCATCCCCGACCCCGTACTCCCGTTCTCGCCCTCGACCACATGTTTCCCCCGTCGTCGCCCCCGCCACCGCTCAGGAACCCCGGAGCGGACCCTGACCCGCCCCCGACGCATCCCTGACCGATGCCCCTGACAGACAGATGTCGCCGAGCGGCGGCGGCCCCGGTCTCACGGCACTGTCACGGCCTTCAACCCGTGCATCTCCGGGTCCACCACCGCGGCCATCCGCTCCAGTGCCCGGTCCGGCATCCCCGGATGGAACGGCAGGCAGACCGCGTGCCGGACCAGGTGTGCGGCCGTTCGGGCACCGGGCTCCCGGCCGGCGGGCGCGGGCACGGCGGCCAGCGACGTCGGACGGGTGGCGTCGAAACCGGCCGCGCGCAGCCGGGCGGCCGTGGCGGCCGGGTCGCGGGTCGGCACGGCGCACAGCCAGTACGTGTGCACGGGCGCCTCCGCCCCATAGACCACGGAACCCGTTGGCAGGAGCGACACCAGCCTCCGCGCGGTCTCGGCCCGTTCGGTCACCGAGGTCGCGGTGTCCGCGCGCAGCCGCCGCTCCAGCAGCGCCAGCAACGCGGGCGAAGGGCGGTGCCGGATGGCCGGCATGAGGTCCCGTCCGGCGAACGCGCCGACGGTGCTCTGCATCCGGTCGCCGGGATCGATCCCCAGCAGCCGGGCCGCGGCCGTCACGCCGGTGTAGACGGGACGCTCGGTGAGCAGCGCGAACCATCCGTACTTCGCTATGCGCCCGGCCTGGTCCGAGCGTTTCTGCACGGGCCAGGACCGGTGCAGCTCACGCATCGACGCCAACAAAGCGGCATCCCGTACGACCGCCAGCGCGCCGCCCAGCGCGGTGGCCGTCTTGATCGGTCCGAAGCTGAACAGCGTCAGGTCCGCGCCGGGGTCGCCACGGAACGACGGCCCGCTGTACGCCTGGGCGCAGTCCTCCACGAGCAGCCAGCCGCGCTCCTGGGCAAGCGTCACCAGGTCGTCCAAAGGCGCCTGCGTCCCCAAGAGGTGGGCGACGATGACCGCCTTCGTACGGGGAGTGGCCGCCGCCAGCCATTGTTCGGGGCGGGGCAGCAGCGTTCCCGGCTCGATGTCCACAGGGACCGGGACCAAGCCGTGTTCGCGGACCACCTGCCACATGTCGGGGATCGTCACGGCGGACATCAGCACCTCGCTCCCGGGAGGCAGCCCGGAGGCGGTCAGGCACAGGTCCAGCGCGCTGCGCACGGACAACGTCGCCAGGCAGGAATCCGCCCGGGCCGAGTCCGCGCCGTCGCCGCCTCCCGACCACCGCGTCGGCCGGTGGCCGCCGAATCGTCGTACGGCTCCCGTTCCGGCGCCGCTCCCGTCGGCGAACCGCTGCTCCACGGCCGCAGCCATGCGCTGCTGGTCGGCGTCGTGGTCCCGCCCGCAGGCCGCGAGCCCGAAGGCGAGATCGGGCCAGGTGATGTCGAACTTTTTCGGTGGATACATGGTGTGCACCTCCTCGTCCGAGAAGACGCGCGACCATCGCTCCTGCCTGAGCCCCACCCCGGCGACCCCCGACGATTCCCGGTCGGACCATCCCAGCCGAACCGGAGAACCCGGAGAACCCTGGAGACGCGGAAAAAAACCTGCCAGCCGAAGCGCTCAGGTACGAGCGGGCCGGTTCCCGGTGCGCGCCCCGCTTGTGCCCGATGCGCGCGGACCCCGGCACACAGGCCCAGCCGAAGGAGCCGGGAACGGACCACAAGGCGCCGGAAAACAGATCAGGGCAAGCGCGATCGCAGATTTTCCGGACCCATGACAAGAACGGGCCACCGGGAAAACCCGGTGGCCCGTTCAGTGAGTGTCCGAGGGGGGACTTGAACCCCCACGCCCGATAAAGGGCACTAGCACCTCAAGCTAGCGCGTCTGCCATTCCGCCACCCGGACCAGGTGTTTGTCGTTTCGGCCGCTCGGCCGTTCCGACATGGAAAACAATAGCAAACGTTTGGGGGTGGTCGATCACCCGTGTGGATCGCCCGCGATCACCGGCGCCCGCGTGTGACCAGCGCATGTCCGGAACATTGCGGCCTTGGGCGCGGAGCCGCGCGGGTGGAGGATGGCGGAGGACCCCCGCCGCGGACCGTTCCCTTCCGGGGGAGCGGCGCGGCCGTGAACCATGAGGAGGCAGTGTGAGCGAGTCGCAGCCGGCCCGTGCGGTGACCGGTGAGGACGAGGTCGTCGATCTGTGCCGCGACCTGATCCGGATCGACACCAGCAATTACGGCGACCACTCGGGCCCGGGTGAGCGCGCCGCCGCCGAGTACGTCGCGGAGAAGCTCGCCGAGGTCGGGCTCGAACCGCGGATCATCGAATCGCACAAGGGGCGCGCCTCGACCGTGGCGCGGATCGCGGGCGAGGACCCGTCCCGTCCCGCGCTCCTCATCCACGGGCACACGGACGTCGTGCCGGCCAACGCCGACGACTGGACGCACCACCCGTTCTCCGGGGAGATCGCCGACGGCTGTGTCTGGGGACGCGGCGCGGTCGACATGAAGGACATGGACGCGATGACGCTCGCCGTCGTCCGCGACCGTCTGCGCTCCGGCCGGAAGCCGCCCCGGGACATCGTGCTGGCCTTCCTCGCGGACGAGGAGGCGGGCGGCACCTACGGGGCGCGGCACCTGGTGGACAAGCACCCCGGCCTCTTCGAAGGCGTCACGGAGGCCATCGGGGAGGTCGGCGGCTTCTCCTTCACGGTGAACGAGAAGCTGCGCCTCTACCTGGTGGAGACCGCCGAGAAGGGCATGCACTGGATGCGGCTCACCGTGGACGGCACCGCCGGCCACGGCTCCATGACCAACAAGGACAACGCGATCACGGAGCTGTGCGAGGCCGTGGCGCGGCTCGGCCGGCACCAGTTCCCGGTGCGGGTGACCAAGACGGTGCGGTCCTTCCTGGACGAGCTGTCCGACGCCCTGGGGACCGAGCTGGACCCGGAGGACATGGAGGCCACGCTCGCCAAGCTGGGCGGGATCGCCAAGCTCATCGGCGCCACGCTGCGGAACACCGCCGCGCCGACCCAGCTGGGCGCCGGCTACAAGGTCAACGTCATCCCGGGGCAGGCGACCGCGCACGTCGACGGGCGCTTCCTGCCCGGATACGAGGAGGAGTTCCTCGCGGACCTGGACCGGATCCTCGGACCGCGGGTCAAGCGGGAGGACGTCCACTCCGACAAGGCGCTGGAGACCGGCTTCGACGGGGGGCTGGTGGACGCGATGCAGTCCGCCCTCAAGGCGGAGGACCCGATCGCGCGGGCCGTGCCGTACATGCTCTCCGGCGGTACGGACGCCAAGTCCTTTTCCGATCTCGGAATACGCTGCTTCGGGTTCGCGCCGCTGAAGCTTCCGCCGGAGCTGGATTTCGCGGGTATGTTCCATGGAGTGGACGAGCGGGTGCCGGTGGAGGGCCTCAAATTCGGCGTCCGGGTGCTGGACCGCTTCATCGACCAGAGCTGAGCCGGGTATGTCAAGGCTGCCACGCGCATCGAGAGGGGGAGCGGCAGGAAAAACGTTTGGCAATCGCTAGTTCGTTCCCTGCCGGCCCGGAACGAGTGAATGGCGAGACAGGTTCGTAGCTTTCAACACTTACTCCTCGTTGTTGCAGAAGATGCGGCCCTCGGCTGGGGCCGTGTTGTCAACTAGGAGGAATAATGATCAAAAAGGTCGTCGCTGCCGCGATGATCACCAGTGGGATGGTGGTCGCCGGCGCGGGCTTGGCTGTCGCCGATGCCAATACCCAGGGGGCCGCGGTCGGCTCCCCGGGTATCGCTTCGGGCAACACGGTCCAGGTCCCTGTTCACGTACCGGTGAACGCCTGTGGCAACACGATCTCGGTGATCGGACTGCTGAATCCCGCGTTCGGCAATTACTGCGTCGCCAAGTGACATTGTTCCTGGTCCTGTAAGTGTCGTCCGGTCGGCTCCGGAGTGCGCGCCACGCACTCCGGTGC